>NZ_CAXAQM010000002.1:0-389469 GCF_963970525.1 Pseudomonas sp. EA_65y_Pfl1_P113
CTTGCCTGCGATAGCGGTGTAACCGTTACACCGCTATCGCAGGCAAGCCAGCTCCCACAAAGTTCTGTGGTGGATTTTAGAGTGAGTTCACGGCTACCCAGCGTTCTTCCCTGGCAGCCAGGCGAATCGCCGTCGCCAACCGCTCAACCTCCCATGCCGCCTCAAAGTCAGTGCCATCCGTACCTTGGCCCGCCACGGCCAGGATCAACGCCTGCACCTCCAGCGTTTTCAACTCGTTGTACCCCAACTGGTGCCCCGCAGCCGGGCTGAACGCCGCATAGCCGGGCAGGGCGGGACCGGCCAACAGACGCTGGAAACCCTCCTGACCAACCCGGCAAACGCGCAACTCATTCAAGCGCTCCTGATCGAACGCCAGCGTGCCTTTCGTCCCGCTGATCTCGAAGCTCAGGTGGTTCTTGTAGCCATGCTTGAGCCAGCTACTGCTCACCGTGCCGCGCGCGCCGTTGGCGAAACGCAGCAAGGCATGCACCTGATCGTCCACGGCGATGGGTTTCACCTCCGTGCTCCCTTTGACGGCAGGGCGGCGGGCGTGGACGGTCTGGGTATCGGCACACACGCTGACTACATCCCCCAGCAGATAGCGCGCCATCGACAGCAGATGGCTGCCCAAGTCCGCCAGCGCGCCGCCGGCATGTTCCACTTCGCAGCGCCACGACCAAGGGGACGTCGGGTCGGCCATGAAGTCTTCGCTGAATTCACCCTGGAAGCTGATGATCTCGCCAAGCTCGCCAGTGGCAATCATCTGTCGGGCCAGGGTGATCATCGGGTTGTGCTGATAGTTGTAGCCGACCCGCGTGACCACGCCGGCCGCACGGGCGGCGCGGCGCATGGCGTCGGCCTGCTCCAGGCTGACCGCCAGGGGCTTCTCGCAGTAAACCGCCTTGCCTGCCGCGATGGCGGCCATGGCCATTGGGTAGTGCAAATGGTTGGGGGTGGTGATGGCCACTACACCGACGCCGGGATCATTGATCAACGCCTGCCAGTCGCCGTGGGCCTGGGCAAACCCCCAGGCATTGGCGCAGCGCTGCGCACGCTCGGTGTCGGCATCGGCCAGGGCGGCCAGCTTGAGCTGTACCGGCAGCTCAAATACCGCTCGCGCATTGTTGAACGCCAACGCATGGGCGCGGCCCATGAAGCCTGTGCCGATCAAGCCGATTCCGAGTTCGCGCATTGCCGTGGTCCTTTGCATTATTGTTTTGAGAAAAGGTATTAATGGAATAAAAATTCACTAAATTCAATAGATGGAATAAAAATTCATTAAGCCGCTGAAGATCACCTCAGCGAATGCAGCTATATTCAGGTGATGGGGAAATGGCATCAGTTAACAAAAGATAACGTAGCGCCGATTGTCAGACGATTCGAAAGCCCGATAGGATGGCCCCTGCTTCCTCCAGGCGCTCTAGATTGCAGGTTTCAAGGCCCCGGAAGGCAGGCGATAACAATAATAAATGGGAGAAAGGTCTATGAGTGAGCCTGTCATGGGTTGGGTTGTTTGCCGCCCACGCGCCGCACGCACGGTTGCGTTGTTGGCCACAGCGCTCTCGTTGCTGGTCGGTGGCGTGTTGTCCACGTCCGCACTGGCAGCCAGCGATACCACCGCAACGCCTGCGTTTGCGATTGAATCCCCCAAGGCCGCCAAAGGCCTGATGATCGACGTGGTCCATGCCGGCAAGCGGCTGGTGGCCGTTGGGGATCGCGGGCATATCCTCTATTCCGATGATCAGGGCAGCACCTGGACCCAAGCCAAAGTCCCCACCCGGCAACTGCTCACGGCGGTGTTTTTTGTCGATGAGAAGCAGGGCTGGGCGGTGGGCCATGATGCGCAAGTTCTCGCCAGTTCCGATGGCGGCGCTACGTGGACCCGGCAGTATCAAGACCTCAAACACGAAGCCCCGTTACTCGACGTGTGGTTCAACAACGCCAATCACGGCCTGGCCGTCGGCGCCTACGGTGCGTTGATCGAAACCACCGACGGCGGCAAAACCTGGAACGACGTCAGCGACCGCCTCGACAACGAAGACCAGCTCCACCTCAACGCCATCGCCCATATCAAGGACGCCGGCCTGTTCATCGTCGGTGAGCAAGGCAGCATGTTCCGCTCCAGCGACGACGGCCAGACCTGGGAAAAACTCGAAGGCCCTTACGAGGGCTCGCTGTTTGGTGTGATCAGCACCGCCCAACCGCAGACCCTGTTGGCTTATGGCTTGCGTGGCAACCTTTACCGCTCCGCGGATTTCGGCAGCACGTGGGAACAAGTCGAGCTGAACGCGGCGCGGGGAGCGCTGGAGTTCGGTTTGTCGGGCGCGACTTTGCTGGATGACGGTTCCATCGTTGTCGTCGGCAACGGTGGCAGCGTGGTGATCAGTCATGACGGCGGGGCGACCTTCAGCGTGTTCAACCGTCCGGACCGTATTTCGCTGTCGGCCGTCACGGCGGCAGGCAATGGCAACTTGATTCTGGTCGGGCAGGGTGGCGTTCGTGTTGCCATGCCCACCGGCGCTGAACCGACAAAACAATAAGAAGGCGGGCAAAGAATGAGCAGTCATCACAACGATAAAGCGACCTTTCTTGAGCGCCTGATCTTCAACAACCGCCCGGCAGTGATCGTCATCTGCCTGCTGGTGAGTATTTTCCTGTTCTGGCAGGCGACGTTGATTCGCCCGTCCACTAGCTTTGAAAAGATGATCCCTCTCAAGCACCCCTTCATCGAGAAGATGATGGAGCACCGCAACGACCTGGCCAACCTGGGCAACACGGTGCGCATTTCGGTGGAGGCCAAGAACGGCGACATCTTTACAAAGGAGTACATGGAGACCCTGCGCCAGATCAACGACGAAGTGTTCTACATCTCCGGCGTCGACCGTTCGGGCCTCAAGTCGCTGTGGAGCCCCAGCGTACGCTGGACCGAAGTGACCGAAGAAGGCTTTGCCGGTGGTGAAGTGATTCCGCAGAGTTACAACGGCTCGCCGCAAAGCCTTGATCAACTGCGCAACAACGTGCTCAAGTCCGGCCAGGTCGGGCGCCTGGTAGCCAACGATTTCAAATCAAGCATTGTCGATATCCCGCTGCTGGAGTCTTACCCGGATCCGCAGGACCAAGGCACGTTGCTGGCCCTTGACTACCGCAAGTTCTCCCATGAGCTTGAAGACAAGATTCGCGACAAGTTCGAAGCGCAGAACCCCAACGTCAAGATCCACATCGTCGGTTTTGCCAAGAAGGTCGGCGACCTGATCGATGGCCTGGTGATGGTGGTGCTGTTCTTTGGCATCGCGTTTGTCATCACGCTGATTCTGCTGCTGTGGTTCACCCACTGCCTGCGCAGCACCATTGCGGTGTTGAGCACGACATTGGTGGCGGTGGTCTGGCAGCTCGGGTTGATGCACTTTTTCGGTTTTGGCCTCGATCCGTATTCGATGCTGGTGCCGTTCCTGATCTTCGCCATCGGTATTTCCCACGGCGTGCAGAAGATCAACGGCATCGCGCTGCAGTCCAGTGAGGCGGACAACGCGCTGACGGCGGCGCGCCGCACATTCCGGCAGCTGTTCCTGCCGGGAATGATCGCGATCCTCGCCGACGCGGTGGGCTTTATCACGCTGTTGATCATCGATATCGGCGTGATCCACGAACTGGCCATCGGCGCGTCCATCGGGGTGGCGGTGATCGTGTTCACCAACCTTATCCTGCTGCCGGTGGCGATCTCCTATGTCGGCATCAGCAAGCGCGCCATTGCCCAAAGCAAGAAAGACGCGCACCGCGAACACCCGTTCTGGCGCCTGCTGTCGAAATTCGCCAGCGCCAAAGTGGCGCCAGTCTCGATCCTGCTCGCGTTGGTCGCCTTTGGTGGTGGCCTCTGGTACAGCCAGAACCTGAAGATCGGCGACCTGGACCAAGGCGCGCCGGAACTGCGCCCGGACTCGCGCTACAACAAAGACAACAACTTCATCATCAGCAACTATTCGACCAGCTCTGACGTGCTAGTGGTCATGGTCAAGACCAAGGCCGAAGGCTGCTCGCGCTATGAAACCATGGCGCCCATCGACCAGTTGATGTGGAAGATGCAGAACACTGAAGGCGTGCAGTCGGCGATCTCGCTGGTGACCGTGTCCAAGCAGATGATCAAGGGCATGAACGAGGGCAACCTGAAATGGGAAACCCTGTCGCGCAACCCCGATGTGCTGAACAACTCCATCGCCCGTGCCGATGGCCTGTACAACAACAACTGCTCTGTGGCGCCAGTGCTGGTGTTCCTCAACGACCACAAGGCCGAAACCCTCGACCGCGCGGTGCATGCGGTGCAGGACTTCGCCAAGGAAAACAACAAGGATGGCCTGGAATTCATTCTAGCGTCTGGTAATGCCGGGATCGAGGCAGCTACTAACGAGGTGATCAAGGAATCGGAGTTGACCATCTTGATCCTGGTGTACCTGTGCGTGGCGACCATGTGCATGATCACCTTCCGCTCCTGGGCCGCGACCCTGTGCATCGTGCTGCCGCTGGTGCTGACCTCGGTGCTCGGCAACGCGCTGATGGCGTTCATGGGGATCGGCGTCAAGGTCGCGACCTTGCCGGTAGTGGCCTTGGGCGTGGGGATTGGCGTGGACTACGGCATTTACATCTACAGCCGCCTGGAAAGCTTCCTGCGTGCCGGCCTGCCGCTGCAAGAGGCGTACTACCAGACGCTCAAGTCCACCGGTAAAGCCGTACTGTTCACCGGTTTGTGCCTGGCGATTGGCGTGTGCACCTGGATCTTCTCGGCCATCAAGTTCCAGGCCGACATGGGCTTGATGCTGACTTTCATGCTGCTGTGGAACATGTTTGGTGCGCTGTGGCTGCTGCCGGCGCTGGCGCGGTTCCTGATCAAACCGGAGAAGTTGGCGGGGCAGAAGGGCAATTCTTTGTTTGCTCACTGACCGATAGAGACCATTGCCGCAAGGCACTGCGGGGGAATTGACCTATCATGTGTCTTTTCCCCCGCAGTGACTTCACATCATGACCGACGCAGCACCCAACCTGAGCACCGCCCTCAAAGACAGCGACATGCTGATCATCAACGGGCTGCACGCCTTCGACTTCACGTTCGATCAGCACTTGCAGATCGAAAGCATGGACGGCCGGGAACTCAAGCGTTGGACGTTCAGTCCAGATCAACTGAACGCCGCCACCTTTGATGGCAGCTTGCAAAGCTGGCTCTTGAGCAACGAAGACGGTGAACACCGTCTGGTCTGCCTGAGTGCGATCAAGGGCGACAACAACAACGACGAGGATGAAGCGGATGATGCGTAAATTCTGGCCCCTGCTGATGGCCGGCAGCGTAGGCGCGATGTCGGTGCAAGCCGCGCCGGCCGACACCTATGAACTGCTGGTGGGCACCTACACCGCTGGCACCAGCCAAGGCATCTACCGCCTGCAATTCGACAGCCGTACCGGCACGTTCCAAGGCCAGCCGGTGTTAGCGGCCAAGGCGGCGAACCCGTCGTGGCTGACGGTCTCCAAGGACCAGAAGCACCTGTTTGTGGTCAACGAAAACGGGCCGGGCCAACAGGATGCGGTCGGCCGCGTGAGCAGCTACAGCATTGATCCGCAGAATCATCAGTTGACCTTGATCAACCAGGTCCAGAGCCTTGGCAACGAGCCCACCCATTCCAGCGTGGCCGCCGATGGGCGCTACCTGTTTGTGGCCAACTACTCGGTAGTGGAAGATCCGGGCGGAAGCCTGGCGGTGCTGCCGGTCGATGCCGAGGGCAAGCTGTCAGCCCCGGTGCAACTTAGCGGCCACCCGGCCAGCCGCGTCAACCCGGAGCGCCAGGCATCCAACCATGTGCATTCGGTGGTGTCGTCGCCAGATGGCAACTACGTGTTCGTGCAGGACCTGGGCGCGGACAAGGTGTTTGCCTATCACTACGACCCCAAGGCCAATCATGAACTGCCATTGACCCCGGCCACTCCGGCCTCGGTGCAACTGCCGCCGGGCAGCGGTCCGCGTCACTTGTTGTTCAGCGCTGATGGCAAGCATGCCTGGCTGACCACCGAGATGAGCGCACAGGTCGCGGTGTTTGACTACAAAGACGGCCAACTGACCCAGACGCAACGGGTGGATTTGGCGGCCGAGCAACCGGTGTCCGACAAGGCCAGCGCCGCGCTGCATGCGTCCAGTGATGGCAAATTCCTCTACGTGAGCAACCGTGGCACGGCCAATCAGTTGCTGGTGTTCAGCATCGACCCGGCTACCGCGCACCTCAAGGAACTGCAACGCCGTTCAGTGGACGGCGACCACCCGCGCGAGTTCAGCCTGGACCCGAGCGGCAAGTTTTTGCTGATCGCCAACCAGAAAAGCAACGAAATCGTGGTGGTTGAACGCGACCCCAAAACCGGTCTGCTGGGTAAAACCGTGCAGAAACTGGCGATTGATGCCCCCAGCGACCTCAAGTTCCTGGTGCGTCAATAAGCCACAGGCCCCGCACTGTGGGGCCTGAACCGGTGTATTAATTTTATTAATAGCGGCTACTGTTTCAAAGCATTTCTAAGGTTTAACCCTCGGGCGTAAGTTTGGTTCCAAGGCCTTCCAAGGCCACTCAACCAAACGAACACAAGGGTTACCGACATGAACTTGAATCTCTTCTCCATCATCGCCGCTTCCGCTGTTTCCGCCACTGTTGCCCTGCCAGCGGCGGCCAGTGTGGAAGTCTCCGGCAAAAAATCCAGCACCAGCGCCTACACCCAGAAATACCTGCAACAAAGTGCCAACTTCTACGCCGCACTGGATCACAAGACTCAGCAATAACCTGCACAAAAGCAGACGCCAAACCACTGGAACGAAGCCTGGCTCGTTCCAGTGGTTTGGCGTTTGTGCATCTGCAAAATAAAAATGATTGATATCACATTGCCATGTGTTTAAATTTGACGCTCAAATATTGACGCATTTATTCCTGGAATCGACAGCATGGCACTCCGACTCGCCGCACTCATCCTGGTTCTCTACTCCGCCCCCATCCTGTCCTCCATACAAGGGGTGGACGGTGAGCCGGAGATTGCCCGTGAGCGGTTGCTTAACCTGGTTGAAGGCTAAGCCGAATTCCAGTAGTGAGCGGGCTTGTCCCGCGCTGGGCTGCGAAGCAGCCCCAAAACCAGGCGCCGAGGAATACCTGACACCGTGCGGCGTTTTCGATGGGGCCGCTTCGCAGCCCAGCGCGGGGCAAGCCCGCTCACTACAGAGCCCTGTCGGGTCAGTTCTTTGCCATCACGGCAATGAACAGCGGCGATTGCAGGAAGCGCTCCAGCCACTGCTGTAACCGGGGATACGGTGCACCGGCAAACCATTCCCGATCCACATGGGCGAACTGCCGCACAAACGGCGCCAGGGCCATGTCTGCCAGGCTTGGGTGATCGGCGAATAGGTACTCGTGATTCGCCAATAATCCCTCAAGTGCGCGCAAGAACACCTCACCCTCGGCCCGATAATGTTCCATCGGTTGTTCCGGATAGCGTTCGGCATACTTGTATCGATTCAAGTGATACTTGAAGCCCACATCGTTCTCGGCAATCAACGCCAATACCGCCGGGTTACCCGGCAGCAGCCAATCCTGCGGATCGTGCTGAGCCAGCGCCCATTGCATGATCGCCAGGCTTTCATCGATCACCTCGCCATTCACGCTCAACACCGGCACCGTGCCTTTGGGTGACAGTGCCAGCATCTCGGCCGGCTTGGCCTTGAGGCTCACTTCGATAATGCGCACGGGCGCCCCCGAATAGCGCAACGCCAGGCGCGCACGCATCGCATACGGGCAACGTCGAAACGAATACAGCAGCGCCTCGCTCACTTGACCTCCAGCGTGCTCAAGCCATTGCCCTGGCGCTTGACCTGGATCTGCACCGGAATGCGCTCGTGCATTTCCTGCACGTGGGAGATCACCGCCACTTTGCGGCCCTGGGCCTGCAAACCGTCCAGTGCGTCCATGGCCAACTGCAGCGACTCGGGGTCCAGGCTGCCGAAACCTTCGTCGATAAACAGCGACTCGATCTTCAACGTGCTGGAGGCCATCGACGCCAGGCCCAAGGCCAACGCCAGCGACACCAGAAACGTCTCGCCACCGGACAACGAATGCACCGAGCGCAGTTCATCGCCCATTTCCGTGTCCATGACCAACAGGCCCAGCATGCTGCCGCCGCGCTTGAGGCGGTAGCGACGCACCAATTGGCGCAATTGCACGTTGGCGTGGTGCACCAGCAGGTCGAGGTTGTAGGCCTGAGCGATCTTGCGGAAGGTGTCGCCCGTGGCCGAGCCGATCAGCGCATTCAGGCGTGCCCAGCGTTGCCATTCGTCATAGGCCTTGGCGATCTGCTCGGCGAAGGCCTGATTGGCATCCTGGCGGCGCTGGTCTTCGGATTGGCGCGCGCGCAATTCGGCGCAGGCTTTCTCTCCCTCGGCCAACTGCTGGTTGAGCGCGGCCAGGGCGCTGTCCAGTGCTTCGGCGTCGAGGTTGCCATTGTGCAGGGCCTGGTGCTCGGCGAGGCGTTGCTCGCGTTCCTGCAGCAGGACCTTGGCTTGTTCGACGGCTTTTTCGCTGTGTTGCAACTGCTGGCGCAACTGGCTGACCTGGGCGTCATCGTAGGCCAGCAGACGGTTGAGGCCGTCGTCATCGAGTTCCGGGTGCAGGGCGCGCCACTCGCTGAGGCGTGTGTCCAGCGATTGCTGCTCGGCGTGTAACGCTTGCTGACGCTCCTGTTGGGCCTTGAGATCGGCGGCCAACTGGATCAATGCGTTGTGGATCTCTTGCAATTGCTTGTTGGCGTCGGTTTCACTCTGGCGTGATTGGGTCACGGCCTGATCCAACTGCTGTTGCCAGTGTTCGACACTGCTGTGCTCGCCCAGCAATGCGCGGAGTTGTTCCTGAGCTGCTTGTTGCTGGGCGGCCAACTCGTTGACCTGCTGATTCAGCGCATCGAGTTGCTGCTGACGATGCTGCTGATGGGTCTGTTCTTTCTCGATCGCCTGTTGGCGTTCTTGTTGCTCGGCCAGCTCATCGCGTTGATGGCCGAGCTGTTCCAGGCGTTGGCTGACCTGCTGGTCCAGCTGCATGAAGGTTGCGGCCGGTTCGGCACGCAAACCTTCCTGGGTTTCGGCGGGCAACAGGCTGGCGAAGGCAGTCAGTTCCTGCTCAAGACGTTCGCGGTCGCTGGCCAACTCGCGTTGCTGATCCACCAGCAATTGACGCGCCTGCTGGCTTGCTTCCTGGGCGGCTTGCAGTTGTTGCTGCAAGCGCCCGGCGTTTTGTTGCAGGTTGAGCAGGGCGCCTTGGCGTTGTTCGTCCTGGGCGATGCTCTGGGTCAGTTGACTCAACTGTTGATCAAGCCAGGCGCTGCGTTTGGCCGCCTCCTGGTTGAACAGCGCGGCCGACAGTGGGTGCGCATCCAGGCTGGGCTTGAGTGCTTGTTGTTGCGTCGCCAGTTGCTCCTGCTGTTGCAGGTATTCCTTTTGCTGGGCGATCAGACCGCCGACTTCGCCGCGCAGCTCGGTGAGCTTTTCCTTGAGTGAGTCGACGACTTTCTGCGCCGTGGCTTCCTCGTTTTCGTCATGGCGACCGAGGCTCTGAAGCAGCGCTTCGGGCTGGTGGTACGGGTGTTCGTGGCTGCCGCACACAGGGCAGGGCTGGTCGTCCTGCAACTGCTCGCGCAATTCCTCGACACTGGCGCTGCGGGCCAGGCGCTGGCGCTCAAGCAGTTGCTTCGTGACCGCCAGGGTTTGTTCGGCAATGGTCAGCTCCGCTTTGGTTTGCAGGCCGGTCTGGTTCAGTTGCTCGCGTTGCTGTTGGGCATCGGCGAGCTTTTGCGTCAGTACGCTGGCCTGCTGGTCCAGCTGTTGCTGGCTGTCCCACAGGCGCGTCAGGTCTTCGAAGGCGCGTTGTTGTTTGCGATTGTCTTGCAGCAGGCTGGCCAGCAACTGGATTTGCTCGGCCACGGCATGGGGTTCGGCGCCGGCTTCCTGATAGAGCAGGTCCAACGCGTCGCGCTGTTGGGAGAATTGTTCAGCGGCAGCGGTAGCGCGTTGTCCCAGTTGCGGCAGCTCAGCCTGGCCTTTGTTCAGGCGGTTGCCGATCAACATCAGCTGTTGCAAGCGATCGCGGTAGGCGGTCCAGGCGTCGCTCAAGGGGGCGAGGGCGGCGCTGCGATCGAGTTCGGTGACCAGGCGTTGGAGGCGTTCGGCGACTTGGTTCTGCTTTTCCAGCAGACCGTTAAGCCGGGCCTGGCCTTCGGTGCAGGCGTGTTCGTGCTGCTTTTTGTCCTCGGTGCGCTTGGCCAGCTCTTTGGTCAAGTGGGTGAGGGTGCTCTGCTCTTCAAACGCCTGGCGCAGCAAAGGCACGGCATCGGCCTGGTTTTTCAGCGCCTCGGCCAACGCGGTTTGCGCGCTGGCTTGCTGTTGCTCGGCCTGCGTCTGGCGACCATGCAGTTGGCCCTGTTGTTCGATATGCAACTGAATCTGCACGGCCAACGGGGCAAGCACGCTGTTGAGTTCGGCCTGGCGGGCGAACTGATGACGTTGTGGCGCCAATTGCTCCAAGCGACTCAGGTCCTGGCGTTGCGGGCCCTGGGCATCCCAATCAGCCTGCGCGCGCTGCAGTTGTTCGGTGGCGGCGAGCTGGCGTTCCTGCCATTCGCGCAGTTCCTTGAGCCAGGTGTGTTGCCGCTCCAACTGCTTGAGTTGGGCCTGTTGGGCCTTGAGCTGGGCGTTTGCGGCGTCGAACTGCTGATCCAGTTCGGCGCGGGCTTCAGGGGCCAGGGGCACCACGCCGGTGGCTTGGTCCTGCAACTGCTTGTGCGCGTCCCTGGCGTCTTTGGCCTTGTCGAACGCGCGTCGGCCAAGCTGGGTGTAGAGGGCCGTGTCGGTGAGCTTTTCCAGCAGTTCGCTGCGCTCGTTATCGTTGGCCTTGAGGAAGGCACTGAACTCGCTTTGCGCGAGCAATACGGCGCGGGTGAACTGCTCGAAGTTCAGGCCCAGGGCCAGTTCCAGCTGGGTCTTGTATTCGGTTTTCTGGCTGGCCAGCAGTTGCTCGCTGTCCAGGTCGATCAGGCTCTGGCGGCTGTTCTGCAACTTGCCACTGGCCTTGTCGCGGGCGCGGTTGGCTTCCCAGCGCGCACGGTAGCGACGGCCGCTGACGCCGACAAAATCCACTTCGGCATAACCACCACCGGTGCCCCGACGGATCAAGGTGCGCGGGTCGCCAATGGAAATGTCGCTGTCGGCGTCCGGCATCTTGGCCTGGCCGGTATCGCCCAGGCGCGGCACCGCACCAAACAGCGCCAGGCACAGTGCATCGAGCAGGGTGCTTTTACCGGCCCCGGTGGGACCGGTTATCGCGAACAAACCCGCGCTGGCCAGGGGCTCGGCGGTGAAGTCGATCTCGAACGGGCCAGCCAGGGAGGCGAGGTTTTTCAGGCGAATGGCGAGGATCTTCATGGCTGTTGCTCCTCCTGTTGCACTTCCTGGAGCAGCACGGCGAAATCCTTCAAGGTCTGTTCATCCACTTCACTGCCGTAACTGTCCTGCCAGGCGCGGCTGAACAGTTCCTGGGGCGTGAGCTGGTCGAGTTCGATCAGGCGCTCGTCGTCCGTGTTGTCGCTGGCGCGTTTACCCGCGTATTCGGCGGCGATGCGCACCAGGCGCACGGCTTTGCCTTGCAGGGCGGTTTCGATTTGCTGGCGCAGGTCGGGTTGCGGCTCGTCGAGGCGCACGCGCACTTCCAGCCACGGGTGGCGTTGGGTTTCGGCGAGCAGGTCGATGTCGGGCAGATCCGCCAACTGCTTAAGGATATCCGCCAGCGGCGCAGCCTCCAGGCGTTGCAGGTCAACCGAGCGCGGGATCAGCAGTGGTTCGACACTCACCAGGCATTGGCCCTGGAACGTCACGTCGAGAATCTGGTGCTTGTAGCCGATTTCGGAAAACGACAGCGGAATCGGCGAGCCGCTGTAGCGAATCCGCTCTTCGCCATTGACCTTCTGCGGCTTGTGCAAATGGCCGAGGGCGACATAGCCGACACTTTTATCGAACAGGCTGGCCGGCAGCGCCTCGGCATTGCCGATGATCAGGCTGCGCTCGGAGTCTTCCGACACCGACCCTCCGGCCATGTGCGCATGGCTGATGGCAATCAACGGCTGGCCTTTTTTACGCTTGGCGTTGGCGGCGGCGATCAGCCATTCATGCACCTGGCCGATACCGCGCAGGTAGTCGTCACCCAGGTGTGCACCGGTGACTTCCGCCGGGCGCAGGAATGGCAAGGCCAGGCACCAGCCGGCAATCTTGCCCTTGGCATCCGGCAGGGGGATCAGCAGGCGTTCGGCATCCAGTTGGCCGTCATCCAGCCACAGCACGCGACCGAGCGCATGGGTGCGCAGGCGACGCATCAATGGCGCAGGCAGTTCGATGCGCGAGCCGGAGTCGTGGTTGCCGGCGATCATCACGATGGTCAGCTTGGGGTTTTGCTCGTGGGCGCTGATGATGAAGTCATACAACCGCTCCTGAGCCTTGAGCGGCGGGTTGACGGTGTCGAAGATATCGCCGGCGATGAGCAGCACATCCGGGCGCTGGGCATTGAGTTGGCCCAGCAGCCACTCGAGGAAACAGGCGTGTTCGAAATCGCGTTCCTGGCCGTGGAGGTTTTGGCCAAGGTGCCAGTCGGAGGTGTGGAACAGACGCAAGGCGAACTCCGTGGAAGAGATGAAAAGGAGGGGAGTTTACCCGTAAAAGCACACACGTTGCCTGCGGGTGACACAGATCAACTGTGTGCGGGCAAGCCCGCACCACAGGGGTTATGAGCCATGCAGGCAGTCCAGCGCTCGGTCGGCGAGTGTTTTGGCGCTGTTGATCAAGTGCTCGGTGGCGCCGGCCACGTTGCGCTGATCACTGCTCAGCCCATGGGTAGTGCCGACTGCGTTGGCGGCTGCGCAACGCAGCAGGTCGCAGATCTGGGCGAGGGCGTCTTCGAAGCTGAGGTCTTGGTGCACGACGGGGAGGGTGGTGGGTCGGGGATGAGTTTGTTCATGGATAAAGCTCCTGCTTGGATTGGGAGCCATTATTTTGCCGATCACACACGTCAAAAGGTGGAAGCTGTGTGCGGGTTGAGATACCGGAAAACAGGACCCCGCCAGACCGAAGTCTGCCCGCACACAGCCGCCATAGACGGTTGTAGCGCATTGCGCCTGCTAATAACGGGATCTCGCACCCGATCGCTGATATGCAGCGACGAAGCGAAGGCTAGCCACTGGTGAGCAGGCGCAAGGCCAAAGGACTGTCTAGGAAACGTCCTGCAAATTAAAGAGATATGGATTGCTGCCCTTTAACAATGCATGTCGAACGGACGGTGACGAACGAATTGGAACGGCAGGGTGAGTGGCGACCACTCACAAAGTGGATTTTTCAATCAATCCCTGAATGAATCAGGGGCCCAGCATGACATTTTCAATAAAACCACCTTCCACCACTGCTTTCACCGCTCTACCAGAGCAACTGGAGGCTGACAGTCGCTCAACCCAAGCTAACCACCGTCAGACACGAAGCGCTGAGACCCAGGCCAACGCTGCGGACGCGCGCTCATTCGCAAGCGTGACTGACCGGCAACTGATAGGGCTGGTCCGCGATCATTTACGCGAGTTCCCCGCTGGCGCGACCGACAGCTATGTGAACTTCAACGAGCTGAGGGAGGCCGCCGGCCTGATAGCTACCGACAGGACATCTTCACCAGAGGCCCACCACGCGGCCAAGGCGTTTCTCTCACGCCCAAAACTGCTGCGCAAGCTGGATATTGGCATCAGCCCCGGCAAGAAGGATGGCCGGTTCGATATGGACAACCTGAACTACCTGTACAAATTCCCCCATCGTGAATGGAAGGTGCCGCGTCGTAATCATTAAGTGCAGGCAGGCGTCCGCGCAGCGGCCCGCCAATCACGCAGCTAGGAGTAGCAGCCCGAAGCATCGCGCCGGACGTCGCAGGCCTATCAGACTTATACGACGAAATACCCGGAATCGTCTGACTTTACCCTAAGTAAGTCCCTCTCCAAAGTTTGGCTTGCCGCTGACTCTCTCGTTCTCGTTTACATCGGTATTGGTCTTGGCGGTGTGTCTTCGATGTTGGCTATACAGCAGGTGTGTAATGCGGATTCTGGGGCGGCTTGCGAGAGGGTCAAGCTTACGGAAGTAGGAAAATTTGTGGGGTCTACTTCTCCTGGGGCTTTGAGCGGAGTGATGGCTGGTGCTGCCAGTGGCTCTATTTGCATTGCAATGGGCGTGGCGACTGGAGGCTTTGGCGGGGTTATTTGTGTTGCCGCTATAGTGGGGGCGGGCGCATGGGTGGGTACGACGGGTGGGGGGATGGCGGGTGAAGCTATTGGAGAAAAACTCTACCAAGTAAATCAACCATGAGCAGTATCGACACTTGGCCTCTCTGGATCGCGATCTCTTTTCTAGGGGGGCCAATGTTGCTTGCAGCTTTGACACTTACATACAGCCTGTACCTGACTCATCGTCACATGGACGCCATAAAGGAGGCCTTAAAGCACAGCCGTTATATCTATATCTGGGGGCCAAGCCTTGGAAAACGAGGCTTGATTTGGTCACTCTTAGAGATGGGTAAAATCTCGGGAATGCTACTGTGGCCAAAAGCTTCTCTCATTAATGGAGAGCTGGACCCAACCGATCTTGAAAATTTCCCACCTCACTTAAAGCTACGAATTACCCTTAATCTGAAAACGATGATCATCGCCTTCATTTGGATGTTGATCGGGGTTGTTCTGCTGGAGTTCAGGTAGTTCTGCGGTGAAATTTTTAACTTGAAAGCTCTCGGCACTTTCCACCCATGCCCCTGACCCATCATTGGGTTCCCGATGGCTGTGCCGAGGCAAATACCTGAGCAGCACCCGTGCATCCTGGGACCTATTCCTGGAAGAAGACATCCTCTGCCGCCTGCGCGGTATCGAGCGCTGGCAGGGCGATGGGATCATTGCTGACTTCGATGACCCGCTGATTGGCGGTGCGGCAGGTGGTGCGTTCGCGAGTTATATGTCTACAGGTATAGGCGGGGTCGTATGTGCTGCTGCTTTAGTAGGAGCTGGCGCCTGGGCGGGTACGACTATCGGTGGGAAGGTCGGCGAAGTCAGCGGAGAAATGTTGTACGAGAAAACACTGCCATGACATCGGGAGATTTTTGAACCTCCTGGTTGGCTTTCTGGATTGTTGGAGGTGTACCGGGCCTGCTCGGCATGGCTGGTATCGCATACAGTCTGTACCTGAGTCGGTGCCACCTTAAAGCCACTACACAAGGAGGCTCTGAAAAATAGCCATTACATTTATCTCTGGGGCCAAGCCTGGGAAAACGCGGGGTGATTTGGTCGCTCCTGGAGATATTTAAAATTGCTGGAATGGTAGTGTGGCCGAGGGCTTCGCTCATTATTGGAGAGATAGACCCGGTGGATCTTGCCAGTTTTCCTCCGCGTCTGAGAAGGCATCTGATCATCAAGATGATGCTCATGTCGACTTGTTTCCTTTGGATGGCAGGTGTAGCGATTTTGTTGGCGTTCAGGTAGATCGAGCGGACGTGCCCCGGCTGCACTAAACGCAGCCTAACCCTGTGAGAGCTGGCTTGCCTGCGATGGCTGAGTATCAGCCAACACATCTGCCAACTGTTACACCGCCATCGCGGGCACGCCCGCTCCCACAGGGTTTTGTGGTGGGTTATTTGGGGTAGAGCGGCGGCAAGCTGGTGGTGTCGGTGGCCGGGTCTTGCTCGCGTTCGGCCACGGGGATGGCTTTGATCGCACGCCACAGGTCTTCACCCAGCCAATAATGGCCGCCCTCGCTGTACAGCGCGCCGTTCAAGCCGTCCAACGCGTCCGACAGCGGCACAAACCGCGCGGCCATGTCTGCCAGGGTTTCCGGCTGTTGCCGTGCCCAGGCGTCGAGGGCCTGGCGGGTGGCGTGGGGGTCGTTGGCCTGGGTGGCGCGCTTGAGGTCGTCGAGCAGGGTGCGCGGGCTCGGGCCGGTTTGTGCGGCGCGCAGTACGGCGGGCTGTCGGCGTGCGCGCCACCACAAGCCAAAGCCCAGCAAGGTGGTGCAGGCAAGGAGCAGGGTGCTGAGTTGCCACAGCCACAGGTGGTTGTCATCGGGGGCGGTGATGACGGTGGGCGTGGCGGGAGTGTCGACCACCAGGCTAGGGTTGATCGCCACTTGCAGGGTGCGGGCCGGCAGGCTGGTGCGCTCAAGGTGATCTTCGTGGGTGTTCCACCACACCACTTCAACGGCAGGCAGTTCCAGTGCACCTGCGCGGTTGGGCACCAGGGCTTCGCGGTCTTCGCGGCTGCCGATCAGGCCGCGGTCGTTGGTCTGGTTGCCGAGCACCGGTTGGTCCGGGTAGCGGCGCAGGCCGTTGATCTCGGTGCTAGGCAGGGCCGGCAGTTGCGCGCTGGACAGGCCTTCGGCCTTGACCGTGAGGCTGCGAGTCAGCGAGTCGCCGACCTGGACATGCTCGGGCTCCGGGTTCCAGTTTTCGCTCAGGGTCAGGCTGCGCGCCGGTAGCCAGGGCGTATCGGCGGGATACAGCGCCGGCTTGGGCTTGACCACCAGCGGCAGCTGCGCCGAGCTGACGTGGATCAGCTTGCCGGGTTTGGTGCCTTGCAGTGTGTTCTCTTGCGGCGGGCGCGACTCAACCAGCGTGGCGCTGAACGTCTGCGCCGCAATTGCCAACGTGCCGCTGTGCTGCGGGTAAATCGCGTAGCGGGTTTCGATCACGCCGTGGCGAATGCTGTTGATCACCTTCTCGTAGGTGCGTGACTCGCCCAATTGTTCGACGCGTGCGTCGGCAATCTGCAACGGTGTGAGGCTGCTGTCGTCATACAGCGACACCGAGTGGTACACCCGCACGGTCAACAGTGCCTGGGCCTGGACGTAGACACTGGTCTGGTCAAGATTGGCCTCGACAAACACCGGGGCCAGTTCGGCGGCTGTGTTCTGGCTAGCGGTTTCTATCACTTGCAGGCTGATCGGCTGGGTCTTGTACTCGCCTACTTGCAGGGGCGGGATGAGCACCGTGCCGTTTTCCTTGGGCAGCAGCGTGATGATCCATCGCGTGGTGGCGTGGTTATCGCCGCCCAGCGTGGTGAGTTGGTTGATCTGCCGCGTACCGCTGACTTCGAACTGCGCATCCAGCGGCGACAGGTCGGGTTTGCCGAACTGCGTTACATCGCTGGACTCTACCGTGAGCTCCACCGTTTCCCCGGAATTGAGGCGGCTGCGGTCGACGCTGGCAGTCAGGCTCGCCGCCTGGGCGTGGCCTGCCGAGAGTGCGAGCAGGAACAGTAGGGTGGTGCGACGGCTCATCGAGTCTTGTCCTGATGTTGTTGCTGTTCGTACCAGAATTTGCGGCGCAGCAGTTCGCCGGGGTTGTCCGGGATCTCCCGTAGCCATTGCTCCAGGGCCTGGCGACGTTCACCGTCGAGGCTGGCGTCGGCAGGAAGCAGCGGCGGGGTAGTGGTTTGTTCGTCGCCCAATTCGCTGCCCGGCACTTCATTGCCTGCGGTGTGCGGCGTATTACCGGCCTGTGTGTCGCCGGTGCCGGCTTTCCCCTGGCCTTGGGATGACTGCTCGCCACCCATGGTGCTTTGCCCACTCGCACCCGGTTGCGCAGTTTGGCCGGGTTGGGTGGTTTCGTCATCCTCGTTATTGGCTGGCTTATCGGGTTCGGGCTGCTCTTTTTCCTGCATCAGGGTTTCCACCAGCGCTTTGTTTTTCAGGGCCGGTTGCAAGTCGGGTTGTGCTTCAAGGGCCTGTTCGTAGGCGTCGATGGCGGCCTCCAGCTCACCGGACTTGGCCAGGGCGTTACCCCGATTGTAGTGGGCGTAGGCGTCATTGCTCTCGGCGAAACGCTTGATGGCCTCGGCATAGTTGCCGGCTTCGTAGAGCGCTACGCCCTGCCACTGAGGGTCTTCGAAGTGTTCGGCGGCTTCGGCGGGGCGTTTCTGCTTCAGCAGGTATTGGCCTTGCTGGTCGGGACGCAGCCACAGGTCCTGCAAGCCGAAGGCATAGCTGGGTTGTGGCGCGCTCAACAGCAGCAGGGGCAGGCAGAACAACCAGCCACGCCGACCGGCGCAGGCAGCGAGTAGCAACAGCGGCAGGAGCAGCCAGTAACCCTGGTCGGCCCAGGTATCGAGGTGCAGCCGTTGAGCGTCGTTGCGCAAGGTGTGTGGCGGGTCCAGTACACCGAGTTGGCGCAGGTCTTTGTCGTCCAGGCGGGCGGCGCGGTAGCGGCCGCCCATTTCGCTGGCGAACGCCTTGAGCGTCGGGCTGTCCAGACGTGGCACCAGGATCGCGCCGTGTTCGTCCTTGAGGAACTCGCCACTTTCCTGGGTCACCGGGGTGCCTTCCCGGCTGCCGATACCGAGGATCGACAGGGTCGGCGCCTGGCTACTTTGCAGCAGCAGCCGAATGCCCTGGCGTTCCTGTTTGGACAGCGACGAGCCGATCAGCAACAGACGCCCCTGGCCGAGGCCGCCTTGTTTGAGCAGGCCCAGGGCTTTCTCGACTGCCAGGTCGGCGCGGTGGCCGGGCTCCGGCATGATTGACGGGCGCAGGGCTTCGAGCAGGTTGCGGCTGGTGCCCAGGTCGTCTGACAGCGGCACCAGGGTGTGGGCGCTGCCGGCGTAAACGACGATGGCGGTCTGCGCATCGGTGCGTGCCTGCAACAGGTCATACAGCTTGCGCCGCGCCTGTTCCAGGCGGTTGGGCGGGCTGTCGGTGGCGAGCATTTCCGGGGTCAGTTCCAGCAGCACCACCAAAGGATCGGAGGGTTTCTGGCTGGACTGCTCAACCCTTTGCCAACTGGGCCCAAGCAGCGCCAGTACGGCCAAGAGCCAGGCAACGCCGAGCACCACCCATGGCGATTTGCTTTCGCGCCCGTTGCCACCACTGAGCAACACGGCGTGGAAGGCCGGCGGCAGGATCATCTGCCAACGCCCGGCGCGCTTTTGCCGATGCCATAGGTGCCATAGCAACCAGCCGAGCAATGGCAGGAGCAACAGCGACCAAGGGCGGAACCAGTGTGGCCACAGGTCGATCATCGACGCCTCCGCAAGCGCAGGCGTGTGAGGCGCTGGCGCCATTCCGGGTGCTGTTGCAGGAAAATCCCCTTGCTCGACAATTTGGTGAGCCACCGATGCAAGGCGTTGTTCGGCCAGCGTTCCTGGATCACCAGCAACATGCTCAGCACCAACGCCAAGGCCAGCGGCGCGCTGTACAGGGCCAGGGCCGGGCGTGCCTGGGTGGGTTGCTGCTCAACGGGCTCGAGCGTGTCGAGCGTTGCCTTGATCGCTTGCAGCTCTTCGCCATCACGGGCGCGGAAGTACTGACCGCCCGTGGCCTCGGCGATGGCCTTGAGTGCCGGTTCGTCGAGGTCCAGGCTCGGGTTGACGCCGAGGATGCCCAGGGAGCCGGTTTGTTCCGGGTCGGCGCCGATACCGATCGGATAGATCTTCACGCCTTCTTCAGCGGCGAGGCGCGCGGCGGTCAGTGGGTCGATCTGCCCGGCGTTGTTGGCGCCGTCGGTGACCAGGATCAGTACACGGCTCTGCGCCGGGCGCTGACGCAGGCGTTTCAAGGCCAGGCCAATGGCATCGCCAATCGCGGTGTTCTTGCCGGCAATGCCGATGCGCGCTTCATCCAGCCAGGTGCGCACGGTGCGGCGGTCAAAGGTCAGCGGTGCTTGCAGGTAGGCCTGGCTGCCGAACAGGATCAGGCCGACGCGGTCACCTTCACGGCCTTCAAGAAAGTCGCCGAGCAAGTGTTTGACCAGGCTCAAGCGGCTGACGTCCTCGTCTTGCCAGTTCATATCGGGAAAGTCCATGGAGCCGGACACGTCCACCGCCACCAGAAGGTCGCGGCCACTGGCGGCAATCGGCAGCGGCTCGCCAAGCCATTCTGGGCGGGCGGCGGCGGTTAACAGCAGCAGCCACAGCACCACAAAGGGCCCTTGCTGGCGCCAGCCGGGCAGGTTGACGCGGGCGCGGCGGCGAGCGAGGCCCTCAAGGTCGCTGAGGTAGCTGACTTTCAACGCCGGCTCACCGCTGTCGGCTGCCGGCAACACAAGCCGCATCAACCAGGGCAAGGGCAACAGGGCGAAGATCCACGGCCAGGCGAACTCAAACATGTTTGCGAATCCAGGTGTCGACCGCTTGGGTCAGGCCGGCGATGGCCTTGTCGTCGAGTTTGCATTCGGGTTTGTAGGCGCCTTCCACCAACACCATCCAGCGTGTGAGGCCAGCGGCGGGACAGCGGTTGTCGAGGAAGGCCAGCCATTTTCGGCCGTTGAGGGTATGGCTCTGGCTGTAGGGATAGTCGTTGCGGCACAGGCGTTTGAGCAGGCCGTTGAGTTGCTGCAACCACGCGCCGGCCGGGGCCCCGTCGTAGGGTTTGGGCATCCGCGCCAGTTCCGCGAGGGCGGCGATGCGCAATGGGTCCAGCGGTTGCTCGGCGCGGGCGATGGGGCGACGGGTTGGCAGGAAGCGTCGCAGTGACCAAAGCCCCCAGCCGAGCAGTGGAATCAGCAGCAGCAACAACCACCAGCCCGGCGCAGGTGGCCAAAAGCCGACGGCTGGCGGGGCGATCAGCGGTTGCAGTTGGTCAAGGCTGCTCATTGTTTTTTAACCGGACGCTGCGGGTTGAGGTACTCGCGCAGTTGCTCGACCATTTCGCTCTGGGTGCTCAAGGGCATCAACAAGATGCGCAGCTTCTGGGCGAGCAGTTCCCAGCGGGCGATGCGCGCTTCGGCTTGGGCCTTGTAGGCCTGGCGCAAATCGACGTTGAGCGTATCCAGTTCCAGCTGGGCACCGCGTTCTGCGAAACGCAGCAGCCCGGCAGCGGGCAGGGCGTGGTCCAGCGGGTCGGAGATGGGCAACAGCAGCAGGTCGCAGTGCCGTGACAACAGGCTCAATTGCTGCTCGGCACCTTCGGTGAGCGCGCGTTCATCGCAGATCACAATCACCAGGCTGCCTGGGCGCAACACTTCGCGGCCACGGCGCAGGGCCATGCCCAGTGCGTCAGCCTCGGGGCGGCTTTCGGTGTTCAGGCTCTGGTTGACGCGCACCAACCGGTTAAGCAGTTGCAGCAGACTTTGTTTGCTGCGGCGCGGTTTGATTTCGTAGTGCTCGCTATCGCCGAATACCAACCCGCCCACGCGGTCGTTGTGCCCCAGCGCCGCCCAGCCGATCAGGCTGGCCGCCTGGGCCGCCAGCACCGATTTGAACATCTGCCCTGAGCCGAAAAACAGCCGGCAGCTTTGCTCCACAATGATGAAAATCGGTCGCTCGCGCTCTTCGTGGAACAGCTTGGTGTGCGGTTCCTGGGTGCGCGCGGTCACGCGCCAGTCGATGGTGCGCACATCGTCGCCGGCCTGGTACACGCGCACCTGGTCGAAGTCGACACCGCGCCCGCGCAGCCTGGAGTGATGCAGGCCGATCAGCGGGCTGCGCTGGCTCGGCGTGGAAAACAGCTGCACTTCGCGCACACGGTGGCGCATCTCGATCAATTCGCTGAGCGTGACGCGGATTCCATCGCTGGTGTTCATGGGTTTCAAGCCACGGCAACGACGTCAAGAATGCGTTGCACCACGCGGTCCTGGTCAATGCCGGCGGCTTCGGCCTCGAACGACAGAATGATGCGATGGCGCAGCACGTCGAACAGCACCGCCTGGATATCTTCTGGGCTGACGAAGTCGCGACCGGCCAGCCAGGCATGGGCGCGGGCGCAGCGGTCGAGGGCGATGGAACCGCGTGGGCTGGCGCCATAGGCGATCCACTCGGCCATCTCCGGGTCGAACTTGGCCGGGGTGCGCGTGGCCATCACCAGTTGCACCAGGTATTCCTCTACCGCATCAGCCATGTACAAGCCGAGGATTTCCTTGCGTGCGGCGAAGATCGCCTGTTGGCTGACGCGGCGCTCAGGCTTGGTTTCGCCGTTCAGGGCTTCGCCACGCGCCTGTTGCAGGATGCGCCGCTCGACGGCGGCGTCGGGGAAGCCGATCTTGACGTGCATCAGGAACCGGTCGAGCTGGGCTTCGGGCAGCGGGTAGGTACCTTCCTGCTCGATGGGGTTTTGCGTGGCCATGACCAGGAACAGCGGCGACAGGTCGTAGGTGCTGCGTCCCACGCTGACCTGGCGCTCGGCCATGGCTTCCAGCAACGCCGATTGCACCTTGGCCGGCGCGCGGTTGATTTCGTCGGCCAGCACCAGGTTGTGGAAGATCGGCCCCTGTTGGAACACGAAACTGCCGGTTTCCGGGCGATAGATCTCGGTGCCGGTGATGTCGGCGGGCAACAGGTCGGGGGTGAACTGGATTCGATGGAACTGCGCTTCTATGCCTTCGGCCAGCTCTTTGATGGCCTTGGTCTTGGCCAGGCCCGGCGCGCCTTCTACCAGCATATGGCCGTCAGCGAGCAAGGCGATCAGCAAGCGATCGATGAGTTTTTCCTGGCCGAGAATCTGCGTAGAAAGAAAAGTTCGCAGCGCAAGCAGCGCTTCACGATGTTCCATCGATGACGGTTCCTGGAGAGATGAGCGCAGGCGTCGAGTAAAAACCGCCGGGCTTGGGGGGCTTACTTTAATCCATCGAGGGGGCAGGCGACTAACGACGTAACGGGTATTTTTGGCAAAACTTGTAGGATTTTTGTGTGTCCGCGAGGAATGAGGGCTGGACCGGGTGTTTAGTGAGCGGGGCAAGCCCGCTCACTAAACAGTGACTTAAGTCCGGGAGAAGGTACCGGTGCCCTTGAGGATGTTCTGCAGGGTTTCTTCAACTTCGGCCATGTCCGACACGGCCGTGGCATGGGTGATCTGCAACTGATCCTTGCCACCCAACGCGTCGGCATCGCCGGCGGCGAGTTCTACCAGCACGGTCGTCTCACTCAGCGTGACCTTCAACCCATCCAGGGTCGACGGCGCGTAGTCCCAGGTTAGTTCCACCTCATCTTCATCGGGATAACGGGTGAGCATGAACATATCGCCGTTTTTGCCGTGGCAGCAGAGCATGGCCATGTTGTCTTCTTCGTCGTCGCACGGGGTGACCATCAGGGCGTCGGTTTTCAGTTGCAGCATGGGGAATCCTGTCTGGGGTAGGGCGTGATGGGGGCAATTGTGCCATTGCGACGAATTTTGTGCTGCATCCAGTGTCAGATCCCGTGCATGACCTGGCCGGCTGAATCAGTCACTTCTGGTACTCGGGGGATTGAAAAGCGTCGGTTTTTCTACCTGGAAATCCGGGTTGCCCAAGTCGCAACCCCAAGCCTGCTTACCGATGACCGAATATGTCGCAGCGTCGCAAGCAGCTGTCTTCCTACACTCGTTAAGCTGCGCAACGGATGTGCACCCGCCAGGCGCCTGACCTGCCCGTCGTACCGTCACCCGGCAAGGTGCGCATCTTATGGAAGTTGTATGTGACCTGATTGTCTTGTCCAGCTTCACCCACCTGTCACTCTGATTCGTTTATGGTGTTTCCAGAATTCCCAGCGAACAGAGCTGACGGTCCCCCAAGGGGATAACACGCGACGCTTCC
The DNA here is from genome assembly GCF_963970525.1 of Pseudomonas sp. EA_65y_Pfl1_P113. Classification (NCBI taxonomy): domain Bacteria; kingdom Pseudomonadati; phylum Pseudomonadota; class Gammaproteobacteria; order Pseudomonadales; family Pseudomonadaceae; genus Pseudomonas; species Pseudomonas sp. EA_65y_Pfl1_P113. Next base: position 23,601 of record NZ_CAXAQM010000002.1, read on the forward strand.
ATCAATAACAAGCCCAAGCGGAGTACCACAGATGGCGTTCTTCACCGCAGCCAGCAAGGCCGACTTCCAGCATCAACTGCAAGCGGCACTGGCCCAGCACATCAGTGAACAGGCACTGCCACAAGTGGCGCTGTTTGCTGAACAATTCTTCGGCATCATTTCCCTGGACGAACTGACCCAGCGTCGCCTTTCCGACCTGGCCGGCTGCACCCTCTCTGCGTGGCGTCTGCTTGAGCGCTTTGACCACACCCAGCCGCAGGTGCGTGTCTACAACCCCGATTATGAACGTCATGGCTGGCAGTCGACCCACACCGCGGTCGAAGTGCTGCACCATGACCTGCCGTTCCTGGTGGACTCGGTCCGCACCGAACTGAACCGCCGTGGCTACAGCATCCACACCCTGCAAACTACCGTGCTCAGCGTACGTCGTGGTGCCAAGGGCGAGCTGCTGGAAATCCTGCCGAAAGGCACCCAGGGCGAAGGCATCCAGCAAGAATCGCTGATGTACCTGGAAATTGACCGCTGCGCCAACGCCGCCGAACTGAGCGTGCTGAGCAAAGAGCTTGAGCAGGTGCTCGGCGAAGTGCGCGTGGCCGTGGCTGATTTCGAACCGATGAAAGCCAAGGTCCAGGACCTGCTGGCCGGTATCGACGCCAGCCAGTTCAGCATCGACGGCGAAGAAAAAGCCGAGATCAAGAACTTCCTGGAATGGCTGGTGGGCAACCACTTCACCTTCCTCGGTTATGAAGAGTTTGTGGTACGTGACGAGGCGGATGGCGGTCATATCGAATATGACGCCGATTCCTTCCTCGGTCTGACCAAACTGCTGCGCGCCGGCCTTACCGCCGACGACCTGCGCATCGAAGACTATGCCGTGGCGTACCTGCGTGAGCCGACCGTGCTGTCGTTCGCTAAGGCTGCGCACCCGAGCCGCGTGCACCGCCCGGCGTATCCGGACTACGTGTCGATCCGTGAGATCAGCGCCGACGGCAAGGTCATCAAGGAACACCGTTTCATGGGCCTGTACACTTCCTCGGTGTATGGCGAAAGCGTGCGGGTGATCCCGTACATCCGCCGCAAGGTCGCGGAAATCGAACGCCGTTCCGGCTTCCAGCCCAAGGCTCACCTGGGCAAGGAGCTTGCTCAAGTCGTTGAGGTGCTGCCGCGTGATGACCTGTTCCAGACTCCGGTCGACGAGCTGTTCAGCACCGTGATGTCGATCGTGCAGATCCAGGAACGCAACAAGATCCGTGTGTTCCTGCGCAAAGACCCGTACGGTCGTTTCTGCTACTGCCTGGCCTACGTGCCGCGCGACGTCTATTCCACCGAAGTGCGCCAGAAAATCCAGCAAGTGCTGATGGATCGCCTGAAGGCCTCGGACTGCGAATTCTGGACCTTCTTCTCCGAGTCCGTGCTGGCGCGCGTGCAGTTGATTCTGCGGGTTGACCCGAAGAACCGCCTGGACATCGACACGCTGCAACTGGAAAAAGAAGTGGTGCAGGCCTGCCGCAGCTGGCAGGACGACTACTCCAGCCTGGTCGTGGAAAGCTTCGGCGAAGCCCAAGGCACCAACGTGCTGGCCGACTTCCCGAAAGGCTTCCCCGCCGGTTACCGCGAGCGTTTTGCTGCGCATTCGGCTGTGGTCGACATGCAGCACCTCAACAGCCTGACCGAAGCCAACCCGCTGGTGATGAGCTTCTACCAGCCGCTGGGCCAGGTCTCCGGCCAACGCGAGCTGCATTGCAAGCTCTACCATGCCGACACCCCGCTGGCGCTGTCCGACGTGCTGCCGATCCTCGAAAACCTCGGCCTTCGCGTGCTGGGTGAGTTCCCGTATCGCCTGCGTCATGCCAGTGGTCGTGAGTTCTGGATCCATGACTTCGCGTTCATCGCCGCCGAAGGCGTGAACCTGGATATCCAGCAGCTCAACGACACCCTGCAAGACGCGTTCGTGCACATCGTGCATGGCGACGCCGAGAACGATGCGTTCAACCGCCTGGTACTGACTGCTGGCCTGCCTTGGCGCGACGTGGCCTTGCTGCGTGCCTACGCCCGTTACCTGAAGCAGATCCGCCTGGGCTTTGACCTGGGTTACATCGCCAGCACCCTGAACAACCACACCGACATCGCTCGCGAGTTGACCCGGTTGTTCAAGACCCGTTTCTACCTGGCCCGCAAACTCACCGCCGAAGACCTGGAAGACAAGCAGCAACGCCTGGAACAAGCGATTCTCAGCGCCCTGGACGACGTTCAGGTGCTCAACGAAGACCGCATCCTGCGTCGCTACCTGGACCTGATCAAGGCCACCCTGCGTACCAACTTCTACCAGGCCGACGCCAACGGTCAGAACAAGTCGTACTTCAGCTTCAAGTTCAACCCGCACGCGATTCCTGAGCTGCCTAAGCCAGTGCCGAAGTTTGAAATCTTCGTGTACTCGCCACGGGTTGAGGGTGTGCACCTGCGCTTCGGCAACGTGGCGCGTGGCGGGTTGCGCTGGTCCGACCGTGAAGAAGACTTCCGTACTGAAGTGCTTGGCCTGGTAAAAGCCCAGCAAGTGAAGAACTCGGTCATCGTGCCAGTGGGGGCGAAGGGCGGCTTCCTGCCGCGTCGCCTGCCACTGGGCGGCAGCCGGGACGAGATCGCGGCCGAAGGCATCGCCTGCTACCGCATCTTCATTTCCGGCCTGTTGGACATCACCGACAACCTGAAAGACGGCGCCCTGGTACCGCCGGCCAACGTTGTGCGCCATGACAACGATGACCCGTACCTGGTGGTGGCTGCGGACAAGGGCACTGCGACCTTCTCCGACATCGCCAACGGCATCGCCATCGACTACGGCTTCTGGCTGGGCGACGCGTTCGCCTCGGGTGGTTCCGCCGGTTACGACCACAAGAAAATGGGCATCACCGCCAAGGGCGCGTGGGTCGGTGTGCAGCGTCACTTCCGTGAGCGCGGCATCAATGTGCAGGAAGACAGCATCACTGTTGTGGGCGTCGGCGACATGGCCGGTGACGTGTTTGGTAACGGCCTGTTGATGTCCGACAAGCTGCAACTGGTCGCGGCCTTCAACCACCTGCATATCTTCATCGATCCAAACCCGAACCCGGCCACCAGCTTCGTTGAGCGCCAGCGCTTGTTTGAGCTGCCGCGTTCGGCCTGGACCGACTACGACACCAGCATCATGTCCGAAGGCGGCGGTATCTTCTCGCGCAGCGCGAAGAGCATTGCCATCTCGCCACAGATGAAAGAGCGCTTCGACATCTCGGCCAACAAGCTGACCCCGACCGAATTGCTGAACGCCTTGCTCAAGGCGCCGGTAGACCTGTTGTGGAACGGCGGTATCGGTACCTACGTCAAGGCCAGCACTGAAAGCCACGCCGATGTGGGCGACAAAGCCAACGACGCACTGCGCGTCAATGGCAACGAGCTGCGCTGCAAAGTGGTGGGCGAGGGCGGTAACCTCGGCATGACCCAACTGGGTCGTGTGGAATTCGGCCTCAATGGCGGCGGTTCCAACACCGACTTCATCGACAACGCCGGTGGTGTGGATTGCTCCGACCACGAAGTGAACATCAAGATCTTGCTCAACGAAGTGGTGCAGGCCGGTGACATGACCGACAAGCAACGCAACCAGTTGCTGGCGAGCATGACCGACGAAGTCGGCAACCTGGTGTTGGGCAACAACTACAAGCAGACCCAGGCCCTGTCCCTGGCTGCGCGCCGTGCCTACGAGCGTGCCGCCGAGTACAAGCGCCTGATGAGCGACCTGGAAGGCCGTGGCAAGCTGGACCGCGCCATCGAGTACCTGCCGACCGAGGAGCAGCTCGTCGAGCGCGCCGCGAATGGCAAGGGCCTGACCCGTCCGGAACTGTCGGTGCTGATCTCGTACAGCAAGATCGACCTCAAGGAAGCGCTGCTCAAGTCTCGCGTACCGGATGACGACTACCTGACCCGAGACATGGAGACCGCGTTCCCACCGAGCCTGGTCGCCAAGTTCGGCGAGGCCATGCGCCGCCACCGCCTCAAGCGCGAAATCGTCAGCACCCAGATCGCCAACGATCTGGTCAACCACATGGGTATCACCTTCGTTCAACGGCTCAAAGAGTCGACCGGCATGACCCCGGCGAACGTAGCCGGCGCTTACGTGATCGTGCGTGACATCTTCCATCTCCCGCACTGGTTCCGCCAGATCGAAGCCCTGGACCACCAGGTGTCGGCTGACGTGCAACTGGAGCTGATGGACGAGCTGATGCGCCTGGGTCGTCGCGCCACGCGCTGGTTCCTGCGCAGCCGTCGCAACGAGCAGGACGCTGGCCGTGACACCGCGCACTTCGGTCCGCACCTGGCGGCGTTGGGCCTCAAGCTCGACGAACTGCTGGAAGGCCCGACCCGTGAAGGTTGGCAGAACCGTTACCAGGCCTACACCGAAGCCGGTGTTCCTGAGCTGTTGGCACGCATGGTTGCAGGCACGGCTCACCTGTACACCTTGCTGCCGATCATCGAAGCCGCTGACGTCACCGGGCATGACGCCGCCGAAGTGGCCAAGGCCTACTTCGCCGTTGGCAGCGCCCTGGACTTGCCATGGTACCTGCAGCAGATCAGCGATCTGCCGGTGGCCAACAACTGGCAGGCCCAGGCCCGCGAAGCCTTCCGCGATGACGTGGACTGGCAGCAGCGTGCAATCACCATCTCCGTCCTGCAAATGGCCGACGCGCCACAAGACATGGAAGCCCGCGTGGCCCTGTGGCTTGAGCAGCACAAGGACATGGCCGAGCGTTGGGTGGCGATGATGGTTGAGATTCGTGCTGCTGTGGGTACGGACTACGCCATGTATGCCGTGGCCAACCGCGAGTTGCTGGACCTGGCGTTGAGTGGTCAGCCGGTGCTGCAACCGGCTTGATCAAGCGGTAAAACAAAAGCCCCCACATCGTGAGATGCGGGGGCTTTTTGTTGCAGCGCTATTTATCAAACACTGAAGGGCACATTTTGATCTTCATTCACTTAGGTGCAGTGGTGTTTTACTAGTTTGCTTTGCAGATGATCCAAGTGCTGCATCATGAGGTTCACCGCAGTGGTTGAGTCACGGTGCTCCACCGCATCCACAATCGCCGCATGCTCCTGCCACGCGCAATACGTGCAGGCTTTTGCTTCGTATTGGGCAATGATCAACGACGTCAGCGGCACCAAACTGTTAAGGAACTGCGCCAGCGGTGCATTGCGCGCCATCGCTGCCAATTGCAGATGAAATTCCCCCGACAGCCGAATCGCCGGTCCACGCTGGTCGCGCTCGATGCACTCGCGCTCGCGGGCAATCAGCTCGCGTAACTGGCGCACCTGGGGCGGTGTGGCGTGTGCGCAGGCCAGTTGCACCACAGTTATTTCAGTCAGGCGCCGTGCTTCAAGGATTTGCCGGGTTTGCTGCGGGTCCGGCGCGGCGACCTGGGCCCGTTGGTTGGGCCGCAGGATGATTACTTGCTGATGGGACAGTTTTGCCAGGACCCGGCGAATCACACTGCGACTCACGCCAAAGATTTCGCCCAGGCCTTCTTCGGTAAAACGGCTGGCTGGGGCGATGCGTTGTTCGAGGATGGCGTCGAACAGGCGCGGGTAGATGTCGTCCACCGAAGGCTTTTTACCAGCGACCAGGCGCAGGGCAGGGAGGATAGGGTCGCGGTGCAGCGCGTGAGCGGTCATGGCCGGTCTCCAGAAAGTCAGCTGCCCAGATGGTCGTCCGGGATGTTCAAACGGATGCCCATGCGCAGGCCTTCCTGAAGGATGTGCCGACGCATTTCCGCACTGGCCAGGGCGCTGTTCTTGTTGCGGATGGCGCGCACCACGGCTTCGTTTTCCCGCAGGCGCTCCGCCAGGTGCTCGGGCGAGTTGCGCAGCACTTGGGCGCTTTGCTTGAGGGCGTTACTGGTTTGTTGCACCACGTTCTGGAAGATCGGGTTGGAGGTCAGGGCGAACAGTTCTTCATGGAAGCCGATGTAGGCGTTCATGCCAGTTTCGGCGTCGCCGGCGTCGAGGGCTTCGCGCATGTCCATCAAGGTCAGGCGCAATTGGCCGACCTCTTTGCTGCTGATGGATTGGGCCACCAGACCGACAATGAACGGCTCGAGGGTGTAGCGCAGTTGCAGGATGTCTTCGAGGCTCGCGTCGGCCACGGTGTCGCTGGAGTGCGCGTCGCTGACGCTGGTTTCCAGCACCACCACGCCTTTGCCGGGCATGGAGCGCACCAGGCCAAGGGTTTCCAGGACAATCACGGCTTCGCGCAGGCTGGGGCGGCTGATGCCCATTTGTTCGGCCAGTTCGCGCTGGCCGGGGAGCATTTCGCCGCGGCGCCACTGGCCCCGCGCCAGAGCGGCTCGGAGTTTTTCTACGACTGAATTGACGACGGTTGAGGTGCTGATCACGTCGTACACTCCTTTAAGTTGCCAATACAATAATTAAACTGGCATTGAGCCAATGTGGGCGCTGGCTTGTCGGGTCGCCGCATCGCTGCGCTGGCTGACTATCAGTTGATAGCTTTGTAGGCTGGCCCACCGCTATCGCAGGCAAGCCAGCTCCCGCATTTAAACGGTGTCGCTTGCTCAGAACTCCTGATGCGCGGGCAGCACCGGTTTCTTGGCCTGGAAAGCGTAGCCTTGGTGACCATCGAGGACCTTGTTGGCGCGCTGGATATCGATGTCTTTCTCCCAGCGTGCAATGGCCACGGTGGCGACGCAGTTGCCGATCAGGTTAGTCAGGGCGCGACCGATGCCCATGAACCAGTCCACCGCCAGCACCAGCACCAGGCCCACCACCGGAATCGCCGGGATCGCGGTAAGGGTCGCCGCCAGGATCACCAGCGCCGAACCGGGAATCCCATGGGCGCCCTTGGATGTAATCAACGATACCAACAAGATGGTCATCAGATCGGTCATCGACAGCGGTGTGCCGGTGGCATTGGCGATAAACACGATGGCCAGGGTCAGGTAGATCGAAAAGCCATCGAGGTTGAACGAATACCCAGTTGGAATCACCAGGCCCACGGTGGAGCTGCCGATCCCCAGGTGCTCCAGCTTACGCATGATTTGCGGCAGCACGGCGTCGGAGGAGGCGGTGCCCATCACGATCAGCAGTTCTTCGCGCAGGTACTTGAGCAGCGGCAGCATGCGCAGGCCCGACAGGCGCATTACCAGGCCCAGGATCAGGCCGACGAAGGCAAAGCACGTCAGGTAGAACAGGCCGACCAGGCTGCCCAGGTGTTGCAGCGAATCAAGCCCGTAGGTGCTGGTGGTAAAGGCGATCGCGCCGAATACACCGATCGGCGCCAGGCGCACGATCATGCCCATGATGCGAAAGATCACATGGCTCAGTTCGTTGATCAGCCGGGAAATGCCCGACGCCGCTTCGCCCACCAGGTTCAACGCGCTGCCGAATAGCACCGAGAACAACAGCACTTGCAGCACGTTGTTCTCGGCAAAGGCGCCGATGACCGAGTTGGGGATCAGGTCCATCAGAAACTGGCTGGTGCCCTTGATGTGCTGGCCCTTGTCGGCCAAGTCATTCAAACCGGCAGACGACAACTGCTCCAGATGGATATTGGCACCAGTGCCGATACCGGTGCTAAAAGCCATGATGAGTCCGATCACCAGGGCGACCGTGGTCAGGACCTCAAAGTAGATCACCGACTTGAGGCCGATGCGTCCGACCTTTTTCAAGTCGCCGGCGCCGGAGATGCCGCTGACCACCACGCAGAACACGATCAGGCCGATCAGCATCTTGATCAGCTTGATGAAGCCGTCGCCCAAGGGTTTGAGTTGCGAGGAGAATTCGGGAAGGGCCAAGCCGCAGATTACGCCTAGCATCAGGCCAATCACGACTTGCAGGAAAATCGAACGCGAGCACCATCTGAGCATGGGAGGGATCTCTATTCGGTGCCCTGGTGATTCCAGGGCTTAATTGTTGTGGTCATACCGGTAAGTCCAGTGCGGGGCCAGTCTAGGCCAGGTATTTTTGAAATAACAAGTCATTATTTAGCGTTTGACGGGTCCCGGTCTGACCAGTTGGTCGGTGAGGTCGATGCTTGAGCGGTTGGCGGGGTGGGATTTTTTTCGCTTATCATCCGTCGCTCGGCATACGAGGTGATAGATGGACCCGCCAGGACTGACCACTGACGACACCGGGTGCACCCATTGCACCTGGCGCACCGCAGCGCCGGAATACCCGCATTACCACGACTGTGAGTGGGGCGTGCCGGTGGCGGACGATACCCAGCTGTACGAGAAGATCTGCCTGGAAGGTTTTCAGGCAGGCATGGCGTGGATCACCATCCTGCGCAAACGCGAGCAGTTTCGCGCGGCGTTCGAGGGGTTTGATTTTCGCCGGGTGGCGCAGTACGGCGCGGCGGATATCGAGCGGCTGATGCAGGACCCGGGCATCGTGCGTAATCGCGCGAAGATCGTGTCCACCATCAACAATGCGCGCAGGGCGTGTGAGTTGGTGGAGGAGACCGGCTCGCTGGCACGGTGGTTGTGGGCGTTTGAGCCCGCTGACGATGAGCGCCCGGCCGTGGTGGACATGGCTTACTGGACAGGTAACCCCACCTCGCCGGCTTCCGAACGTTTGTCGAAAGCCCTGAAGAAGCGGGGTTGGACGTTTGTCGGCCCGACCACGATGTATGCGCTGATGCAGGCGATGGGGATGGTGAATGATCATCTGGAAGGCTGCTGCTGCCGGCCGCGAATTGAAACGCTGCGGCAGCAGTTCAAACGGCCCTGAATCCCTGGTTCCAGACTGTCAACACTGTGGGTGCGGCGGTGTCTGGGCTATCAGGACAGGAAACCACCGTCCACATTCAGCGACACACCCGTGGTGTAGCTGGACGCATCGCTGGCCAGGAACAACACCGCGCCGGCCATTTCGCTCGGATCCGCCACACGCTTGAGGGGGATCTGCGCCAGGGCCATTTTCAGGATTGCGTCATTCTTCACCAGGGCCGAGGCGAACTTGGTGTCGGTGAGGCCCGGCAACAGGGCGTTGCAACGAATGCCGAACTCGGCGCATTCCTTGGCAAACACCTTGGTCATGTTGATCACGGCGGCCTTGGTCACCGAGTAGATGCCCTGGAAGACACCCGGCGAAATCCCGTTGATCGACGCCACATTGATGATGCTGCCGCCACCGTTTTCGCGCATCAGCTTGCCGGCTTCCACCGACATGAAGAAATAGCCACGGATGTTCACGTCAACGGTCTTCTGGAACGCACCGAGATCGGTGTCCAGCACGTTGCAGAATTGCGGGTTGGTCGCAGCGTTGTTCACCAGGATATCCAGGCGACCAAACTGCTCGCGAATGCCGGCGAACACTTGGGTGATCTGCTCCATTTCGCCGATATGGCAGGCCACGGCGGTGGCCTTGCCGCCGTCGGCGATGATTGCATCAGCCACGTGCTGGCAGCCTTCCAGCTTGCGGCTGGAAACGATCACGTGAGCGCCTTGTTGGGCCAGCAACTTGGCGATGGCTTCACCGATGCCACGGCTGGCGCCGGAAACAAAAGCAATCTTGCCATCGAGGTCGAACAGGTTGGTCTTGGACATGAGGGTTCCTTGGTGTGTGCGATCAGAGCGCTGATTTGCCGATGACATTCAGGCTCATTTGCTCCAGCAGCTTGTTCATTTGAATGAACTGCGCAAAGCGTTTGTCCTGGGTCTGGCCATGGAAGAAGCGGTAGTAGATCTGCTGCACGATGCCCGCCAGGCGGAACAGGCCGTAGGTGTAGTAGAAGTCGAAATTGTCGATCTGCAGGCCCGCGCGTTCAGCGTAGTAATCGACGAACTGGCGGCGGGTGAGCATGCCGGGGACGTTGCTTGGCTGACGGCGCATCAGTTGCACCGGCGCAGGGTCGGCGGCTTCGATCCAGTAGGCGAGGGTGTTGCCCAGGTCCATCAGCGGGTCGCCGAGGGTGGTCAGCTCCCAGTCCAGCACGCCGATGATCTGCATCGGGTTGTTTGGGTCGAGGATCACGTTGTCGAAGCGGTAGTCGTTATGCACGATGCTCGACGTTGGGTGGTCGGCGGGCATTTTTTCATTCAGCCACGCGCGCACGGCGTCCCAGCGCGGCGCGTCGGGGGTCAGGGCTTTTTCGTAGCGATCACTCCAGCCACGGATCTGGCGCTCTACGTAGCCTTGCGGCTTGCCCAGGTCAGCCAGGCCGCAGGCGCTGTAGTCCACTTGGTGCAGTTCGACGAATTTGTCGATAAAGCTTTTGCACAACGCCTCGGTCTTGGCCGCATCCAGGCCCAGTTCGGGCGGCAGGTCGGAGCGCAGGATGATGCCGTTGACGCGCTCCATCACATAGAACTCGGCACCGATCACCGACTCGTCGGTGCAATGCACGTAGGCCTTGGGGCAATAAGGGAAGCCGTCTTTGAGCTGGTTGAGAATGCGGTATTCGCGGCCCATGTCATGAGCGGACTTGGCCTTGTGACCAAACGGTGGGCGACGCAGCACGAATTCCTGACCGGGGTATTCCAACAGGTAGGTCAGGTTGGACGCACCACCCGGGAACTGGCTGATCGTAGGCGTGCCGCTCAAACCGGGGATGTGGGCCTTGAGGTAGGGATCGATCAGGCTGGCATCAAGTTCTTCGCCTGGGCGAATCTGGGTCGATTGGTCGTTCAGCGCCATGCTTATCCCTTCTGCTTATTCTAAAGGCCTTGGACTATTTCCTAATCTAATGCGCACCACCGCCCAGCGACAAGGTCGTGGCGGCTTAATAGGTTAGCGTGTTGGATGATGATCAGCGTGCCTGATCGGTCATTTATTGGGCGGGGGCAGGGCGACCGGCGTGAGCACTGGACGCCCGGCGAAGTATTCCACCAAGTTGTCCGCTACGCGCTGCACCGTGTCATGGGCGGCTTCCGGCGACAGGCCCGCGACATGGGAGGTGAGCACGGTGTTGCTGAGTTTCTTGAGCGCGTCGGGCACCTTGGGCTCGTCGTCGAACACATCCAGCGCGGCGCCGCCGATGCGGCGTTGCTCCAGGGCGGCGACCAGGTCGGCGGTGACCACCACGCTGCCACGGCCGATGTTGACCAGATAGCCATTCGGCCCCAGGGCGTCCAAGGCAAAGCGATCGATCAGGTGGCGGGTGCTGGCGCCACCGGGCGTGGCCAGGATCAGGAAGTCCGAGGTGCGCGCCAGTTCCACGGCGGTGGCGCAGTAGGTGTAGTCCACGTCGTCGCGCGGTTGGCGGTTGTGATAACTCACCTCCATGCCGAATCCCAGGGCGGCACGCTTGGCGATCTCCAGGCCCACCGCACCGAGTCCGAGAATGCCCAGCTGCTTGCCGCCCAGCGACGGGCGCATCACTTTCGGCCATTCACTGCGGCGCACGGCGGCGTCGGTCTGCGGGATACCGCGCACCAGCGACAGCAGCAACGCGATGGCGTGATCGGCCACCGACGGCGCATTCACTCCGGCGCCATTGGTCACGACAATTCCGCGATTGCTGGCGGCCTGCAGGTCGACATGCTCATAGCCGGCGCCGATCACGCAGATGATTTCCAGCAGCGCCAGGGCGGCGATTTCCTCGGCGTACAAACCCAGCGGGCCACGAGTCAGTACGGCGTTGATCTGGCTGCCGTGGGCTTTGATGGCTTCGGCGCGTTCGGCAGGTGTCGGCGCCAGGATCACGTGAAAGTCATTGCTCTCGATGATGGGCAGGTAGTCGTTGATGGTTTCTACCAGGACCAGAACGGTGGCGGTCATCGGAAGGCTCTTGCTGAAGGGTTTGAGGGCATGAGTATGCAGTATTTGCGTTGTCAGAAGCGGACCTCAGCCGCTCTCGTGCGCTTCACAAACGCCCCAGCCAACGTCGCGTTGTGATGCTCGATAATCGCCTCTGCCTTCAGTGCCGCAGTGTCCATGCAGGTATGGCCGTCTTCCGGCAGCACCACCGAAAAGCCCAGTTCCACCGCTACCCGACAGGTGGTGTCGATGCAGAACTGGGTTTTCATGCCCACGATCACCAATTGACTGACCTGCGCCGCCCTCAGTTGCTGCTGCAAGTCTGTGCCCAGGAAGCAACTGGGGCGGGTTTTGTTGAACACCAGATCGCCGGACTCGTCGACATCCAGGCCATGCCATAGCTGCCAGGGCGCGCTGCCGGCTTCAATCGGCGAGCCTGTCGGACCAGTGTGGCGGGCGACGAAGATCGGGGCACCTACAGGGCGGGCACGCTGAATCAGTTGGTTGATGGTGGCGAGTACACGTTCGCGCTCGAAGGGCTTTTCCGGACCGTCGTATAAGCCAGTTTGCATATCGATGATCAGCAGGGCGTCAGTCATGGTGTTGCTCCTTGCAATGGCCAGGTGGCGGAGCAATAAAAAGGCCCCGTCCATTGCTGGCGGGGCCTTGGGTTGAATCTGTGAGGTGTTTAGCGTGAACACCCACCGCAACCGCACGACCCGCCTGAGGCGGTCGTGGTGGTGGTGGTGGTGGTGGTGAGGTTCAGCTGAATACGGTTCATGGCTGGATCATGCTGAGAGCGGCGCCTAGTTGTCAACGAATGTATTTGAGTTGCGCGCGGCGCGTCGATGTACCACGCCACCGTTCCTCAGCTAAGTCTTTGCTTATTCAACAGAATCCCGGACAATCCGGCCCCTTCTATGGTCGGGGCGCTGCCTGTCAGGTTTTCTGACTCGTCCCGGCCGTGTAAAAGCGGAGATCCGATCGGATGAATGATCAGGCCAGTAGCGTCGACCAACGCTATGAGACGACACCTGCAACCCTCACACGCTGGAGCCGCCAGGACACCACCTGGATGCTGGGCCTGTTCGGCACCGCCATTGGCGCCGGCACGCTGTTCTTGCCGATCAACGCGGGCCTGGGAGGCTTCTGGCCACTGGTGATCCTCGCGGTACTGGCCTTCCCGATGACATTCTTCGCCCACCGTGGCCTGACTCGTTTCGTGCTGTCCGGCCGAGAAGGCTCCGACATCACCGACGTCGTCGAAGAGCACTTCGGCATCAAGGCCGGTGCGCTGATCACCTTGCTTTACTTCTTTGCGATCTTCCCGATCCTGCTGATCTACAGCGTGGCGCTGACCAACACCGTCGCCAGCTTCATGGAACACCAACTGCACATTATGCCGCCACCACGGGCGATTCTGTCGTTGGTGCTGATCCTCGGTCTGCTGGCCGTGGTGCGTTGCGGCGAGCAAGTGATCGTCAAGGCCATGAGCCTGATGGTGTATCCGTTCATCGTCGCGTTGCTGTTCCTGGCGGTGTACCTGGTTCCGCATTGGAATGGCGGCATCCTCAGCACCGCCAGCGTAGTCCCAGCCCCGTCGGCACTGCTCAATACGCTGTGGCTGGCGATCCCGGTGATGGTGTTCTCGTTCAACCATTCGCCGATCATCTCGGCCTTTGCGGTTGACCAGAAGCGCCAGTACGGTGTCCATGCTGATGAGCGCAGTTCGCAGATCCTGTCCCGCGCGCACCTGTTAATGGTCGGGATGGTGCTGTTCTTCGTGTTCAGCTGCGTGCTGACCCTGTCGCCGGCGCAGTTGGCCGAAGCGAAAGCGCAGAACCTGTCGATCCTGTCCTACCTGGCCAACCACTTCGATAACCCGACCATCGCGTTCGCAGCCCCCCTGATCGCGTTCGTGGCGATTGCCAAGTCGTTCCTGGGCCACTACATCGGAGCCAGCGAAGGCCTCAAGGGACTGGTGCTGAAAACGGGTCGCCGCCCGGGTGCCAAGAGCCTGGACCGCATGACTGCCGCTTTCATGCTGGTGGTGTGCTGGATGGTTGCCACGCTTAACCCAAGTATCCTCCGCATGATCGAGACGCTGGGCGGGCCGATCATCGCGTCGATCCTGTTCCTGATGCCGATGTACGCCATTCGTAAGGTTCCGGCCATGGCCAAGTACCGTGGGCAGGCGTCGAATGTGTTTGTCACCGCCGTAGGCCTGGTGGCGATTACTGCGTTGGTGTATTCGTTTATTGCTTGAGTCTGATGCGGTCTAGCTGACTGCACGGCACTAAAAATGTGAGAGTGGGCTTGCTCGCGAATGCAGTGGATCGGTGAATAAATCACTGACTGACACACCGCATTCGCGAGCAAGCCCACATTTGTTTTGGGGTGTCGCTAATACTGTATTGCAGGCATAAAAAAACGCCGCGTACCTTGCGATACGCGGCGCTTCTTCACATCAACATATTAGGCTTGAATCACCGGGATGTTGGCGCTTGCTGCGATCTTGCGAAACTCAGCGATCTGGTCGAAGTTCAGGTAGCGGTAGACGTCACTGGCCATGGTGTCCAGTTTCGCCGCGTAGCCCATGTACTCTTCGACGCTCGGCAGACGACCCAGGGTAGACGCCACTGCTGCCAGCTCGGCCGAAGCCAGGTAGACGTTAGCGCCATCACCCAGACGGTTCGGGAAGTTACGGGTCGATGTCGACACAACGGTCGAATTCGGCTCTACACGTGCCTGGTTACCCATGCACAGCGAGCAGCCCGGCATTTCCATGCGCGCGCCAGCCTTGCCGTAGATGCCGTAGTAGCCTTCTTCGGTCAGTTGGTGAGCGTCCATCTTGGTCGGCGGCGACAGCCACAGACGGGTTGGCAGCTGGCCCTTGACCTGCTCCAGCAGCTTGCCGGCAGCGCGGAAGTGACCGATGTTGGTCATGCACGAGCCGATGAACACTTCGTCGATCTTCTCGCCGGCAACGCTCGACAGCAGACGGGCATCGTCCGGGTCGTTCGGTGCGCAGAGGATCGGCTCGTTGATGTCGGCCAGGTCGATCTCGATGACTTCGGCGTATTGCGCGTCGGCATCGGCTTCCATCAGCTCCGGGTTGGCAACCCAGGCTTCCATCGCTTGGGCGCGACGTTCCAGGGTACGCGGGTCACCGTAGCCTTCACCGATCATCCAGCGCAGCAGGGTGATGTTGGAGTTCAGGTACTCGGTGATCGACTCTTTCGACAGCTTGATGGTGCAACCGGCAGCCGAGCGTTCGGCCGAGGCGTCGGACAGCTCGAAAGCTTGTTCCAGCGTCAGGTCGTTCAGGCCTTCGATTTCCAGGATGCGGCCGGAGAACGCGTTCTTCTTGCCTTTCTTCTCTACAGTCAGCAGACCCGATTGGATCGCGTAGTAAGGAATGGCATGAACCAGGTCACGCAGGGTGATGCCAGGTTTCATTTTGCCTTTGAAGCGCACCAGGATCGATTCCGGCATGTCCAGTGGCATTACGCCAGTGGCTGCGGCAAACGCGACCAGGCCAGAACCGGCCGGGAACGAGATGCCCATCGGGAAACGGGTGTGGGAGTCACCACCGGTACCGACGGTGTCCGGCAGCAGCATGCGGTTCAGCCAGCTGTGGATGATGCCGTCGCCTGGACGCAGCGATACACCGCCACGGGTCATGATGAAGTCAGGCAGGGTGTGGTGGGTGGTCACGTCGATCGGCTTTGGATAGGCCGCGGTATGGCAGAACGACTGCATTACCAGATCGGTCGAGAAGCCCAGGCACGCCAGGTCTTTCAGTTCGTCGCGGGTCATCGGACCGGTGGTGTCTTGGGAACCCACGGTGGTCATCTTCGGTTCGCAGTAGGTGCCAGGACGAATGCCTTTGCCTTCTGGCAGACCGCACGCCTTGCCGACCATTTTCTGTGCCAGGGTGAAGCCTTTGCCGGTGTCGACAGGCGCTTCAGGCAGCTTGAACAGGTCGGTAGGGCCCAGGCCCAGTTCTGCGCGCGCCTTGTCGGTCAAGCCACGACCGATGATCAGCGGGATACGGCCGCCGGCGCGGACTTCGTCCAACAGCACCGGGGTCTTCATTTCGAAGGTGGTGATGACTTCGTCGGTGCCGTGTTTGCAGACTTTGCCAGCATGCGGGTACAGGTCGATCACGTCGCCCATGTTCATGTTGGTAACGTCGAATTCGATTGGCAGTGCGCCAGCATCTTCCATGGTGTTATAGAAGATGGGAGCGATCTTGCTGCCGAAGCAGAAGCCGCCAGCGCGCTTGTTCGGCACGTAAGGAACGTCGTCACCGAAGAACCACAGTACGGAGTTGGTCGCGGATTTACGCGAGGAACCGGTACCAACCACATCACCGACGTAGGCGATCGGGAAGCCTTGGCCGCGCATCTCTTCGATCTGCTTCATCGGGCCGGTCTTGCCTTGCTCGTCCGGCACGATGCCTTCACGCGCCATTTTCAGCATGGCCAGGGCGTGCAGCGGGATGTCAGGACGGGACCAGGCATCTGGCGCAGGGGACAGGTCGTCGGTGTTGGTTTCGCCGGTGACCTTGAACACGCGCAGGCTGATCTTGTCGGCCAGGGTAGGGCGGTTGCTGAACCACTCGCCATCAGCCCAGGACTGGACCACGGCTTTGGCGTGCTCGTTGCCGTTCTTGGCTTTTTCGGCCACGTCGTGGAACGCATCGAACATCAGCAGGGTGTGCTTGAGTTGGGCCGCGGCGACAGGTGCCAGTTCGGCGTCGTCCAGCAGCTCAACCAGGGTCACGATGTTGTAGCCGCCTTGCATGGTGCCAAGCAGTTCAACGGCGCGTTTCTTGTCGATCAGGGGGGAAGTGGCTTCGCCCTTGGCCAGGGCAGACAGGAAACCGGCCTTGACGTAGGCAGCTTCGTCAACGCCTGGTGGAATGCGGTTGGTGATCAGGTCAACGAGGAATTCTTCTTCGCCAGCCGGAGGGTTTTTCAGCAGCTCAACCAGGCCTGCGGTTTGTTCGGCGTTAAGCGGCTGGGGAACAATACCCAGGGCTGCACGCTCTTCGATATGTTTGCGGTAGGCTTCAAGCACAGTTATTACCCTCATCAGTGGTCCCACGGGACGCTCATCCAGCAATGAACGGCACGCATGCGCTCGGGGGCTTTTTGGGCCACAAAGCCAGCGCTGCCGGCATTTCTCACAGAAGCTGCTTTCAAAGTTTTACGCCTGCAGAACGGAGCTGATGAGGGTTGGCGAGGGCGTTGACCTACCGAGTCATTCACCATCGCCAACACCGTTCTGAAGGAACGACTGTGCTCGTGACGCTTTGAAAACAGCTTCCAGCGGATTATTGGCGCCTTACAAGGCCGGATGATTCTACGGCAAAAAAAATCTAAAGGTAAGTTGCCTCGCCAAGTTTGCAGGGTGATAGCCGTTAGACAAAGGGCTAACATGGCGCATTGTTTTGCTTATCTGCGTGTCGTTGCCCATGTCCAACCAAACCATCAAGACCCCCTGCGTCGGCCTGTGCTCCACGGTTTACGGTGATCTCGTGTGCCGTGGCTGCAAACGTTTCCACCACGAAGTGATCCAGTGGAACGGCTATAACGAAGAAGAAAAACGCGCGGTCTGGCTGCGGTTGGAGCAACTGTTGGTGCAGGTAATGGCCGGCAAACTCGAGGTATTTGACCCCAAGACCCTGCGTGGGCAGTTGGAGCAGCGCAAGATTCGCTTCGTGCCACATCAATCCGAGTATTGCTGGGCCTACCAGTTGATCGCCCGTGGTGCGCGGGTGATTTCCAACGTGGAGGCTTACGGCATGGTGCTGTTGCCGGAATTTCGCGATTGGCCCTTGCCAGACCTGCGTGACGCCATTGATCGAGAGTTCTTTATCCTGTCGGAGGCGCACTACCAGCGCTATATCGCGCCAAGCTTTCTCAAAGATGCATTTTCCAGCGGGTGACACAGAACCCAATGTGGGAGCAATCGTCCGAAGGACCCCGTCAGGCCTTGCTGGCCAGTTACTCCAACTGATCCATCAGCGTGTCAGGCTTGAGCACCAACACATCACTTTCCACGGCATCCAGTATCACCTCCGCCGTATTGCCGATCAGCGCCCCGGTAATCCCTGTGCGCGCCACGGTGCCGATGATCGTCACCGCCGCCTGCCACTTATGGGCGGCGAAAGGGATCAGCACATCCGCCGGGCCTTCCTCAATGTGCAAGTGTGAGTCGTCCACATCGAACTCTGCCTGAAACGCCTTACATTGCTCGCGATAACGCGCCTCGATGGTTTCCTTGAGCTGGAAGGTCGGGTCTGCCGCCGACAACATCGGCGACGGGTGGGCGCTGATGACATGCAACTGCGCCTTGGCCAGGCTGGCGATATCAAAACCATGGTCGATGATTGAATTGTGCAGCGCTCGATGGTCTGCATCAATGTTGCCCACATCGATCGCCGCCAGGATCACACCGCTCGTCCACGGCTTAGCCGTCTTGACCAGCAGCACTGCCGACGGGCAATAGCGCAGCAGCTTCCAGTCCGCGGGCGTCAGCAGGGCTTTTTTCAGCGGGCTGTCGGGGAAATGCTGCTTGATCACCAAGCCACAACCCTCGGCTTGCTGCACATCAATAATGGTTTCATGCAGGCTGTCATTCCAGGCCTGCTCGGTGCTGACGCTGTAGCCATCTTCCTGCAAGCCCGACTTCAGCAGCGCCAGCAGCGCCGAGTGCTCATGTTTTTTGTCGCAGACCAGCAAATGCAAGTGCGCGCCAGTGACCCCGGCGATCAGCTTGGCGCGTTTGAGGGCCAGGCTTTCCGAATGCTCGGGTTCGATGACCACCAGGATGCTGCGGATGGCTTGCATGATCGGATCTCCAAAAGAGGCGGGGGCTGGAACAACTATAGTTGCTGGCTGGCGCACGTCATGTTGATGCACATCAAGGCCCGTGACTGGTGGTCTGCGGCGGGGTCGGTATAATCGCCGGCCTTTTGTGATCCTTTTGCCCGTGAGCCCGATGAACCTGCCAGAAATCCACGAATTCCTCGGTTGCCGCACCCCTGACGCTTGGGTCCAGGCCGCGCTTGCCGATCAGGAAACCCTGCTGATCGACCACAAGAACTGCGAATTCAAAGCCGCCAGCACCGCGCTGAGCCTGATGGCCAAGTACCACGGCCATGTTGACCTGATCAACATGATGTCGCGTCTGGCCCGTGAAGAGCTGGTGCACCACGAGCAAGTCATGCGTTTGATCAAAAAGCGCAAGGTCGAGCTGCGACAACTGCACGCCGGGCGCTATGCCTCGGGTTTGCGCAAAGTCGTGCGCAGCCACGAGCCGGTCAAACTGGTCGACACGCTGGTGGTGGGTGCCTTTATCGAAGCGCGCAGTTGCGAGCGTTTCGAAGCATTGGTGCCGCATTTGGACGAAGAACTCGGCAAGTTCTACTTCGGCTTGCTCAAAAGCGAGGCGCGGCACTTCCAGGGTTACCTGAAGCTGGCGTACCAGTATGGCGACGGCAAGGACATTGCCCAGGTGATCGAGCGGGTGAGGGCGGCCGAGCAGGAACTGATCGAGTCACCCGACATCGAGTTCCGCTTTCACAGTGGCGTGCCAGCCTGACGCGACGGCCACGCCGATCAGCGCGGTTATTGCGGTCAGCAGCAGGATCACCGTCTGGGTACTCAAGGGCGCGGCGAGTACGGCAATCGCCAGGCCGGCCAATGGCTGCGCCAGGTTGTTGAGCAAGGTGATCACGCCCACTGTTTTGCCGAAGTCTTGCACCGGAATGACCCGTTGACGGGTGCTGCGCATGTACACGTTGAACATTTTGTCGAAACCGGTGACCAGCAGGAAACCCACGGTGTAAGCCCAAAGCGTGGGGCTGACCGCCATGACCAAGGCCCCGGCCCCGATCATTGAATACGACAGCCCGCCCAGCACTTTCAACGCCAGGGTGGCGCGTGCCAGGTAAAACAGAATAGCGATGGTGACCACTGCGCCGGCAGCCTGTAGCAGCGCATAGGCATCCTTGCCGGCGGCGAATTGCCCGGTCACCATCGCCGCCGACGTGGCCAGCGTCACGCCGATGATCAGGTTCACGCCGACTGCGAGGGCAATGATGCGCTTCAGCTCTGGCAGGTTGCGGATATGCCCGAATGCGATGCGCAGCGGTTGCAGCCAGATGTCCTGATGCTGTTCAAAGCTCTCCAGATTCACCGCAGTGTTGCGCTGCCAGGTCCGCATCGCCAGATCTGCTAGCACAAACAGCCCGGCAACCCCCAGCACCACCCAATGCCAGGCCCACACCTCCAGCATCAATGCCGCTACCAGCGGCCCCAGCACCAGGCCGCTCTGGTCGGCTATTTGTGAGTAGGACAAGGTCTTGGCGTAGGTGTAATGCTTGAAGATGTGCGGCATCACGACTTCGCGGGCCATGATGCCTTGAGTCGTCAGCACGCCGCACAGCGCAGACAGGGCTACCAGCCAATAGATACCGTCAAACACCCCGTAAAGCGCTACGGCCACTACGCACGCCAGTGCGCGGTAAACCTGGCTGATATGCAGGATGCGCACCGGCGAGAATTTATCGCACAGCGCTCCACAGACTGGAAAAGCCAGGTAGCGCGGCAGCGATTCGACGAAAAACGCAAGCCCGGCCAACGCGACGCTGTTGGTGGTCTGGAACACAAGCAGCGGCACGATAAACAGCAGTATCTGGTCCGCCAGCCGTGACAGGAACAGTGAGATAAAAAAAGCCAGGTAATCCTTGCGCATGCAACTCCCTGTGGATGGCGTTAAAGATTGCAGGTTATTTGTTAAAAACTCTTAAAAACATGAAGCTTGGTCGGCCGGTGTGAGCCCGCTGCGTTTGTTGCCCAGCTTGCCACCTATAATTCCCGCTCTTCAATCCGCATCTGCACACTGAGAACTTATGGAAAACCTGGGGTTGGGCAAGGTCTTGCTCGTTGAGGACGACGAGAAGCTGGCAGGGCTGATCGCGCATTTTCTGTCACAGCATGGTTTTGAGGTGCGCGTGGTGCACCGGGGCGATGAGGCCCTGGCGGCGTTCCTGGACTTCAAACCGAAGATCGTCGTGCTCGACCTGATGCTGCCCGGTCAGAGCGGCCTGCATGTGTGTCGCGGGATCCGCGCGGTGTCCGACACGCCCATCGTGATCCTGACCGCCAAGGAAGATGACCTGGACCACATCCTCGGCCTGGAGTCTGGTGCTGACGACTATGTGATCAAACCGATCAAACCCCCGGTGCTCCTCGCACGCCTGCGCGCCCTGCAGCGGCGGCAGGCGCCAGAACCGACGGTGCGCGGCGCCCTCGCTTTCGGGCGGTTGGCCATCGACCGCAGTTGCCGGGGCGTCAGCCTGGGGGATGACAAGATCGACCTCACCACCATGGAGTTCGAGCTGTTGTGGCTGCTGGCGAGCAACTCGGGGACGATCCTGTCCCGTGATGACATTCTCAACCGCATGCGCGGTATCGCGTTCGATGGCCTCAACCGCAGTGTCGATGTGTACATCAGCAAACTGCGCGGCAAACTCAACGACAACCCGCGCGAACCGGTGTGCATCAAGACCATCTGGGGCAAGGGCTACCTGTTCAACCCGTTTGCGTGGGAGGTCTAGATGCTGCGGCTCTACATCCGCCTTTACATCATTCTGGCGCTGGGCCTGGCGGGGGCAATCTGGCTGGTTAACTACACCTTCGATGAGCTGCTCCCTGAGGCCAACGAAACCTATAACCGCGAAGCCCTGCGCGGCCCCGCCTATGGCCTGGTGGAGCAATTGCGTCCCGTGCCGGCCGAGGCCCGCGAGGTGCGCCTGAGCGAATTGCAGCAGCATTACGGTCTGCGTCTGGATTTGGTGCAACGCGATGAGTTGGCGCTGAGCCAACGCGAGCAGCACTTGCTCGCGGCCGGCCAATTAGTGGTACGGGGCGACTTCATGGAGTTCATCGCCAATATCGATGGCGGCCCGCAACTGCTCAATATCAAGCTGCCTGAAGAGCCTAAATGGTTGTACCTGTGGGCCTACGGTTTGCTGGGGTTGTGCTTGGCAATTGTGCTGTATTTCTGGGTTCGTCCGCACTGGCGCGACCTGGAGCATATTCGCCTGGCGGCACAACGTTTCGGTGACAACGACCTCAGTTCCCGCATCCTGCTGCCACGCCGCTCCACCGTGCGCGAGCTGGCGGGGCACTTTAACCAGATGGCCGAGCGCATTGAAAGCCTGATCGCCAACCAGCGCGAGCTGACCAACGCCGTGTCCCACGAGCTGCGCACGCCGATTGCGCGCCTGTCGTTCGAGCTCGACCAGCTCAAGCAACAGACCGACCCGCGCCAGCGCAGCCAATTGATTACCGACATGTACGCCGACCTCGGCGAGCTGGAAGAAATGGTCTCCGAGCTGCTCACTTATGCCAGCCTGGAACGTGGCGCCACTCAGGTCACGCGCGAGCGCATCGAGGCCCACAGCTGGCTCGACAGTGTGATCGGCAGCGTGGCCCTCGAAGCGGAAGCGGCCGGCATTCAGCTGTCGCTGCGTACGTGCGAGGTGGACTTTATCCAGATCGAACCGCGCTTTATGGCGCGAGCGGTGATCAACCTGCTGCGCAATGCGATCCGATACGCCGAGCGCCGTGTGGAGGTGTCGCTGGTCACGTTCGGCAGCGGCTATGAAGTGCGGGTGTGTGACGACGGCCCGGGTGTTCCGGAGAAAGGCCGCTCGAAGATCTTCCAGCCCTTCATGCGCCTCGACGCCAGCCGTGACCGTCGCACCGGCGGCTTCGGCCTTGGCCTGGCGCTGGTACAACGGGTGTCGCAGTGGCACGGCGGCCAGGTGCAAGTGCTGGATTCGGAATGGGGCGGAGCGTCGTTCCGGATGACGTGGGCGTATGCCGATTAACGACCCTGAAATCGATTGTAGTCAGCGGCATCCTGTCGGCGTTGTTTGTGCCTGGTAGCCGGCCGGAGCGATTCTTCAAAGCCTTGACCAGTGGTGCTGATGCAGTGATCGTGGATTTTGAAGAAACGGTTGAAGAACCGCTCAAGCGCCAGGCGCGCGATAACCTCGGGGCGTTTTTGACGGCCAACCCTACTGCCCAGGTATGGGTGCGCATCAATGCGCCGGAGCATGCCGAGCATTTCGAGGATGTGACGTTCTGCAAAGCCCATCCGAATGTGGCGGGCGTGCTACTGCCTAAGGTTGAACGTGCAGCACAGGTCGCCGTGGTGACGGCGACCGGCAAACTCATCTGGCCGATTATCGAGAGCGTGCGCGGCCTGTTGGTCGTGGCCGAAATTGCCCATGCGCCGCTGGTGGAGCGCCTGTCGTTTGGTGGTCTGGACCTGGCGCTGATCGTGCATTCCCGCGCTGCCGGCCTTGTCGCACCGCTGAATGGGGTGCATCCGGCCATCGATGACCCAGAGGGGCTGTGCCGTTCGATTCGGCATGCCTATGAAATGGGGTTTGCCGGTGCGCTGTGTATTCACCCCAGGCAGGTAGCGGTGATTCACCAAGCCCTGGCGCCGAGCGCCGAAGACTTGGCCTGGGCAAAACGGGTGGTGGACGCGGGTGCGCATGGGGCAGGGGCCTACCAGATCGATGGGCAGATGGTGGATGCGCCGGTGTTGTTGCGGGCACAACGGCTATTGGGCTGCACAGTAGTAATTGACGATGCGCGCTCGCACATTGGATCTGTGCTGTGTCTCAGATTTGGGGGCTGCCTGGCTGAACGCAGGTATCTAGAATCCGAAATTCACTACACGCCTGGCATCAGGCAACTTGCCTTGCAACACAACAATAAGAAGCTGATTTCCATGCTCAAGCTCTCTAGGGCGCTGCTGTGAAGCCGCCACCCTGTTTGTCGCGGACTTGGCCCAGGCGGCGGACCCGATTGTCATCGAAATTGGGGATTGGCCCGATTCACCTGAGGATCGTGATGGTGGTGAACATGGAAGTTGGCCTGGTGCACCCACCGGCGGGGTTGAACCTGTTTGGGACATCAGCGGTGACTGGATTGACGCTGGGGCAGACCATTCGTGCGGCGTTGCCGTGGCTGATGATTCTGTTGGTGTTCTTGAGCATGGTTACTTATCTGTCATTCATTGCGCTGCCGCATTGGCTGGGGATGTAGAGGCTAACTCACGAAGCCGTCGACGAGGTGCGGGTCGATGGTTTCCCCTTGGAGGTTCTCGAAGCGAATTTCCCGATAACGCGGCGCTGTCAGGTGCCAGGCAATATTTCCGCGCCACTGGTTGTGCAGGGCTTGCGCACAAATCATCATCTGTTGCACCGATTGCTCGTCATAGCCGTAGCTTGCCAGGCATGCAGGCAACCGTTCCTGGGCATCGGTAAACGCGTGGGCCCATTGATCAATGCGTCGTGATACTTCGCGGGCAGCCGCCTCAGGGGAGTAACCCTGGGTGTGCCGCAGATGGGTCAGCAGGTTATAGATGTCATCATCGGGGTCTTCCATGATTCGAAACGACAGTAAATCGTTGACAGCCTTGAAGAGGTTCAGTGCCAGCAAGCACAACTCTTGCCAAGGCTTGCTGTAGTAGAGGGAGGAGGGCAGGTAAATATTCTGTACCCAGTAGATGAATTCTAGACAGAACTGGAAGCCTCCGGCGTCCCGCCAAAGGCTATCGTAGCCTTCGATTCCTGGCTGGGTGTGATGAACTCGATGCATCAACGCTGTCATGCAGGGGGCAATGTAAGAGGCATACCGCTCGCCAGCCCGTTCTTTCCAGAGAGGCGGTGCCAAGCGTGCGGAGCGCCTGATTATATCCTTGAGCCCTGAGGCAAGCAGCCCTGGTTGGGGGGCGTAGCATGTGAACGCACTGCTGTGAACTCCCCGAAGCAATTGTTCCAACGTGTGAGGGTCCTTGCAGTCTTCGTCTGCGAGATCATCTTGGCAACTGAACCACCCCACCACGTCTGACAAAATCAACAACAGGTCCCGCGGCGCGTCTGGCCACATATAACCGGCATATGTGCCAGGGACGTAAATGTCCAATTGGCGGGCTGCGCGCGGTGTGTCTTCCAGGCCGATGCTCTTGAGCCATTGACGCGTGTGATGTTGTGCCTCTTCGGCATAAGGATTTAGCGGGTAATGCGCTTCAGCCAGCCAGCGAGGGAGTTCAAAAGCCCCGCCGACTATCGGCGTCTGAAGGGCCCTCTGAGCTTTAGGGGCCCATCCTTTGATGCCTGCGGCTCCGGCACCTTTCACGATGGTACGCAACCAGGCCGTGAATATTTTTGGCGTGTGTTGCAGCTCATCCTGTAATTGCTCAGGCTCCACCCAGCGCCATGCTTTGGCTTCATCCGGATTGGCAATGGGGTCAGTCGCGCAGCAGCCTACGAACACGTGATCGTATTCATATTCCGTCATGGTTTTCGACACGCGTTCCCGATAAACCAGCGTGGAGTATTGCTCAAGCTCGCAGGTCAGCCCCATTTCTTCATACAAACGGCGCCGCGCTGCGTCTGGCGTCGTCTCGCCCTGGCGTGGGTGCCCGCAACAGGTATTACTCCACAGCCCAGCAGAGTGGTACTTACTGTCCGCTCTTTGTTGCAGTAACAGTCTGGAGTGAGGGTCAAAAATGAATATTGAAAAAGCTCAATGAAGCAGCCCTTCTTCATGCACCTGTTGTTTGCCAGCGAAACCTGTCGGCTGATCATTCACGTCAACCAGAATGAGGACGTCTTTCATAGCCGCTCTCCTGAGCTTTATATGCAGGACGGTAAGGCGGTCCATTTCAAGGGTGTCTGACACGTTCAGGGTGAGAGCATAGATCGAGTGATCAAGGGGTGAACGCTTATTCGTTATACTTATTCGCACTCAGGGCTATATCAAAGAATCAAAGAAAAAGTATTTCTTTTTTTCAGGCATCCGCTACGGTTAAGGCGCTGTCCTCGTAAAGTGGTGTCCATTGCAGTTCCGGTCTTTTACGTCTAGGTAATCCATGTGCCGCACCGCAGGTAAGCGTTAGAGCCTTGCGGGTCGCTCGCAAACTAGAGGCCGCTACGATGATCACTGCCGACGCGCTGACAGAAAGAACTGACTATAAAGTTGCGCACGCTCAATGGCGCGAAGCGTTTGAATACCAAGCGCGCGCGGGTGGCAAGAAAGTGCGCAGCGCGATTGCTGTGGCGCTGTCAGCTGTCTATAAACTTGCGCCCCATCAGACCCATGTTTTGTGCGAAGCCATAGAACTTCTTAACACCTCCACGTTAATACATGACGATGTGCTTGACGGCGATCATATTCGCCGCGGGCTTCCGTCGGTGTGGGCTAAATTCGGCGTTGAAATCGCTCTGAATTCCGGCATGTGTGGGTACCTTGTCGGTCTGCAACTCCTTGCACAGTCTTTCAATGCTGGCGTCCTGCAGGCCGCGCTCACCAGTCTTGAGCACCTGCACGTGGGGCAGCACTTGGATCTACAGTTCAGCAATGGCGATGTCCTGCCGACCTGGGAAGAATATGAATTAATCGCTCAAGCCAATACGGGTTGTCTGTTCGTTTTTCTACTGGACGCGTGTCAATGCCTGACGCCCATCGATGAAGCGACGTATCTGGAACTCTACGTGTTGCTTCTCGAATTGGCTGTTTATTATCGTTATGTCAACGACTACTCGGATGTAAACCACACTGCGCATTACAAAAAAAAGGGCTTTGCTCCCGACCTTGAAGGCGGACCCAAGTCAATTTTAATGATGCTTGCCAATGATCCATTGAGGAAAGGCAAAAAAACCAACGCACAGAAAAAGAAAATAATCAAAGCCTATGGTCGCGCCGGCGTGTTTGATGCCGCCTTGGTGTTAATAGATGCTACTTACGCAACCATTGAACGACGCCTGGAAACCCTCACGCGTCTACATCCTGAACATGACCTGCGTCCTTTAATGGGGGTGTTGAGTGACATTCGATTTGAGCATGGCCCAGTTGATAATTACTATCAGCAGTGTCTGGCCGGCGGTCGTCCGCTGCAGCGGACGACCTGAGGTCACGGGCGTCAATGCTTCACGGATTCAGCGCGCTGAAGATTGCATGCGCTACTTTCACCCGTTCCGCATTTGGATAGTTCTTGTTCGCCAGGATCACCACGCCCACATCCTTGCTCGGCACATACGCCACGTAGGCGCCAAAACCACGGGTCGAACCGGTTTTGTTGTAGAGGGCGTTGGTTGGTTGCACCTGAGCGGGATTCAGCCAGTTCACCTTGTGTGGCTCCATCGCCATCGATGTAGAGTTGCCATCAATCAACGCTTGTAACTTGATCGGGTAGGGGTAGTACTCCCAGCCGAGCCCTTGGGTCATGCCATTTACGGTGTAGTAGCCGGTATGCGTGGTGGCGATTGCCTGTTGCAACGGTTTCCCCAGCGTTTGCGGGTGCATGTTCACCCTCACATAGTGCGCCAAGTCCTGGGTGCTGGTTTTGATGCCATAGGCTTCGCTGTCCAGCGCCCCAGGGCCGACGTGCACGGGTTTTTGGTCCTTGTCGTAACCTTGGGCATAGAGATTGGCTTTGTCGGGCGGCACGCTGACATAGGTGTTCTTCAGGCCCAGTTGGGGCAGTAGGGTTTTCTCCATGGCCACGTTGAACGGCTCGCCGAGGCTTTGTGCGCTCAGGTAGCCGAACAGGCCAATGCTAGGGTTGGAATAAAGACGCTGCGCACCGGGCGCGTACGCAGGTTTCCACTGCTGAAAATAGCCGAGCATGGTGCCCGCGCTGTCGGCAGCGTCCGGAAACTGCAGCGGCAGGCCGCCTGGCGTGTAGGTAGCCAGTTGTAGCAGGCTGATGCGGTCGAAGGCGCTGCCCTTGAGTGCTGCAAGGTGCTGGCTGGCGTTGTCCGACAGCTTGAGCTTGCCACTGGCCTGGGCGTAACCCCCCAGTGTGGCGGTGAAGGTTTTGCTCACCGAACCGATCTCAAACAACGTGTCTTGGGTGACGGGTTGCTGGGTGTCTTTATTGGCGATGCCGTAATTAAAGTATTGCACCTTGCCTTTGTTTACCACAGCGACCGATAGGCCAGCGATGCCGTGTTGCTGCATCAGGGGTTCAACGCTATTGTCCACGACCTTGCGCAAATCGGTGTTGGCCATGCAGGTGCCGGAGGCGAACAAAAAGGCCGAAAATAAGAAGCTTCGTACGTTTAAGTGAGATCTTTCGCACATAGTAATTGGCGTCCATGTAAGTGATAGGCTAACGATCAGTGCCTGCGCAGGCGCCGCAAATTTAGGCGGATTCTTGCCTCTGGGCAAACAATGATATTTCGCACCAGCCATTAGAAAATTTGGGGTCAAACATGCTGCGTTCCCATCTACCCCTCAATGCCCTGCGCGCATTCGAGGCTTCAGCTCGGCATTTGAGCTTTACCCGCGCAGCTATCGAGTTATGCGTGACTCAGGCGGCGGTCAGCCATCAGGTCAAGAGCCTGGAAGCGCAACTTAATGTCACATTATTCAAGCGTCTTCCTCGAGGCCTGATGCTCACCCGTGAAGGCGAAACCTTACTGCCGGTAGTGCGTGAGTCGTTCGACCGCATCGCCCAGACGCTCAGCCAGTTCGAAGGCGGGCACTACCGCGAAGTGCTCACCGTGGGCGCAGTGGGCACCTTTGCGGTGGGCTGGTTGCTGCCACGCTTGGCGGATTTTCACGCGCGTTACCCCTTTATCGACCTGCGGTTATCCACCCACAACAACCGCGTCGACGTGGCCGCCGAAGGCCTCGACTACGCGATCCGCTTCGGCGCGGGAGCCTGGCACGGCACCGATGCCTGCGAACTGCTGGAAGCGCCCCTCACCATGCTTTGCGTGCCGCAACTGGCCGAGCAACTGCACACCCCTGTCGACCTGTTGAAACACACCTTGCTGCGCTCCTACCGCGCCGATGAGTGGAGCCTGTGGTTCCAGGCCGCTGGCCTGCCCGCCGACACCCTGGTGCCGCGCAGTATCGTGTTTGATTCCTCGTTGGCAATGATGGAAGCGGCCTTGCAAGGAATGGGGTTGGCATTGGCGCCGGCAATGATGTTTTCGCGCCAACTGGAGAATGATGTGATTCGCCAGCCGTTCGACGTCGGCATCACCACCGGCAGCTATTGGTTGACGCGTTTGCAGTCGCGGGCCGAGACGTCGGCGATGTTGGCGTTCAAGGGGTGGTTGCAGGAAATGAAGATGCAAGGCTGAACGTGCTTATTTTTGAAATATAATGAAACATTTGCTCAGGGCCTTCGCTCTACAGCAACACCTGTACTGAGTTATTCCATGAAAATACCACGCCCCTGCGCCCGTATGCCCCACCTGATCCAATTGCGAAACCTCAAGATGGCGCGCTCTGCTCACGCCTACGTACGTGGCAGCACGGTGCAATTCTACGAGTGGCTGCACAGCCAGACGGGTCGACGTTTGCCCCACGGCCCGGCGATCTGGATCTGCGGCGACTGCCACGCCGGTAACTTGGGCCCTACGGGAGACACGAAGGGCCGCATCGATATGCATATCCGTGACCTTGACCAGGCGGTGATCGGTAACCCGACTCACGACCTGGTGCGCTTGGCCTTGTCCCTGGCCACTGCTGCGCGCGGCTCGGACCTGCCTGGAGTAACCACTGCGCGCATGCTTGAAGAAATGATGGGCGGCTACGAACAGGCGTTCAAGGACAAACCCGACGCCGCGCCGCCGCGCCCGTCCCAGGTCAAGGCGAGCATGCGCACCGCGGTGGAGCGCACTTGGAAAAACCTCGCGCGTGAGCGTATCGAGAACGCTCGGCCGACCATCCCGCTGGGCAAGCACTTCTGGTCGTTGTCACGGGCCGAGAAGGTTGCGCTGGAAACCCTCTGTGCCTCGGATGAAGTCCACCAGTTGGTCACCTCGCTCAAGGGGCGGCCCAAGGACGCCAGGGTTGAACTGCTGGACTCGGCCTACTGGGTCAAGGGTTGTAGCTCCCTCGGGCTGCTCCGTTATGCCGTACTGCTCGGCGTGGGTGACAAGGGCGATGAGGAATATTGCCTGATTGATATCAAGGAAGCCGTCGGCGCTGCTGCACCCCGCGCGGCACGGGCGAAGATGCCCAGGGATAATGGTCGTCGAGTGGTGGAGGGCGCGCGTCAGCTCTCTCCGAGCCTGGGTGAGCGCATGATGGCAACGCGTTTTCTGGATCACGGATTCTTCATCCGCGAACTGCTGCCCCAGGACATGAAGTTGGAGCTGGACGAATTGAACGAAACCGACGCCATGCACGCCGCCGGTTACCTGGCGCGGGTCGTGGGCATTGCCCATGCTCGGCAGATGGACCGCGATACGCGCGAGGACTGGATGGCGGTGCTTCAGGAAAACCGCTCCAAGCAACTCGATGCGCCGTCCTGGCTGTGGACCAGTGTGGTGCAACTGGTGGGTAGCCATGAGCAGGGGTACCTCAACCATTGCCGCAGATATGCCCTCGAACATTGACCCAACACCGTGTCGGCGCTGATACGCTAGCGCCTACACGGTGTTGGCATCAAGCAAGGTACTTGCGAAACCATCCCAGCGTCCGCTCCCACGCCAGATTCGCCGCCGCCTCGTCATATCGCGGCGTCGAGTCGTTATGAAAACCATGATTGGCGCCTTTGTAGGTATACGCCTCATAGTTCGTGCCTGCAGCCTTCAGCGCCGTCTCATACGCCGGCCAGCCCTCATTGATCCGCGTGTCCAACTCACCGAAATGCAGCATGATCGGCGCCTTGATCCGTGGCACGTCCTTGGCCTCTGGTTGGCGCCCATAAAACGACACGGCCGCGCCCAGTTCCGGATAAGCCACCGCCGCCGCATTGGCCACGCCGCCGCCATAACAGAACCCAGTGATGCCGACTTTGCCGGTGCTGCTGTCGTGGTGCATCAGCCATTCGATGGCGGCGAAAAAATCGTTCATCAGCTTGGTCGGGTCAACCGTCTGTTGCAGCGCCACGCCTTTTTCGTCGTTACCGGGGTAGCCGCCCACCGAAGTCAGGCCATCCGGCGCCAGGGCGATGAAGCCAGCTTTGCCCAGGCGCCGGGCGACGTCTTCGATATAGGGGTTGAGGCCGCGGTTTTCATGCACGACCACCACGGCGGGCAACTTGCTCGTGGCCTTGGCCGGGCGCACCAGGTAGCCGCGCACGGTGCCGTTGCCTTTGGGCGAGGGGTAGGTGATGTAGTCGGCAACGATGTCCGGGTCGGTGAATTTCACCTGTGCGGCCAGTGCGTAGTTGGGGCTGAGGGCAGCGAGCAGGGCCGAGGCGGTAAGGCCACCCAAGGTGAATAGCGCGGCGCGGTCGAGAAATTCGCGGCGGTTGATCTTGCCGTGGGCGTAGCCGTCGTAGAGTTCCAGCAGTTCGGGGGCGAAGTCTTTCGCGGTGAGACGAGTCATCGGTGCGTCCTCGATTAGCGGTGGCAGTCAATGTAGATCAGGATCAGCCCTCACGCCCATGGGCGGCCGCTGCCAATTGGCCGGTATCGACGCGCACGAAAACCGAGTCGCCCATGGCGGTGAGCACGTCGCCGGCGTACACCTCGCAGATCACGCGGGTCTTGCGCCCCACGTCGCCCTCGACCCGTGCGCGCAGGGTGAGGGTGACGCCCATGGGCGTTGGCTTGATGAATTTGATGCCCAGGTTGCCGGTCACGCAGTCAATGCGGGGCAGGTTGCCGGGTTCGCGCCCCTCGGCGCGGTAGTGGTAGGCCATGGCGGTCCAGTTGGAATGGCAGTCCACCAACATGGCGATCAGGCCGCCATAGACCAGGTCGGGCCAGCCGCTGTATTTTGCGTCGGGCCTATGCTCGGCGATCAGGTGGATGCCGTCCGCGTCCCAACGGCTCTTGATATGCAGGCCGTGGGGGTTGCTGCCACCGCAGCCATAGCAGATGCCGTCCGGCGCGGTGAGGTCCTGAAGCGAAGGGGAATGCATGGAGCGTCCTTATTACTCTGGGGCGACTACTCTGTTTAGCAGGACAAACGCCTGATGGGAATAAATCCCTGTTAAAGCGTGTTGGCTCGGTGCCTGTGTCTTTTCCTCTGCGGAGCGTTGCATGAAATGTCGAATGTCCCCGGTCGCCATACTCGTCCTGATCCTTGTGTTCTATTCCAGCGCCCAGGCGGTGGAGTACAACGACGTCAACCGCACCGCCAGCCAGATCAGTTTTACCTATAAACAGTTGGGGCAGCGGGTGTACGGCACCTTCAGCGCGTTCGAAGGCACCTTGACGTTCGATACGCAAAAGCCGGAAGCCGGGCATGCATTGCTCAAGATCCAGCTGGCCAGCATCGACGCCGGCAGCCCGGACGCGAATGACGAGCTGCAACGTGCGTCGTGGTTTGACACCGCGACTTATCCAGTGGGCGTCTACGAATCCACCGGCGTCGCGGTCCTGGGGGATAACCGCTACAAGATCAGCGGCAACCTGACCATCAAGGGCACCACACGCCCGGTGGATGTCGACGTGGTGCTCAAGGAGCAAAGCGGCATCGGCGTGTTCGACGGCGAATTCATCCTCAAACGCGGCGATTTCAAGATTGGCGAGGGCGAGTGGGCCGGCAACAGCGTGGTGTCGAATGACATCAACATCAAGTTCAAGATGGTTGCGCCGCAGCGTTAACGGGCGAACTTCTTTGCGCCGGCCACGCAGCCGATCACCGCGACCGTCACCAGCACCATGCCCAGGCTGACCTGCTCATGCAGCAAGCCCGCCGCCAATGCCAGGCCGAAAAACGGTTGCAGCAACTGCAACTGGCCGACGGCGGCAATGCCACCCTGGGCCAGGCCGCGGTACCAGAACACAAAGCCAATCAACATGCTGAACAACGCCACATAGCCCAGGCTCAGCCAGGCGGGCAGGCTGATGCCGCGCACGCTTGGCGGTGCCAGGAGCAGGCTCAAGGGCAGCACCACCGGCATCGCCACCACCAACGCCCAGCAGATCACCTGCCAGCCGCCCAGGCTGCGCGACAACGTGGCGCCCTCGGCATAACCCAGGCCGCAGACCAGCACCGCCAGCAGCATCAGCAAATCGCCGGCGGGTGCGGCGTTCAAACCCTGGGCAACGGCATAACCCATCACCAGCACGCTGCCCAGGATCGAGAACAACCAGAACACCGGACGCGGGCGCTCGCCACCGCGCAGTACGCCAAACACCGCGGTCGCGAGGGGGAGCAGGCCGATAAACACGATGGAGTGGGCCGAGGTCACGTACTGCAGCGCCAGTGCGGTCAACAAGGGAAAGCCGATCACCACGCCAAGAGCAACAAGAGCGAGGGGCGCCCATTGGGCGCGCGCGGGGCGTTTTGCCTTGAACCACCACAGCAGGCACAACCCCAGGCTGGCGGCGATGGCGGCACGGATCATGGTGAGGAACACCGGGTCGAACTCCATCACGGCCAGCCGTGTGGCGGGTAAGGAGCCGCTGAAAATCACCACGCCAATAAAGCCATTGACCCAGCCTTGGGTACGGGTATCCAGGGTGCTGAAGGGGGATGTAAGTTCCATGAGGAGGCGCCCGAATAATGAGGGGGTTGCGTTCAAGCCATCCTAGGGGTGAGCATTAAGACAATCAAAAAATTGTCATGGATACATCCCTATGCCGCGCGCCCGCTATAAAACGTTGGTCGACACGTTTGCCGAGGGCATCCGTTCGGGGAAAATGCCGCCGGGTACGCGTCTGCCGACACACCGGCAACTGGCTGCCGATCATGGCCTGGCGCTGGTGACCGCAAGCCGGGTTTATACCGAACTGGAGGCCATGGGGCTGGTCAGCGGTGAAACCGGACGCGGCACCTTTGTGCGCGAGATCTCGCTGCCGCCAGGGCAGGGCAGTGGGCAGATGACGGTTGCGGCGGGCATGCTCGACCTCAATTTCAACTATCCCTCACTGCCAGGCCAGGCGGACCTGCTGCGCACGGCGTTGCGCCAGTTGGCGCTGTCCGGCGACCTCGAGGCCCTGTTGCGTTACCAGCCTCACGCGGGGCGTTTGCATGAGCGGGCTGCCGTCGCACGGCATTTACTGAGCCGAGGCCTGACGGTAGAGGCCGGCCAGGTGTTGCTGGTCAGCGGCGCCCAGCATGGCTTGGCGGTGACGATGATGGCGTTGCTCAAGCCGGGCGATGTGATCGCGGTCGATGCGTTGACCTATTCCGGGTTCAAGGTGCTGGCCGAGACCCTGCATTTGGAAGTTGTCGCGATCCCGGTTACGCCCACCGGCACGGACCTGAACGCCTTGCAAAACCTGTGTCGCAAACGCCCGGTGCGCGCCGTGTACAGCATGCCAACCCTGCACAATCCCCTTGGCTGGGTGATGGACAGGGACCAGCGCGAGCAATTGGTCTCCATTGCCCGGCAGCACAATCTGATGATCATTGAGGACGCGGCCTACGCGTTCCTGGTCGAAACCGCACCGCCACCCGTGGCCACCCTGGCGCCGGAACGCACGGTGTATGTGGGCGGGCTCTCAAAAAGTGTCGCGACCGGTTTGCGCGTGGGGTTTGTCGCGGTGCCAAGTGACTGGGTTAAGGCACTCGAGCGCACCATCATGGCCACCACCTGGAACGTGCCCGGTGTTATGAGCGCCATTGCCGTGGCGTGGATCGAAGATGGCACGGTGGCGCAACTGGAAGCGCAAAAGCGCCAGGACGCCCAGGCGCGGCAAGCCCTGGCGGCGCAGGTGTTAAAAGGGCTGGCCTACACCAGCCACCCCTCATCGTATTTCTTGTGGTTACCCCTGCCGGAGGACGCGCGCGCCGACCAGATCGCCATGGCCTTGCAGTGCGACAATATCTCGGTATCCACCGCCGAGCCGTTTGCCGTCACGGCTTATGTGCCCCACGCGCTGCGCCTGGCGCTGGGTTCGGTGGACATGTCGGCGCTGCGCGAGGCATTGCTGACAGTACGCAAGGTGGTGGAGTGGTGAGCCGGCGCACGCGGCTCACCGCTGGTCATCAGTACTTGTAAGCCTGGCGCCCTATCAGCAGCCACTTGCCTTTCTGCTTCTGCCAGACCTGGAAGTTGTCGATATCGGTCGGCACATCAACGCCACTGTTCACGGCCTGCGCGTGGAAGTGGTTGCGCACCAGGGCGGTGTCGCCTTGCAGGGTGACGGTCTGGTTCTGCATTTCCAGGGTCTTGAAGGCGCTGGTGTGGGTTTCCAGGTCGGCGATGAATTGCGCTTTGTTCTGCACCTTGCCGCTGGAGTGGCCGTAGGTGAGTTTGTCGGACGTCAGCGCGTCAAGTTGCTTGAGGTCCAGGTGCAGCATGGCTTGGGTCAGTTGGTCGACCGCTTGGGCCACCTCCTTTTCAGCAGGAGCGGGCGCTGCGGCGACGAAGCCGGTAAACAGGCACAGAAAACCGATCAGTACGTTGACTTTTTGCATGGGTGTTTCCTTATTGTTGTTGGGGTGGCGGACAACACGTTAGCGCTTGTGTCGTCGTACAACATTGCTATATCCACGCTTATTTTGGAAAGTACATTTTCGATTATTTACATATCTTCAGGTTTACCTGTGTTTTGAAATTTCATTGTTCTTGTACGATGTCCCATCACTGGTTAAGAATGGTGTCCCGTCTAACAATAAAATAACGGAGACACACGATGGATCTTCCCCCTTTGCCTGCTCGGACCGACCACAGTCGCCGCGTCTTCCTCAAGCGTTCCTTGGCGGTTTCCGCATCGGTCGCGGTGCTGGGCAACCTGCCTCACCTGGCAGAAGCCGCCGAGCCGTTGAGCCAGCGTTATCCAGACCCACTGATCAAAGTGCTCGATGACAGTTTCCTGGCGTTGCGCCTGTTCAACGCCAGTGTCGAACGGCTGGCTACCGGTTTGCGCTGGGCCGAGGGGCCGGTGTGGGTCGGCGATGGCCGCTACCTGCTGGTCAGCGATATTCCCAACAACCGTATCGTGCGCTGGGACGAAGTGACCGACACCCTGTCGGTGTACCGCGAAAACGCCAATTTCTCCAACGGCATGTGCCGCGATCGCCAGGGCCGCCTGTTGGTGTGCGAAGGTTCGACGACCACCCGCGAGGGCCGGCGAATCACCCGTACCGAACACAACGGCAGCATCACCGTGCTGGCGGACAGCTTTGACGGCAAGCCTTTCAATTCGCCCAATGACATCGTGTGCAAGCGGGATGGGTCGGTGTGGTTCAGTGACCCGCCGTTCCAGACCGGCAACAACTACGAAGGGCACAAGATCACGCCCACCCAACCCCATGGCGTCTATCGCATCGACGGGGAAAGCGGCACGGTCACGCGGGTGATTGACGACCTGAACGGGCCCAATGGCCTGTGTTTTTCACCTGATGAAAAAGTCTTGTACGTGGTGGAAGGTCGGGCCAAACCCAACCGGTTGATCTGGGCCATCGACGTCAGGGACGACGGCACGCTCGGCGCCCGTCGCAAGCACATCGAAGGTTTTGATTACGCAGCGCTGGACGGCATCAAGTGCGACGAGAGCGGCAACCTGTGGTGCGGTTGGGGCGGCAATGGTGACCCCAAGGCTGACCTGGAAAAACTCGATGGCGTGCGCGTGTTCAATCCACAAGGCAAGGCCATCGGGCATATCTCGTTACCCGAACGCTGCCCCAACCTGTGTTTTGGCGGCCGCGAAGGCAACCGCCTGTTCATGGCCGGCAGCCATTCGATCTATGCGCTGTTCGTGAATACGCGAGACGCGGGTTTCGGCGGGTAACTCAAAAAAACCACGCTGAACGCCGGTTGACCGGCGTTCAGCGTGGCCTTTTGACGCTATGCTGTAGGCTCCTGAGGCATCAGAGCGTCAAGCAAATGGACTTCAATTGGCACAGCGATCCCATCACTCGCAGCACCCCCGTGACCTCACGCTATAAAAACACTCAAAACGTACGCCGCTTCATGCTCGAGCACTGCGGTCCGGGGTTCAAGTTCGACCGTCCCTTCATGGCCTGGATTCGCAACGGCCAGCCCAAGACCCTGGGCGACGTGGTGGATGAGTGGCAACGCCGAACCGAGGGTTCACGCCCCTGACACCTGATGAAAAATACCAGGCCGCCCCGCAACGCCTTGGCTATCAGCTGGACGAATTCAAAATCGGCGGCAACTACACGCCGTTGGTTCGCGACGGCAACCACCTGTACATCAGTGGTCAGATCCCCCGCGTCGGCGATGTGATCGTGCTGCCGGGCAAGGTTGGAGCAAGCCTGACCGCGGCGCCAGACTTGTCGCCGCTTATCCTCTGGTCCAAGGGGCATTGCGCGTCAGGCCTTACGGTCGGATCGTCGTCATTTACACTCGCGTCAACGGCGGTGTGCTCGGCGGAATCTGGCGTTTGCTGCCCGTCGCTTCATACGCGTAAGCAAACCGCAGCAGCGCCGAATCATCATAGGCGCGCCCGGCGAATGTCAGCCCTATCGGCATGCCGATATCCGCCATTACGCCCATCGGCACGGTAACGGTCGGCACGCCCAAGTGGCGGATGGCGAGGTTGCCGTTGGCCACCCAGACGCCGTTGCTCCAGGCGATATCGGCCGAGGCTTCGTTCACGTCGGCATCCGCCGGGCCCACGTCGGCCACGGTGGGGAACAGCACCGCGTCGAGGCCGAGCTTGTCCATCCAGGCTTCCAGGTCGATTCTCCGGGTTTGCTCCAATCCGCGCAGGCCATCGGGGACGGTGCTGATCTGGTCCCACGGGGTGATGCCGCGCTCGGCCATGCGCACGTATTCGTCCATGCCGGCGGCCAAGTCGTCCTCACGGTTGGGCAGGGTGCCCGGGTCGTGGGGGAAGATCTTTGGCCCGTCCACATCCGCCAGGCGGTTGAGCGCCGGGTCGTTGTTGGCGCGCAGGAAGTCGTCAAACGCCCAGGCTGACAGTTCCCACAGTTCATCGTGGAGGAATTCCTTGGACACCAGCCCCCGGGTGAACACGGTAGGTGCGCCAGGGCGGTCGCCTTCGCAGTTGGACACCAGCGGGAAATCCACATCAATCACTTCCGCGCCGGCCGCTGTCAGCACCTGGCGTGCGTCTTGCCACAGGTCGATCACGCTGGCGCGGGTGTTGATTTTCTGCCCGGTCGGGCCACCGATTCCGGGTTTTTCGCTGGTGCCTGCGTCGGGGTCGGCGTTGATGTACATGCGCGGCACGCCAAAGCGTTTGCCCGCCAGGGACTCGGCAGGCGCCGCCAATTCAGCGTAGGAAGCAGGGCGCACCGAGGTGACGCTCGGGATCGGCACCCACGGCTGCAGGCGCCACAGGTCGCCACGGGTGTCCGGGTCTTCGGCGACCACCACGTCGAGCACTTCCAGCAGGTCGGCCATGGTGCGGGCGTAGGGCACCACCACGTCCATGGTCGGCGTGAGCGGCCAGTTGCCGCGCACCGAAATCACCCCGCGGGATGGGGTGTAGGCGCACAGGCCATTGTTGGACGCCGGGCCGCGCCCGCTCGACCAGGTTTCTTCTGCCAGGCCAAAGGCCGCAAAACTCGCCGCCGTCGCGGTGCCAGCGCCGTTGGACGAGCCGGAGGCGAACGGCGCGGTCAGGTAATCGGCGTTATACGGGCTTTCTGCGCGGCCATACACGCCACGTTGCATCCCGCCATTGGCCATCGGCGGCATATTGGTCTTGCCCAGGCAGATGGCACCGCCGGCGCGCAGGCGCTCGATGGTGAACGCATCACGCTGCGCGACCAGCTTGGCAAATGCCGGGCTGCCGGATGCCGCAGTCAGGCCCTTGACCAGGTAGCTGTCTTTGGCCGTGTAAGGAATGCCGTCCAAGGGCCCCAAGGTTTCGCCTTTGGCCCGGCGTGCATCGCACGCTTCGGCTTCTTTCAGCGCTTGGGGGTTGCGCACCACCACGGCGTTCAAGGCGGTGGCGGTCTGCGGACCGTCATAGGCATCGATTCGCGCCAGGTACGCCTGGACCAGTTCAACGGCCGTGGTCTGGCCGGACTCAAGCGCCGCGCGCAATTGGGCAATGGAGACTTCGGTAACTTGCATCACGTGTTTTTCGCCGCCTTCAAGTGGGGGTATGGCGGCAGTCTACGTACAGATATTTCACAAGACCAGCGCCGCATAATCCGCATAGGCGCCGCGCATCACCTGCCACGTGGCGTCGTCAGCGGGAATCAGGTGTTCGATACGCAGGGAGGTGAGGGTGATGTCCTGGGGCATGCCGAAGGTAGTGAAGGTGGACAAAAAGCTCAGCTCGCCCTGGGTTGAGCGCAGGCGGGTCAGCACCAGCGGTGGCAGGTGCGCGGGCAGTTCAGCGTTCGTCGGGGTTGGCAGGCTCGCCAGCAGCGCGGCCAGGTCCGGGTTGCCCAGCGCCTCGCGAGTGGCACGCTGCCAGGCCAGGGTGCGGATCTCATCGGCATTGAGCAGATGATCGCCGAGGCCGCCGGCTTGGAGGAGCGTGGTCAGCAGGTTCAAACCTTCAGCCGCCTCGGACGGGATACCCACCAATGCAAACAGCACGCCGGTACTGGCATTCGCCGCGAGCACTTGCCACTGGCTGTCCAACAGGATCGCAGGCGCTGGGTTGTTGGCGTGCAATACATGGCTGACCGCTTCGCGAATCGCGGCCATGGCGGGCGAGGCGAGCGGTGTGGCGGTGTAGCGCGGAGCGAATCCGGCCGCGAGGAAGACTCGGTTGCACTGGTCCAACGGTGCCTCCAGCGCCGTCAGCAGGTTATGCAAGGTGGCTGGGCTCGGCTTGGCTCGGCCTGTTTCGAGGCAACTGAGGTGGCGCTGGGAAATACCGGTGATGAGCGCCAGGTCGAGTTGGCTCAGCTTGGCCTGTCGGCGCAATTGGCGCAGTTGTTCGCCCGCAGTAGAAGGGGTGTCCATGGCGTGGTCATGACCTCCGAGGTCATTGCGAAGGGCTGAACCTTATCACTAACTTAAGCCTTCATCATTCCAAGGAAGCGACCATGAGACGACCCTATATTGCCCTGGCGGGCTTGCTGGGATTTTCGCTGTACACCCTGGCGACGATGCTGACGGCGGAGCAGTCGCTGCTGGCATTTGGGCTGCAACTGATGTCGCGGCCGGACACGGCGCAGGTGGTGATAGACCTGTACTTGATGGCGGTGCTGGCGTGCGCATGGATGTACCGGGATGCGCGCCGGCGAGGGCGGTCGGTAGCTTCGGTGGTGCCGTACTGGGTGCTGACGGCGGTGCTTGTGTCGGTGGGGCCGTTGCTCTATCTCGTGATGAATGGGTACCGAGATGAATGAGCTCTCTTAAGGCAAACCTTTACCTCCACACGAAGCGGGTTGAATGTGGGAGCTGTCGAGCTTTAGCGAGGCTGCGATGCAGGCGCCGCGGTTCATCAGGTACACCGAGGTGATCCCTTCGCAGCCTCGCTAAAGCTCGACAGCTCCCACATTTGATCTACGGTTACATCAAGGCGCAAGCAACGGCACCGTTACCCGAAACTCCGTACCCCACTGCGATGTTGACGTGACCTCGATCGAACCCTCATGGGCCGCCACGATCTCAGACGCGATGAAAAGCCCCAGTCCAAGGCCTACCGCAGGGCCATGTTCAATCACCGAGCGCTGCGAAAAACGTCCCATGGGATTGAAAATGAACGGCAGCACATCCTCCGGAATCGGCTCGCCTTGATTGTGAACGGTGAACAGCAGGCGGCCATCTGAAACCGCGAGTCGTATCGTGATCGGCAGGCAAGCATCGCCGTGCTGCACGGCGTTACTGATGATATTGGAGAACACCTGCTGCATGCGCGCGCCGTCGAACGCACCAAGTGCGGGCGCTGTTGTTTCATATTCGAGTTGCGCGTGTGGGTGAAACGAGCGCATTTCTTCGACGATGCGTTCGCAAAAGGGGGCCAGGTCAATGTCCATGCGTTTCACGGGGATGCCGGGGCCCATCTGGCAACGGGTCAAATCCAGCAGGTCGCTGACAATTTGGCTCGCCCGTTGAACACTGGTGTAAATCTGCCCGGCGACTTTGTTGCCGCGCTCCCCGACCTCTTCCGCACGCCGGAGCATGTCGGCGCCTAGCAGAATGGCGCCCAAGGGCGTGCGCAAGTCATGGCCGAGGATACCCAGGAACACATTGCGTGAGGCTTCCACCGCCCGCGAGTAACTGGCAATGGACTCCGTGAGGGCTTGATCGATGGCTTCATGAAAGCGGTTCATGTCATCGATATCCCGTGGCGTACCGTGTTTGGCCTGCCGGAGCCACTGGCTGAGCACGCTGGTGCGCAGCGCGCGGTATTCAGACACCATCTGATCAAACGAAAAACCCGCCATCAAGCGCGTCATGGCATGGGGTTCGGCCGGGCTTTCGTGTTCATCCTGCGGTGCGAGGCCCTGGGCCTTGTCGATTTGCTCCTGCGCGGTCTGTGCGCTGCGCAGATCCTGCGCAATGGCCCGCAGCATCTGTTCGGCATGATCACGCAGGTCTATACGGTTGAGATCGGCCCCGGGGGTCTGAATGGTCCGGGCAAAGTCCTCCCAGGCCTGAAGGATCGGCTCGAGGTTCTCAATAATGAAATCTGCCAGGCGCATACGGGTGTTCCTTGGTGGGGCGGCAAGCGTGAACGCACAGGAAGCCGCCAAACAAGGATTTAAACATGGATTGGTCTGCTCAGCATGCGCAGGCGTTCGTGCCTGCGCATGCCGTAGACGTCAAACGCCTTTGGTTGACGGCAACACTATCGTCAGGATGCCGACCAACGGGAGGAACGAGCAGATTTTGTAGACGTATTCGATACCGTGGCTATCGGCCAGCAACCCCAGCAACGCTGCACCAATCCCGCTGAAGCCGAACATCAGGCCGAAGAATATCCCGGCGATCATGCCCACATTGCCCGGCACCAGTTCCTGGGCAAACACCACGATGGCCGAGAACGCCGAGGCGAGCACAAAACCGATCACCACGCTCAGTACCGCCGTCCAGTACAGGTCAACGTAGGGCAGCGCCAGGGTGAATGGCGCGGCGCCGAGGATGGAGAACCAGATGACCTTCTTGCGGCCGATCTTGTCGCCAATCGGGCCGCCCGCGAAGGTGCCGACGGCAACCGCACCGAGGAACAGGAACAAGTACATCTGCGAGCTGGCGACGGACAGCTGGAATTTTTCAATCAGGTAAAAGGTGAAGTAGCTGGTCAGGCTGGTCATGTAGAAGTACTTGGAAAACACCAGCGCAGCCAGCACCACCAAGGCAAAGGTCACACGGCCTTTGGACAAGCCATGGGTGGCTTGGCCGCCTTGCTTGAGCTTGAACAGGTTGAGGTGGTTACGGTACCAGCGGCTCAAACCGTAGAGCACCAGGATCGCGAACACCGCGAACAGCCCAAACCAGGCGATATGGCCCTGGCCGTAGGGAATGATGATTGCCGCCGCGAGCAATGGACCCAGGGCGCTGCCGGTGTTGCCGCCGACCTGGAACGTCGACTGCGCCAGGCCGTAGCGCCCGCCAGAGGCCAGGCGTGCGACGCGCGAGGTTTCCGGGTGGAAGGTCGACGAGCCGACACCGACCAAGC
Organism: Pseudomonas sp. EA_65y_Pfl1_P113; assembly: GCF_963970525.1. NCBI lineage: Bacteria > Pseudomonadati > Pseudomonadota > Gammaproteobacteria > Pseudomonadales > Pseudomonadaceae > Pseudomonas > Pseudomonas sp. EA_65y_Pfl1_P113. The sequence goes on from NZ_CAXAQM010000002.1 coordinate 65,827, forward strand.
CGGCGGCGATCAGGATGGCCGGGAAGCTGCCGACAAACGCCAGCATCAGGATGCCCATCAGGGTGCACACCATGCCCGCTGGCAGGAGCCACGGTTTAGGGTGCCGGTCGGTGTGGTAGCCGATCCACGGCTGCAGCAACGAGGCGGTCAGCTGGAAGGTCAGGGTGATCAGGCCCACCTGGGTAAACGACAGGCCGTAGTTGGCCTTGAGCATCGGGTAGATCGACGGCAGCACGGCCTGGATCAGGTCATTGATTAAATGCGCCAGGGCGCAGGCGCCAAGGACGCGCATGACCAACGGGCTGGCCTGGGGCGCAGTGGTTGCAGCGGCGGGTGACGCAGTGAGGGTCGACATGCAGGCATTCCATTCAAGGCGGCGAACACAGGTGGCAACTTCTTAAGGTCGCCATCCAATACAAAATGATTCGGGAGCTATGCTAGATTCGCCGCAAATGCCTGTCTCGCGAAATTCGGGAGGCAACTATCGCAAAAAGGGCGAAATGATCAAGTCACTGGATGTTTTTCTACAGGAGATCGACGAGGGCGATTGGGCTGTCATCAGTTCGGCCACCGATTATCCGGAGAACTGGGTGATCCCCGACCACAGCCATGAGAAGCATCAACTGCTATACGCCACCGAAGGCGTGATGGTGGTGCACTCGGCGCAGAACCAGTGGACGGTGCCGCCCAATCGCGGCTTCTGGATGCCCAGTGGGCACGTCCACTCCTTGCGTTGTGTAGGCCCGTTGAAGATGCGCAGCGTCTTTGTCCGTCCCGACAGCTTTCCCAACTTGCCCACCGATACCAAGGCCGTGAGTATTTCGCCCCTGCTGAGTGAGCTGATCAAGGCGTCGGTGAGCTTGAAACCACCGTATGCCGAGGACTCCCGGGATGCGCGCATCATGCACCTGATTCTGGACGAGCTGGCGTTGTTACCGGCGTTGCCGCTGTTGCTGCCGCTGCCTGCCGACCCGCGCGTACACCGGATCTGCCTGGCGTTGCAGGATGAACCGGGCGACGCCTCGACGGTCGCGGACTGGAGCGAGCGCTTGAACCTTGACCAGAAAACCATCCAGCGATTGTTCCGCAAGGAAACCGGCATGACGTTCGGCCAGTGGCGCCAACAAGCAAGGCTGCTGCTGGCGCTGGAGCGCATTGCGGTGGGCGAAAAGGTGATCGATATCGCCTTGGAGCTGGGGTATGAAAGCCCGAGCGCGTTCACCAGCATGTTCAAGAAGCAGTTCGGCAAGACGCCCAGCCATTTTTTCAGGTAGCGCCCGGCGTTATCCCCGCACGATGCCGGCTTGCACGCCTAACAGGCGAGTGAAGGTTTCGATATCCAGCGGGTGACTGAGGAAATAGCCTTGGCCCTCTTCACAGGCCACGGCCTTGAGCAATGCCAGGTGTTCAGCCGTTTCCACGCCTTCGGCCGTTACGGTCAGCGCCAGGGCCCGGCCCAGGCCGACGATGGCCTGGATAATCGCCTTGTCATCATCACTTTCTTCCAGCCGGGTCAGGAAGCTGCGGTCTATCTTCAAACCGTCGAACGGGAACGTGCGCAGGTAGCTCAGGGATGAGTAGCCGGTGCCGAAGTCATCCATGGCGATGCGTATGCCCAATTGCTTGAGCGTGCGCATGACCTCCAGCGCCCCGGTGGCATCTTCGAGCATGACGCTTTCGGTGATTTCCAGTTCCACGCGCGCGGGTTCGATACCTGAGGTCTTCAGGGCCTGCCGTACGCGCTTTACCAGGTTGCCACGCCTGAATTCCATGGGTGACAGGTTCACCGACACAAAAAGATGCTCGGGCCACTGGGCGGCGCATTTACAAGCGGTTTCAAGTACCCAGTCGCTCAGGGCCAGGATCAGCCCGGACTCTTCGGCGATCGGAATAAAGGTGTCCGGCGTGATCAGGCCGCGCAACGGGTGTTGCCAGCGCACCAGGGCTTCCGCGCCGACCATCTGGCCGTCGGCGATGCGATAGCGCGGTTGGAAGTGCAGGCGCAGCTCGGCATGTTTGATTGCAAAGCGCAGGTCGCTTTCCAGGCGTCGGCGTTCAATGATCCGCGCGTTCATATCGCCGGAGTAGAACCGCCAGGTATTACGGCCCGCAGCCTTTGCCTCGTACAGTGCAATATCGGCGTAACGCAGCAGCTCCGTGGCTTCGCGGGCATCGTTGGGGGCGAGGGCGATGCCAATACTGGCGCTGACGAACACCTCTTGCTCGTCGATTCTGATCGTGCGCTCGATCGATTCGATCAAGCGCTTGCACAGCGTTTCGACTTCGTCTTGAGCCCCTGCATCGGTCAGGATCAGTACAAATTCATCACCGCCGACACGGGCGACCAGATCACCATGGCGCACGCAGGCGGCCAGACGGGCGGACACTTCGTTGAGCACCCGGTCGCCGGCAGCGTGCCCGAGCAGGTCGTTGACCGGTTTGAACCGATCAAGGTCCAGGCTGAGCATTACCAACGGCTGCGTTGAGGTGGACAACTCAGCTGCCGACAGCGCCGTACTCGACAGCGCCTTGAACTTGCCCTCCAGGAACGCTTGCAGCCGCGTGCGATTGGGCAGCCCGGTGAGGGCGTCATGCTGGGACAAGAACTCGATGCGTCGACGGGACTCGACTTCTTCCGTCACGTCGGTGGCCGTCCCGCGAAAGCCGCCACACGGCATCTGCCGCGCTGACAGCCGTGTACTGCGTTCCAGCCCCAGTGCATCGACGTAGCGGCACTGCACACTGATATCCGGGCGGCGTCCGGGGGTGCTGAGCCATTGCGAGAGCAGACCGGTCTCGGTCTCGAGCAAGTCGTTCATCGTCGCACCGATCCACGCATGCCGCGCCAACCCGGTGACGCCTTCGAAGCGCTCCGACAGGTAGGTAAAGCGCCAACTGGCGTCGATTTCCCACACCCAATCGGAACTCGCCTCTACCACATCGCGAAAGCGTGCTTCGCTGGTCGCCAGGGCATTCTGGCTGTTCTGCAGCGACGAATGGCTAGCGTCCAGGGCGAGCGCGGCCGCCGTGGTGCGGCGTGAAATGACCCAGCTCATCACGCATACCAATAACGCTGCCAGGCCAAGCAGGGGCAGGCCTACGCCCATCAAGCGCAAACCGGGTCGGGCCGGCTCCCAATGCAGGCTGCCGGCAGCACCGTTGTCGCCGAGGGGGAGCAGCAACGTCTGGCCGATTTCATCAGGGGTGGCGATGTGCAGCTTGGCCACGCCGAATTCATTGCCGATCACGGCCAGCTTGGCACTGTTGAGGATGTCGACGAAGATCAGGACCGAAGCGGGCCGGCCATCCGGCTTCACCGTGGGGTCTGTGCCGGGGGTGATGGCGGCTGCGGCCACCAGCGCGGGGCTGCCCTTGACGTTGATGAAGGCTGTGACGGGTGTTTCGTTGTCAGCGCCTGCACGTGCCTGCTCCACAATCCCGGCAAAGGGCTGGTCGAGCGATTGCGTGAGTTCGACATCTTGCAGCTTGCCATCGACGACCGCATAGACCGTGCGGTTGGCATCGTTGACCACAAACAGGCCTTGAAAACCGAAATCATCGAACAGCGTGGCGCCGATATTGCCCCGGACATACGCCCAATCAGTGTCCACTTTAACGTGCAGGTGCTTGTAGGCATCGCTCCAGAACGCGTAGTCCTTGACCGTCACCCGCAGGGATTTTTCTAGGGATTGCAGGGCTTTACGGGTATAGAAGGCACTTTCCGCCTGTTCGGTGCGGTCCATCTCATAGGCGAGGTAAACCAGCGAATAAGCCGCCGCCGCAAAGACGACGGCCAGCAACGCCATGAACTTGAACAATGAGGTACGTGCCAGCGAAAGGCTGGTGCGATCGGAAAGCGAGCGGACAATAGGGGCGAGAGTATTCGGCATTGTTTCCCGCAGGGCGTCGCTGCAAGTCAGGAGTTATCCCTTGTTATCGGCGAGCCCGGCGAAATATTTAGACCGCCATAGGTGATTACCGCTGGCGCGTGCTGCCAGCCAAGCCAGTAAGGCCGCGGCGCCCAGCAGTGCCGCGCTCAACTCGAATGTCGCCTGATACCCGCTCAGGTCAAACACCAGTCCGCCCACGATAGCGCCCGAGGCGATCGCCAGTTGGATGATCGCCACCATCAAGCCGCCCCCGGCTTCGGCATCGTCGGGCAGGGTTCTCGACCGTGCAAACAGGCTCAGAGTTTCCGGCAGGGTGGGGGCTCAGACAGCATCGCGCGAATCCAACCCTGGGTGACACTCCGATGGAGGGATTGGCATCTATCTATTTTTTGAGGGCGGGGTGGCCGGAGCCACCCCGCACGTTCAGGCTTTAATTGATACGCGGATGCTGCTGCACCAGGTTCTGGCGCTTGGCTTCCAAAGCAGCAATTTCTGCATCGATGTCTTCGATTTTTTGCTCGATATTGTCGTGATGTTCCTGCAGCAACTCCTTGGCTTCTTCCATGTCCGAAGCGGCCGGCGCTGCGCCGCGCAGTGGCTTGTTGGCGGTTTCCTTCATGGTCAGGCCGGTGATCAGGCCGACCACGGCAAACACCATCAGGTAGTAGGCGGGCATGAACAGGTCGTTGGTGCTTTCTACCAGCCAGGCCACGGCGGTTGGCGTGAGGCCGGCGATCAGTACCGAAACGTTGAACGCGCCGGCCAAGGCGCTGTAGCGCAGGTGGGTGGGGAACATCGCGGGCAGGGTCGAGGCCATCACGCCGATGAAGAAGTTGAGGATCACGGCCAGGATCAGCAAGCCGGCGAAGATCAGCCCGATCTTGCCGCTGGTGATCAGCATAAACGCCGGGATGGACAGGAACAGCAAACCGATGCTGCCAGCGATGATGAAGGGCTTGCGGCCGACCTTGTCGCTGATAAAGCCAATGAACGGCTGCACGAACAGCATGCCGACCATGATCGCGATGATGATCAGCACGCCGCTGTTTTCTTTGTAGTGCAGGTTATGCGACAGGTAGCTCGGCATGTAGGTGAGCAGCATGTAGTACGTCACGTTGGTCGCCGCGACGATACCGATGCAGGTCAGCAGGCTGCCCCAGTGCTTGGTTGCGACTTCCTTGAACGAGACTTTGGGGCCGTGGGTCAGGCCTTCGCGGTCGCCTTGCTCGAGTGTGTCCATGTGCTGTTGGAATGCTGGGGTTTCTTCCAGCGCATGGCGCAGATACAGGCCGATGATGCCCAGGGGCAAGGCGAGGAAGAACGGCAGGCGCCAACCCCATGCTTCGAAGTCCGCTTCGCCCAAGACGCTGGAAATCAGTACGACCACGCCTGCGCCCAGGACGAAACCGGCGATGGAACCAAAGTCCAGCCAACTCCCCAGGAAGCCGCGCTTGCGGTCCGGGGCGTACTCGGCGACGAAGATCGACGCGCCGGTGTATTCACCGCCCACCGAGAAACCCTGGGCCATTTTGCACAGCAACAGCAGAATCGGCGCCCAGATGCCAATCGAGGCATAACCGGGGATGAGGCCAATGGCAAAGGTGCTCAGGGACATGATCACGATGGTCGCGGCGAGTACTTTTTGCCGCCCGTACTTATCGCCCAGCGCACCAAAGAACAGGCCACCCAGGGGGCGGATCAGGAACGGCACGGAGAAGGTGCCGAGTGCAGCGATCATTTGTACGCTGGGCGAGGCGTCGGGGAAGAACACCTTGCCGAGCACATAGGCGACAAATCCGTAGACGCCAAAGTCGAACCATTCCATGGCGTTACCCAGTGCGGCGGCGGTGATTGCCTTGCGCACCTTGGTGTCGTCGACAATGGTGATGTCTTTCAATCCGATCGGTTTGACGCTTTTCTTACGTAATTTCATGCGGGGCACTCTAAAGCAGAACAGGGGAGGTGCCATCGCAGCGATGGCGCCGCTCTGTCAGTTCAGATACAAGCGGACACGAAATAATTCAGCGTTATTTGCTTTTTTTTGCAGGTGCATTGAACTTCTTCGGTTCACAACGGAGCGATCTCTATGCCAACGACTTTCTCCCGCCTGATCTACCGTCAACCACAGCCTGCAGACGTGCAGCGATTGTTCGCGATCTTCGGCGACCCGCAGACCAACCTGTTTAATCCTGCCGGCCCCATGGCCACCCTCGACGAGGCGCAACGCCTGCTGGATCGCTGGCTAGGGCAGTGGGCCGCTGAGGGTTATGGCTGGTGGGCGATTGCGCGAAATGAGGCGCCGGAACACATCATCGGCTTCGGTGGGATAGCGCCACTCAACTACTTGACCGAGCAGCGCGTCAACCTGGGTTATAGGTTTGCAGTGCAAGCCTGGGGGCAGGGCTACGCGACCGAACTTGGCCGCGATGCGCTGGCGCTGGCATTTGACACCCTGGGCGTGCCCGAAGTGTTTGGCCTGGTACGACCGGACCACGCAGCGTCGATCCGCGTGCTGGAAAAGATCGGCATGCAGCCTTTCGGCGCGCTTGACGATGTGCCGGGCAAGTCGCCGAGCCTGGTGTTTCGTATTTGTCATCCTACAACTGGTTTTGCCTGACCTATCACATAGCCGCGCAATACCGCGATAAACGGCAATATTTCAGATTGACACCGTGTGGGCGTCCCGATATAAAAGCCGGAGTTGTACGATGACATATGACGTTACATATGTCCTGCCTAACAAAAATAAAAAGTGATGCCATGAACTTGAACGAGCCCATCCACGCCCACCGCGTTGGCCAAGCGGTAGGCAACTATCGCTGGACCATCTGCGCGATGCTGTTCTTCGCGACCACCGTCAATTACCTCGACCGCCAGGTGCTCAGCCTGCTGGCGCCGCAGCTGTCGACGCAATTTGGCTGGAGCAACACCGACTACGCCAACATTGCTGCAGTTTTCCAGTTTGTCTACGCGATCTCCATGCTGTTCGCCGGGCGCTTTGTCGACAAGATCGGCACCAAGGCAGCCTACGTATTGGCGATTGGTATCTGGTCCACGGGCGCCATCATGCACGCGCTCTCGGTGCCGATGGGCGAGGGCATCGCGGCGATCAGCGGCGCGATTGGATTGGCGGTGATTCCTGTGTCGATTGCAGGGTTCATGCTGTCCCGTGCAGTGTTGGCGATTGGCGAGGCGGGCAACTTCCCAATTGCGATCAAGGCGACTGCCGAATACTTCCCCAAGAAAGAACGCTCGCTCGCCACCGGCCTCTTCAACTCCGGGGCCAACGTCGGTGCCATCCTGGCGCCTATCTGCGTGCCGTTGATTGCCAGTTTATGGGGCTGGGAAGCGGCATTTATTGTGATCGGTGGGTTGGGGTTCGTGTGGGTGGCGGTGTGGGTCGCACTCTATAAGAAGCCGGACGAGCAAAAGCGTCTGTCTCCCGAAGAGCTGGCCTACATCCGCAGCGACCAGACCGTGCAGCCCTTCACGCCTGAACCCGCTGGCGCAGTGGCGAAAAAAGTCTCGTGGTTCAAGTTGCTCACTTACCGCCAGACCTGGGCCTTTGCTTTCGGCAAGTTCATGACTGACGGCGTGTGGTGGTTCTTCCTGTTCTGGCTGCCCACCTACTTGTCGGCGCAATACGGCATGAAGGGCCCCGACATCGTGCTGCCGCTGGCGGTGCTGTACAGCATGACCATGGTGGGCAGTATTGGCGGCGGCTGGTTCCCCAGCTACTTCATGGCGCGCGGCGATGCGCCGTATGACGGCCGCATGAAAGCGATGCTGGTGATTGCGCTGTTCCCGCTGGTGGTGCTGCTGGCGCAGCCGTTGGGTCACATCAGCTTCTGGATCCCGGTATTACTGATCGGCGTGGGCGCGTCGGCGCACCAGGCGTGGTCGTGCAACATCTTCACCACCGTGTCCGACATGTTCCCGCAGAAGACCGTAGCCTCGGTGGTCGGCATTGGCGGCATGGCCGGCGGCCTGGGCGGCGTGGTGATGACCAAGATCGGCGGCTGGGTGTTCGACTACTACAAGTCCATCAACGACATCCACACCGGCTACATGATCATGTTCGCCATTTGCGCACTGGCCTACCTGGTGGCCTGGAGCGTGATGAAGGCGCTGGTGCCGCGTCACAAGGAAATCACTGACCTGTAATTGGCATGGACGAGGCGGTGTCGGGCCTGGCTATCAGGATGATGCGCACCGCCATCACCACGCCGATCAGCACCGCCGCCAGGCCTGCTGCTTCCATGAACGTCGGGCCCCGGCCTGCGAAGCCCAGGCCGAGCAGGGTGGCGAACAGTGATTCAAGGGCAATCAACTGGGCGCTCAGGACCATGGGTAAGCGACGCGTTGCGGCGTTCCAGGCCCACGCGCCGACCACGGTGGACATCACGGCGATGACCACGCCCCAGGCATACAACGGCGCGGCCTGTTCAAACCCAGCGCCGAGGACTGGCAGCCTCAGCAACCCCAGTGCCTGCATGATCGGCCACAGGCACAGCGCGGCGATGCCGGCGCCCGCCAGCATCAGCGCGGTCCATAGCCCGGTCGCCTGAGCCGGCAATTGCACTAGGTGCTGTTGGTTGAGCACGCTGAACAGTAGCCATAACGCCACGGCACCCAGTGAACAAAACAACCCCGCCAGCCACGAATCTGCACTCAACGACGGTTGATGAAGGCTGCCGACGTTCGCCAATGCCAGCCCTGTCATCAGGCACGACAAGGGCGTGATCAGTCGGTGCCATTCGACCGTCTTGTGCCGCGCATTGCCCAGCAACGCGAGCAGCACCGGCACCGTCCCGATCACCGCCGGCGTGAGCACCGGTCCGGCAAAGTGCACGCCGGCGGCGATACACACGCCATAACCCAGGCACCCCAACGCGCCCAACCCTGCGGCGAGTAACCGCTGGCCAGGCGTGATCAGGTGCAAATGGGCGCGACTCAGGAGTATCCAACCGCCGCCCAGCCCGCCGACGAACAGGAATCGCACGAGCATCAGGTCGTAGAGGCTGTAGTCGCCGGTCACGTAGGGGGTGATGAAGTTCAGCGCCCAGCCGAGGGTTGCCATCACCGCTAGGAACAGTCCGAGCAGTAGTGAAGCGGGTGCAGAATTCATCCGGGTCATCCATCAGGTAATGGATACGCATGGTGCCCAGCCGCGCGGCCGTGCTACAAACGAGTTCTCGGCCCTGGATACATAACCCAAGATTATGAACGCGCTCGGCAAAACCTTACCGCCCCTTGCCAGCTTGCTGCCCTTCGAAGCGGCGGCACGCCTGGAGAGTTTCTCCAAGGCGGCCGATGAGCTGCACATCACTCAGGCCGCGATCAGCCGGCAGATTCGTGGGCTCGAGGATAACCTCGGGATCAAACTGTTTCAGCGGCGCAATCGTGCCGTGTTCCTCACGCCAGAGGGGTGCGAGCTGGGGCGGGTGATCAGCGAGGCGTTGCGCAGCATTGGTGACAGCGCCGCCCGCCTGCGCGCGGTGCACCGCAGTAACCGTGTGGTGCTGCTCTGCCAGTTGTGTGAAGCGTTTTATTGGCTGATGCCGCGCTTATCGACGTTTCACCAGCAATACCCGCAGATTGAAATCCAGGTGGTGACCACCACTCGACCCTTGACTGAATTCAACGACCCCTTTGACGTTGCGCTGCAAAGCACACGGCGCGCCAGCGGGGCTCATCCGCTGATATTCACAGCCTCGGACGAAGTCTTTCCGGTGTGCAGTCCGCACTATCTAGCCGTAGAGCAAGCGCTGTCACTGAATGCATTGCAGCGTCATACGTTCTTGCACCACAGCGCGCCGCCGCCGCATCTGATGGAGTGGAATGAGTGGCTGCAGGTGTTTGGCCAGAGGTTGGCCGTGGACGCGCGCAGTGCCACGTTCGACAGCTACCCACTGATGTTGCAGGCCGCTGTCGAGGGGTACGGGATTGCCATGGGCTGGCGTCGCACCGCGAGCCGCTTGATTGAAAGTGGCGCGCTGGTGAGGCCGTGCGCCGAGAGCGTGCACTTGCCCGAGGCTATTTCGGTTTATCGGCATCAAGCAGCAGGGAAGCGGGATGAGGTGGCGGCGCTGCTCGCCTGGCTTGAGGCGCAATTGCAGGAGGAAGGATGACAGGGGCGTTGTCCGCCCCTGTCGTGCAGGGTTATGGGTTACGTGTCACTCGCCACACGGTATTGGCCAAATCATCCGCGATGATCAGCGCGCCTTTCGGGTCCACCGTCACACCCACCGGCCGGCCGCGGGTTTTGCCGTCGTCACCGCGAAAACCGGTGGCAAAGTCGATGGGTTCACCAGAGGGCTTGCCGTTGCTGAAGGGCACGAAGATCACCTTGTAGCCCACCGGGTTGTCACGGTTCCAACTGCCGTGCTCGCCAACAAATACGCCGTCGGCAAACTTCTCACCCATTTGCGCGATGGAAAAGTCCACGCCCAGTGCCGCCACATGGGAGCCGAGGCTGTAATCCGGCTTGATCGCGGCGGCCACTTTGGCCGGGTTCTGTGGCTGTGCGCGTGGGTCGACGTTCTGGCCCCAATAGCTGTAGGGCCAGCCGTAGAACGCGCCTTCACGCACCGAGGTGAGGTAGTCCGGCACCAGGTCCGGGCCGAGTTCGTCGCGTTCGTTGACCACCGTCCACAGTTGCCCGGTGTCCGGCTGAATAGTCAGCGCCGTCGGGTTGCGCAGGCCTGTTGCGTAAGGTTTGTGCGCGCCGGTGGCAGCATCGATCTGCCAGACCATCGCGCGGTCGATCTCCACTTCCATGCCGCGTTCGGTCACGTTGCTGTTGGAGCCGATACCCACGTAGAGCTGGCGACCGTCAGCGCTCACGGCCAGGGATTTGGTCCAGTGGTGGTTGATCTGCGCCGGCAGGTCGGTGACTTTGGTGGGCGCGCCGCTGGCCTTGGTCTGGCCGTCGGTGTAGTCGAAGCGCACCAGCGCATCCTGGTTGGCCACATACAGCTTGCCGTCGGCGAAGGCCAGGCCGTACGGCGCGTTCAGGTTATCGGCGAACACGGTCTTGAGTTCGTAGGTGCCGTCACCGTCGGCGTCGCGCAGCAGGGTCAGGCGGTTGCCGCCCTTGACCTTGGTGTTGCCTTCGGCCTTGATCAGGCTGGCGATCACATCCTTGGGCTTGAGCTTGGCCGCGCTGCCGCCACGGCCTTCGGCGACCAGGATGTCGCCGTTGGGCAGCACCAGGGTCTGGCGTGGGATGGCCAGGTCAGTGGCGATAGCGGAGATGCTGTAGCCGTCCGGTACCTTGGGTTTCTGCTCGCCCCAAGGCACGGGCTCGGCAATCTTCATGCTGGGTAACAGGCTGCTTTGCTGTTCCGGCAACTTGGGGTCTGGGCCGCGGGCCTGGGTCTTGTCGCCTTCGCCACCGCATGCGGTCAGCAACAGCGCAGCGCTTAATAGGGTCAGCGTGCTGGACGTTTTCATTGGGCAGCTCCCGAGCGCAGGTTAGTCAGGCCGATCCACGTTGCGACGAATGCCAGCAGCGTGACAATCGCCGACAGCACCAAGCCCGTGGGCATCATGGCGTACGCATCCTTGGCATGCTGAAAGGCATTGACCAGGCCCACTACCCAGGCGGCTAACAACAGCAGGAAATACGCGGCTGGTCGCCCGGATTTACGCTCGGCGCGCAATAAATTGATCAGCGCGAACAACAGCGCAAATCCACTGAACACCAGCGCGCCGGCAATCAGCCAGGACGCGAAGTTGGCCCACTGAATCTGGTAGGTCTGGCCGTAGGCAATGTCGCTGAGCAGTGCACCCAGAAACAGCGGCACGCTGCCGGCGAGCAGTATCGAATGCAGCGGGCCAGGTCTTGTCGCGTAGTAGGCGGGGAGGGTAGTCATGGGGGTAGCGGCTCCTTATTGTTCAGCGCTCCTGGCGTCAGGGCGCGGTGACTTCGCATAGCAGAGGAGCTTTTCGTTTATCAGAAAGTTCACTAGGGATTGGTGTCGAGATGTTTTTCGCACCATTCGGCACAGAGCGTGCGGCCTACCCTGCATTACTCCCAGCCCCAAGAAGTCTTGCAGGCGCCCGGTTTCGACGCCGAGCACACGCTGGAAGTGGACGCACTGTTGAAGGTGGCTTACAAGCGCGACCTGTATGCCCACAGCGCACACAAGTGGAACCGCTGGACCAACGACTACGCGCTGCAGTTTTTCGATCGCTTCGACATCATGCTGGAGTCCAAGGACAAGAATGTGGCAGCTTGGGCGTTTTATGAGCCTTTCAAGCGACGTTCAGTTTAAAAAAGGGAACCTTTACTCATGCCAACCCTGCATCTGCTATGCGGCAAGATAGCGTCGGGCAAATCAACGCTCGCCAGCACCCTCAGCGCTGAACACGCGGCGATGCGGTTAAGCGAGGACCCGTGGCTTGCACAGTTGTATCCCGGCGAAATTTTGTCGGTGGCGGATTACCTGCGCTGCGCCCAACGCATCCGCGGGGTGTTGGGGCCGCTGGTGGTAGGTTTGCTGGAGTCGGGCGTCAACGTGGTGCTGGATTTTCCGGCTAACACGTTGGCTAACCGCCAGTGGCTGCTGGGACTGGCGCAGGCCGCCGGGGTGCCACACTGCTTGCACTACCTGGAACTGGACGACGACACCTGCCGCGCTCGACTGCATGCGCGTAATGCGCACGGTGAGCACGATTTTGCGGCGACGGATGCCGAGTTTGACCTGATCACACGCCACTTCTGTGTGCCGAGTGAGGAGGAGGGGTTGGTGATTGAGGTGCATCGCTCGTGAGTGCAGCGCATTTTAAAGGGGTCGACGCCGAAGGTTTCATCCTCACCGTCCTCGAAACGTCCGTGCAGAGCGAGTTTCAGCCATTGCTTGAGGAGGCCTGCACCGCTCTGTCGCAGGAAGCGCTGGGAGTGCAGGGTATCTACCTCTACGGCAGTGTGGCGCGCGGAGATGCCATCCCGGGTGTTTCCGATCTTGATCTCACGCTGGTGCTGCGCGAGTCGCCGACTTCACGGGTACTGGAACGGCTGGAAGTGATCCGGCGCGACCTGGAGCGGCGGCATTCGCAAGTCACCAAGGTGGATTTCGATATTGGCAGCCGTGGGGACGTCATGGCGGCGGAAAACCGCAACAGCTGGGGCTTCTGGCTCAAGCACCATTGCCGATGCGTGTGGGGTGAGGACCTTGCGCTGCACATTGAGCGGTTTCGGCCTTCGGTGGACATTGCCTTGGCCATGAACGGTGACTTTGAACCGGTATTGACCGCCTACCTCACACGCATCGCAGACGCCGACTCCGAGCGGGAGCGACTTCGCTGGCAGCGCGAAGCGTCACGCAAGCTGATCAGGGCGACCCATGTATTGCGTTCGCAGGATGCGGCGACGTGGCCGCAGACACTCGAAGAGCACGTTGCGCTGTTCGTCCAGTGGCATCCGACAATGATGGTTAACGTGGCGTTCTTCCTGTTTGAAGCCCGAAACCCGAGTGCCGACGGCGAAAAATTCTCAGCCCGACTTCAGGCCTTTCTGAGCTGGATGGTTTTACAGCGAGCGTAGTTCTGCTGGTGTTCGCCGGTATAGGCGAAATCCAAAGCAGATCTCCTGTGAGAGCTGTCGAGCTTTAGCGAGGCTGCGAAAGCGGTGTGTCAGGCGATCAATAGGTTGGCAATACCGCCGCCTTCGCAGCCTCGCCGGGGCTCGACAGCTCCCACATTTGATCGGCGCCGCTGCTGAAATTGCGTTCGCAGGTACAACCGAAGCACACGGGTCCTAAGACTTGAACCGTCCCACCAACCCATTCAACTCATCCGAAAGGTTGGACAACCGCCCCGAATCGTCCTGCGCCGAGTTGGCCAGGCTTTCCACCAGTCGTGCCTCGTCGTAGATCTGCTGGATATGCCGATTGATCTCTTCGGCCACGCTGTGTTGTTCCTCGGCGGCGGCGGAGATCTGCAGGTTCTGGTCGCGGATTTCGTTCACTGACAGTTGAATGCCTTCGAAGCTGTCCCGCGCGCTTTCGATGGACGACACGCTGTCCCGCGACAGGTCCAGGCAACTGCCCATCTTCTGCGTGACCTCCTGGGTCTTGTTTTCCAGGGTGCCAAGCAGTTGCTCGATTTCGCCGGTGGAGTCTGACGTGCGCTTGGCCAGTGCGCGCACTTCATCGGCCACCACGGCAAAGCCACGGCCTTGATCACCGGCGCGGGCGGCTTCGATGGCAGCGTTGAGCGCCAAGAGGTTGGTCTGTTCGGCAATCGCGCGAATGGTGCCGAGGATCTGGTTGATGCTGCGACTGCCGGCCTCCAGTTCAACCATGGCCTGGGACGATTCGGTGAGACGGCGGCCCAAGCGGTTGACGTTATCGGTAGTGACCTCGATCTGCTGCTTGCCCTCGGCCACGCGACGGTGCCCGTTTTCGGCGGACTCCGCTGCGCCGCTGCATGAGCGCGCGACTTCGTTGGCGGTGGCAACCATTTCGTTGAACGCGGTGGACACCAATTCAACCGCCTCACGTTGCCGGCCCGCCGCCTCGTTCATGTTGTGCGCGACCTCGCTGTTGACCTTGGAGGCGTTCTGCAGATTGGCCGACGCCGCGCCGATATGCTGGATCAGTTGGCGAATCGCTGCGAGAAACTTGTTGAACCAACCGGCCAGTTCGGCGGTTTCATCCTTGCCCTGCACCTGCAGTTCGTGGCGCAAGTCACCTTCACCCTCGGCGATGGACTGCAAGCCCGTGCTGACCTGGCCAATGGGCTTGACGATGACCTTGGAGAACGCGGCTGCAATCAATCCGAAGATCAGTACCAGCACGCCGACGATGATCGCGGTGAGGTAGGTCATGCGGGTGGCTTCAGCCATGACTTCACGCTGCTCGATCAGCCCGATGTAGCGCCAGCCAAGACTGGGGGAGGTCCACACGTTGGCCATGTAGCGCACGCCGTCGATTTCCACTTCGGTGGAGCCTTGCGGTGTGTCGGCGAGTTGCGCATAGGCGGCGCCCAGGTCTTTGAGCGGTTTGAAACTGTGGGCGGCGTCGCGCGGGTCCACCAGCACCACGCCGTCTTCGATCAGCATCACGTAGCCGCTTTCACCCAGCTTGATGCTCTTGACCAGCTCGGTGAGGTTTTTCAATGAGACGCTGACCACAAACACGCCCTTGGCTTTGCCGTTATCCAACAGCGCCCGTGCGGTGCCGACCAACGCCACGTCGTCTTTGTCGTAATAGTAGGCGGGCGTACGGACGGTCTTGCCGGGGCTGGCCATGGCCGCTTTGTACCAGGGGCGCGTGCGAGGGTCGTACTTGGACAGTTGCGGGTCATCCGGCCATTTGGCATAGGTGCCATCTTCCAGGCCGATGGACAGAATCGCCGCCGCTGGGTGCGTGGCGCCAAAGCGTGCGAATCGGTCGATGACGGCTTGTGCCTCGGCCGGCATGGGCTGGCTGGCCGCGTCGGCGGGCTGGTAGTTTTTCAGCGTGTTAACTGATGTGTATACAGGATCGGCGGCCATTTGATCGACGTTCTGCAGGGTGCCGTCGAAGAACTGGCGGATATTGCCATCGATCTGACGGATTTCCCGGGTGCTGCCGTCGATAAACTGATCCACCGCCTGGGTCCGCGTGTTCATGACCGAGATCACAGCCACCAGGCTTACCGGTATAAACGCGACAGAGACGAATGCCAGCACCAACTTATTTTTTATTTTCATCGAGACGACCATCAGCGTAGAGGGTTGCCAAATCATCGTTCTCCATCACGCAAGCACGGCGATTTGCTATCACTGATGTTTCGGCCCTTCTGCGATAAAACTTTAGGGTTTTTTGTACACAATACAAACTGCTTATTGTTCTGTATCCAATCAATACACATCACGCAGATAACGCTTCTGTTCACTCAACTGCCGCCAGTAATCCACGGCGGCTTCCACGCCAAGCCCGCCGTGGGTTTGCGCGACCTGACGCAGCGCCTGGTCGACGTCTTTGGCCATATGGCTGGCGTCGCCGCAGATGTACAGCTTGGCGCCGTCCTGCAGCCATCGCCAGAGCTCGGCGCCCTGTTCGCGGATGCGGTCCTGCACGTAGACCTTCTGCGGCTGGTCGCGGGAGAACGCCAGGCTCAAGTGAGTGAGCATGCCGTCGCGTTGCATGCCCTGCAGTTCGTCCTGATAGTAGAAATCGCTGGCCGCGTGCTGTTCGCCAAAAAACAGCCAATTGCGGCCCTGATGCCCCAAGGCGCGGCGTTCCTGTAAAAACGCGCGGAACGGCGCGACGCCGGTGCCAGGCCCGATCATGATCATCGGCACGTCGCCATCGCTGGGTGTACGGAAGTGTTTGGACGGCTGCACGAACAACGGCACCTCAGCGTCGCCCGCGCGGTCGGCGAGGAAGGTCGAGGACACGCCTTTGCGCTTGCCATAGCGCACGGCGGCCACTGTGAGGTGCACTTCCTGCGGGTAGGCCTTGGCACTCGAGGCAATCGAATACAAGCGTGGCTGCAGGCGCTTGAGGGTGCCCAGCAGTTCGTCCGCGGCGCAATCGATAGGGTATGCCTGCAGCACGTCCGCCAGTTGCCGGCCCCACAGCCAGTCATTCAGTTCGGCCTTGTGCTCGGGGTTGAGCAAGTGTTTGAGGCCTGGGTTGGCGCTGCGCTCGGCGATGAAGGCCAAGGTGTCGCTGCTCGGCCGGGCGATTTCGAAGTGCTGGGTGAGCGCCTGTTGCAGCGGCACATCACCGAAGGTGTCGATGTTCACGCACGTGCTCGCACTCAGGCGGATGAGGTCGAGCAGTTCGCTGACCAGTTCAGGGCAATTGCGCGGCCGTACTCCGAGGGCATCACCGGCTTCATAGGTGAGCCCGGAGTCAGCCAGGTCCAGGGCAAACTGGCGGGTTTCCTTGTGGGCGCTGTGGGGGTTCAGGTGCCGGTTGAGCAGCAGCCGTGACCCGTACAGCTTGGTTTTACCGGCTGGCGTGGCCGGCGCTATGGGCTTTGCCGGGTTTAGGGTGTGTTGGAACCGCACCAGCCAGGCATCGGCGCGTTCCTCGAATTCGGTGTCGCAGTCGACACGCTCCAGCAGGCGGGTGGCGCCCAATTCCAGCAAGCGCTGGTCGAGTTGCTTGCCGTGGTTGCAGAACTGGTCGTAATTGGGATCGCCCAGGGCCAGCACCGCAAAGCGCAGGGATTCCAGGCGTATCTCGGCGGTGCTTAAGCTGTGCCAGAAACTTTCGCCGTTGTCCGGTGGGTCGCCGTCGCCAAAGGTGCTGCTGATCAGCGCGAGGGTGTGAGTGCTCGCCAGTTTGCTCGCGGGGAAGTCCGCCATCGCGCTCAGTTCCACCGTGATCCCAGCGTCGCGCAGGCGTTTGGCAAAACGCTCGGCCAAGGCTTCGGCGTTGCCGGTTTGCGACGCCCACAGCAGGGTGACTGCCGGGGAGGGCGCTGCGATGGCGTCTGTACGGCTGAACAAACCGCCAAGCAGGCCGTCCAGCCACAGCCTGGATTCCCTTGCCAATGGCGCATTCGCCGGCATCGTCGGTACACCGCCAGTCTGGCCCGCGGCGCTGGATTGCAGGCCACTGAGGAAGCCGGCGAGGTAAGTGCGCTCACTGTCGCTCAGTGGCGGCGGCGATAGATGACGGATGCCGACGATGTCAGCGAAGGCGTTAAGGCGCGACAAGGTGCTGTCGTCTGGTCTGGGAGTGTGGAGGTCCAGAAACAGGTGGTCGATCAGTTCGACCCGGGCCAGGGCGACGGCGCAGAACTTGAACGCCGGCTGAAGGGAAATCGGGTCCACGGCGTCATGGGTCACGGCGTTGATCGCGAGGTTTTCGCCAAACACATCGTTCCAATGAAACGGCGCAAAACAGTTGCCCGCCCGCACACGGTCGGTGACTACCGCAGGCAGTACGGCGCGGCCACGCTGTGAGCGTATTTCAACCCGGTCCTTGTCCTTGATACCCAGGCGGGCGGCGTCTTCGGGGTGTAGTTCCACGAAGGGGCCAGGGTTGAGTTTGTTCAGCGTGGCGACCTTGCCGGTCTTGGTCAGCGTGTGCCATTGGTGCTGCACGCGGCCGGTGTTCAGCACGAAGGGAAACGCCTCATCCGGCATTTCCGCCGGCGGCATATGGGGGCGTGCGAGGAACTGGGCTTTGCCGTTTTCAGTGGCGAAAATGAGCGTGCCGTCCTTCACGTAGCGGATCGGGTTACGGTCTGCCGCATCGTCTGATGCGCAGGGCCATTGCAGCGGCTTGTCACGCAGTCGCGGGTAGCTCGCGCCACGAATGTCATAGCCGGTCTTGGGGTTCCAGGCGCGTTTGATCTCTTCAAAGACGTCGGCGGCGCACGCGTAGGTGAAGGCCTCGGCGAAGCCCATCTCACAGGCGACCCTGGCGATGATCTGCCAGTCGGGCAGGGCCTCGCCGGGGGCCTCGACGGCCTTTTGCATCAGGGTCAGGTTGCGCTCGGAGTTGATCATCACCCCTTCGGCCTCGGCCCACAGCGCGCCAGGCAAAAGGATGTCGGCGTAGCGGTTGGTCTCGGTGTCGAGGAAAGCGTCCTGGGTGATCACCAGCTCGGCGGTTTGCAGGCCTTTGATGACCGTTTGCCGGTTGGGCACGCTGGCCACCGGGTTGGTGCAGATAATCCAGCAGGCTTTGATCTGCCCAGCCGCCATCTGCTCGAACATCGCCACGGTGCCGCCGCCAGCCTGGCGCGGCAGGCTGTCGTGGGGGATCTGCCACAGGTCCTCGATAAAGGCGCGGTCGGCCTCGACCAGCACCGAGCGCTGCCCTGGCAGGCCGGGGCCCATGTAGCCCATTTCGCGCCCGCCCATGGCGTTGGGTTGCCCGGTCAGGGAAAACGGTCCGCTGCCGGGGCGGCAGATGGCACCGGTGGCCAGGTGCAGGTTACACAGGGCGTTGGTGTTCCAGGTGCCGTGGGTGCTCTGGTTGAGGCCCATGGTCCAGCAACTCATCCACTCGGCAGCCTGGCCGATCCAGCCGGCGGCTTGTCGGATATCGGCTTCGGCAAGGCCGGTTATGGCGGCGACCCGGTCTGGCGAGTAGTCCTCCAGAAACGCGGGCATGGCTTCCCAGCCCTCGGTGAAGGCCGCGATAAAGGCAGGGTCGGTGTGGCCGTTCTTGACCAGCAGGTGCAACAGGCCATTGAGCAAGGCGAGGTCGGTGCCGGGCTCTATCGGCAGGAACAGGTGGGCCTTGTCCGCCGTGGCAGTGCGTCGGGGGTCGACCACGATCAGCTTCGCGCCGGCCTTGACCCGGTCCATCATGCGCAGGAACAGGATCGGGTGACAGTCGGCCATGTTCGCGCCGATCACGAAGAACAAGTCGGCGCGGTCGAAGTCCTCGTAGGAACCCGGCGGCCCGTCGGAGCCAAGCGACAGTTTGTAGCCACTGCCGGCGCTGGCCATGCACAGGCGCGAGTTGGATTCGATGTTGGGGGTGCGCACGAAACCCTTGGCCAATTTGTTGATCAGGTATTGGGATTCCAGCGACATCTGGCCCGACACGTAGAAAGCCAGCGCATCCGGCCCGTGGGTATCGAGGGTGTGGCGCAAGCGGGCGGCGGTTTCGCTGATGGCCTTGTCCATGGCAATGCGCACCGGGTCGTGATCGCGCGCCTGGCGCACGTAGGCACTTTCCATGCGGCCGGACTCGGCGATGGCGTGCCCGCAGGTGGTGCCCTTGGTGCACAGCCGGCCGAAGTTGGTTGGGTGGGCCTTGTCGCCGATCACCTTGACCACTGTGTTGTGCTCGACCTGCATGACGATGCCGCAGCCCACGCCACAATAAGGGCACACGCTGCGCACGTTTTGGTTTGCCATCCGTAACCCCGTAAACAAAAAAGGCGCCTTGTAACCCTCCGTTGAAAACGGGGATTACACGGCGCCTTTGTCGTGAGAGAGCAATCAGCGTTGACTGCTTGGTTGAAGTATTCCTAGCAAGTCACGCGCCAGGTTTTTCATCTGGCTGTAGTGAGCGGGCTTGCCCCGCGCTGAGTGGCGCAGCCGCCCCAAACCAGGCGACCTGGTTCTAGCTGGATACCGGCGGCGTCTCTATTGGGGCGGCTTTGCCACCCAGCGCGGGGCAAGCCCGCTCACTACAAAAGCCGTTGGGGTGCACTTTTATGACGCGGGACGCACCAGTTGGAGGCGCTGAAAGCGCGCGAAAAAAACCGCTGATTACGTTGTGATGCCGTGAATCCGGCCCTTGTCTTCGATTGGCACAGACCCTGCAAGCTCCCTCTCAACCCACCTCGGTCAACGACGATCGACACCATTGGGCAATAGCGGTGAGTCCGGCGCAGTCGCCCGATCAGAACCCGCATAAGAACAGGCAAAGACGCCTGGAACCGCAAGGTTTCAGGCGTTTTTTTTTGCTTTTTAAACCGTGATGAGCTTTGTCGGGTGATTTATATGAACAGTCTCAAAACCCTGATCGTCGTCGGCAATGGCATGGTCGGTCACCACTGTGTGGCGCAACTGATCGAACGCGGCGCGCTGGATCACTACCGCTTGCACGTGTTCAGCGAGGAGCCGATGCGCGCCTATGACCGGGTGCACCTGTCCGAATATTTCACCGGCCGTGATGCCGAGTCGCTGGCATTGTCCGACGCTTCGTTGTACCAGACCCCAGGCGTGACCTTGCACCTGGGCGTGCCGGTGCTGGAGATCGACCGCGCCCGCTGCGAGGTGATCACCGCCGACGGCTGCGTGGCCTATGACAAGCTGGTGTTGGCCACCGGTTCCTATCCATTTGTGCCGCCCATCGAAGGCGCTGAAGGCGATTCGCGGCTGGTGTATCGCACGCTTGAGGATCTGGATGCGATTCGCAAGGCGGCCGCCAATGCGCGACGCGGCGTGGTGGTGGGGGGCGGCCTGCTCGGTCTGGAAGCCGCTAACGCGCTGAAAAGCCTGGGGCTTGAAGCGCATGTAGTGGAGTTCGCGCCGCGCTTGATGCCGGTGCAACTCGACGATTTTGGCGGCCTCGCGCTCAAGGCGCAGATCGAGCGGCTGGGCGTCGGTGTGCATTTGTCCCGTGCAACCCAGTCGATCAGCGCGGGCGCGGAGTATCGCTACCGCATGAACTTCGCCAATGACGAATTCCTGGAAACCGACGTGATCGTGTTCTCCGCTGGCATCCGTGCCCAAGACGCGCTGGCTCGCCAGGCTGGCCTGGAAATCGGCCCGCGCGGCGGCGTGGTGATCAACGATGAGTGCCTGAGCATCGACCCGAATATCTACGCGATTGGTGAGTGCGCGTCCTGGAACGGCAGCCTGTTCGGCCTCGTCGCGCCGGGCTACCAGATGGCCCGAGGCGTTGCCGCGCTGCTCTGCGAGCAAACCGGCGAGCCGTTTGTGGGCGCCGACATGTCGACCAAACTCAAGTTGCTCGGTGTGGACGTGGGCTCCATCGGCGATGCCCATGCCCACACGCCCGGCGCGCGCAGCTACCAGTTTATCGACGAAGCCAGCGCCAGTTACCGGCGCCTGGTGGTGGATGCTTCGGGCAAGCATGTGATTGGTGCTGTACTGGTGGGCGACAACAGCTACTACGACACCTTGCTGCAATACATGCAGAACAGCATCACATTGCCGTCCGAGCCGGCCAGCCTGATCCTGCCATCGTCCAGCGGCGCTCCCACCCTGGGCCCCGGCGCGTTGCCGGAGTCGGCTACCGTGTGCTCCTGCCACAACGTGACCAAAGGTTCGATCTGCTCAGCCATTGACGGCGGCTGCAGCGACCTCGGCCTGCTTAAAGCCCAGACCAAGGCCTGCACCGGTTGCGGCGGCTGCGCCGGGTTGCTCAAGCAGGTGTTCGAGCATGAGCTGATCGCCCGTGGCGTCAGCGTTGACAAAAGCCTGTGCGAACACTTCGCCTACACCCGGCAGGAACTGTACGCCTTGGTGCGTGTGGACGGCATCATCACGTTTGACGAACTGCTGGCCAAACATGGCCGTGGCCACACCGGTTGCGATGTGTGCAAGCCGGCAGTCGGCTCGATCCTGGCATCGTGCTGGAACCAGCCGATCATGGACGCATCCTTGGTGCCGTTGCAGGACACCAACGATACGTTCATGGCCAACATGCAGAAGAACGGCACCTACTCGGTGGTACCACGCATTCCGGGGGGTGAGATCACTGCAGAAAAACTCATTGTGATCGGCGAAGTGGCGAAGAAATACGACCTCTACACCAAGATCACCGGCGGCCAGCGCATCGACCTGTTTGGCGCGCAACTGCATGAACTGCCGGACATCTGGGGCGAACTGATCGCGGCGGGGTTCGAGACCGGGCATGCCTATGGCAAATCCACGCGCACGGTGAAGTCTTGCGTGGGCAGCACCTGGTGCCGCTACGGCGTGCAGGACAGCGTGAAAATGGCGCTGCTGATCGAGGATCGCTACAAAGGCCTGCGCTCGCCGCACAAGCTCAAGTTCGCGGTGTCTGGCTGCACCCGAGAATGCGCTGAAGCCCAGAGCAAGGACGTCGGCGTGATCGCCACCGAGAAGGGCTGGAACCTCTACATCGCTGGCAACGGTGGTATGCGCCCACGCCATGCGGAGCTGTTCGCCACCGACCTGGATGATGCCACGCTGATCCGCTACATCGACCGCTTCCTGATGTTCTACATCCGCACCGCCGACAAGTTGCAGCGTACTTCGGTATGGCGCGAAAGCCTGGAGGGCGGCCTGGATTTCCTCAAGGACGTGATCCTTGAGGACAGCCTGGGGCTGGGCGCCGAGCTCGAAGCGCAGATGCAACGGGTGGTCGACCGCTACGAATGCGAGTGGGCCAACGCGCTCGCGGACCCGGAGAAACTCAAGCGCTTCCGCACCTTCGTCAACGACAAACGCCCGGACCCGGACATCCACTTCGTCCAGGAGCGCGGCCAGCGCCGGCCGATCATGGCCTCTGAACTCAACTTGATTCCGGTCATCGAGGAGATTGCGTGATGAGCCAGCCCATCTGGAAAACCGTGTGCAACAGGCAAGACCTGGTGACCAACTCCGGCGTGGTGGTGTGGTTGGACGGCGCGCAAGTGGCGTTGTTCTACCTGCCGGGTGCGCAAGACCAGACGCTGTATGCCATTGATAACCACGACCCGGAATCGGGGGCGAATGTGATCGGTAGGGGGTTGATTGGCAGTATCAAAGGCGAGTTGGTGGTGGCTGCGCCGATCTACAAGCAGCATTACCGCCTGGCTGACGGGCAATGCCTGGAGGCGCCAGACCAGCGCCTGCGCGTCTGGCCGGTGCGTTTGAACGGTGGGGTAGTGGAGGTGGGGGTAGGTTGAGCGACTGTGGGAGCTGTCGAGCCCCAGCGACGCGGCCATGGGATGTCCATGTGTTCGGATCAGAGGGCGAGGTCATCGATGAACAAGGGCATTTTCGTCTACGTGTCGCAGGTGACCCTTCAGTCCATCAGGCCGGAATAAGCCCTGCGTCCTGATAGCTCTGAACGAGTTCGTCATACAGGCCGATATCGATGCGCGTACGAGCAATCAACTGCGCGCCCGCGATGGCGGTGTAGATGGCGCGCGCGCGCCGCTCGTGGTCAGTGGCATTGCCGTTGCCGATGTCCGTGAGAACTGCTGCGAGCCACGCCACGTTGATATCTGCAAACGCGAGTACCTCTTTCTTCAGCTCTTCGGGCAGGTCCTGGTACTCTCCCGCCTTGAACTGATGCCACGCACCCGGAACCAGCTGTACGTCAACCACTGCGTTTGATTGCTGAGCGGCCTTGTGAAATAGCCGTGTGGTGGGTTCTAGCGTTGTCTTGATGGCACAAAGCACAACGATCTTGCCGCCGTGACGAACCGCCGTAGCGGCCAAGGCTTCATCCGCTCTCAAAATCGGTACCTGAATATCGGGTGCGATTCTTTCAATGGATGGACCCAAGGTCGAGCAGGTGAGCACCACAACATCGGCATGCCGGGCGAGGGCACACAGCGCGGTGACATTCGCGCCTTTGCTCGCCAAATGATAAGCCAGCGACGCGCCAACTATTCATAGCCCGCCCAGGACTACGGAGGCGTCCACAACCTTGGCATAGTCCATCGCCAGGTTACTCAGCGACAGCGCATGTACATCCTCCGCAGGCCACAGCCGCCCGGATAAATCAGTCTGATCAAACGTATAACAAGCATCCGCCACCACGCTCACATCAAAACCCAGGTTGCCGGCGGAGCGCGCCGTGGCTTCAACGGAGTTGTTGGTGATCACACCGACGATCACCAACTCCCGGATCGAGCGTGCATGCAACCAGCGCTCCAGGCCGGTGGCGGTGAAGGCATCCGGAACGTTCTTGTCCACCACAGGCTCATGCGCCAGCGGTTGGAGCGCGGGCTGGAACTCACAACCCGGCTGGCCTGGCCAGAATACCGAGCCGGGTGAGCGGGAAATGTGCCGGATGTGGACGACAGGACGGTTGGATTGGCGCCATGCGCTCAACAAACGCTGTATCTGCACTTCGGCGTCGAGGTTGTTGCGACGTCCCAGCTTCGGCTGGTTCATGCCTTGCTGCATATCGATGATCAGCAGTGCCGCGTTGGTTGCTGGCGGTTCCATGACACTTCCCTTTGCTCGTGAGGCTCGAAACATAACAGCCAATGTGGGCATCCAGACAGCGATTTCCTACCTGGGCAGCTTTAACTGAGCCTCGGCGTACGGCACCACTGCGTCGGTACGCCCGCTCGATCCGTCTCATTATTGAACTGCCCCGCCCTTTAAATCGCCTTGGAAGAGGATCGCATCGGCAAACCCAAAGCGTGTCCTTAGCAAATGCGGCTAGGCGTGCTCACGACGCTATGGTCGACTCTATTGACGGCCGTACTTCCAGGAGCTTTTTCCCGTGTCTGACATGCCGACCCATTTCGCTTACACAAAACGTTTCAACGCCGTACTCGCCTACATAGATGCCAATCTCGAAGGCGACCTGTCGGTGAGGGCGTTAAGCCAGGTGGCGAACTTTTCGACGTTTCACTTCCATCGACAATTCAGTGCGTTCGTAGGCGTGCCGGTTTCACGTTATGTGCAACTTACCGTCGAGATCCTGCACGGCCATCGCCGGGTCGCCACCCACCTGTTGCTCGCGCGGCGCCTACAGCACCCAGAGCGAACACATGCCGGCATCGCACAAAGCTCATCGCGACTGGACACCCCAGCGCCTCAAGTCGATTGCAAGTAGTTGGCTGGAAGTGTGCCAAACATGTCGCTGTAGATCTCACCCAGCCAGTCAATGAAAACGCGTACCCGTGGCGACAGGTGCCGATGATGCGGGTACATGGCAGAAACTGTCAGGCCGGGGCTCTTCCAGTCGCTCAAGACTTCCACCAGGCGCCCCGCTTCCAGATACTCTTCAATGTGGTAACGAGGCACCTGAATCAGACCGCAGCCACGCAATGAACATACGACGTAGCTTTCAGCATCGTTCACTGCCATCCAGCCATTGAGTGTGAACTGGCGTATCTGGCCACCGAGGACCAATTCCAAAGGAAGATTCGAGGAGCCATTGCTCGAAAAGAACTTTACTGTTTGATGCACGGCCAAATCTTCAGGTTTTTTAGGGCTGCCGAAACGCGTCAGGTATTCAGGACTCGCGCAAATGATCTGGGGCATCACCGCAAGAGGCCTGGCTACCAGCGTCGAGTCTTGGGGGGTGCCTGCGCGCACGACGCAATCTACCCCCTCCCGAACGAGATCCACCAAGCGATCACCACCACTGGCTGTCAATTCGATTCCTGGATAGCGCGCCCGAAACTCATCAATCCTTGGCAGCACAATCTTGGTCGCATGAGTACCGTGCATATCCACGCGCAGCAATCCTTGCGGATTAGACGCTACGTGGCGCAATGATGACTCGGCATCGTCCAGTTCACTCAGCACGAAAACACATCGCTCGTAGAACGCCTGCCCGTCGACTGTCGGTCGTACATGCCGAGTGGTGCGCTCCAGTAGTCGAATCCCCAGTCGACTTTCCAGCTCTTTGATGGCGTGAGTCGCGGTGGCACGTGGAATGTCGAGCGCTGCCGCTGCGCGGCTGAAGCTGCTCAACTCAACGATACGCGCGAACAGCTGGAGTGAATCGAAGCGATCCATCTATTGTTGTTCCTGGTGGAATTTTGTTGGCCATTTAGCTGTATTTATCCAGTTCTGGCAAACAAGCAACATAGGACTCAAGGGCATCGTCGCCCACTGACTTGCAAATCAGGAGTCCTGTATGACTGACAATAGTTTGAAAACGGCCCTTGTTACCGGAGGCTCCCGTGGCATCGGCCAATGCATCGCCATGCGCCTCGCCGCCGACGGCTTTGCTGTGGTGGTCAACTTCGCTCACAACACCGCAAAGGCAGAAGAAACAGTTGCAGCGATCCAGTCTGTCGGCGGCAGGGCCATCGCAGTCAAGGGTGACGTCGGCAATCCGGAGGACGTGGCTGCCTTGTTCAAGGCCGCCAAAGAGGCTTTCGGCAGGATTGATGTCGTGGTCAACAGCGCAGGCATTATGCCGATGGCGACCATCAGAGAAAGCAGTCTGGCTGACTTCGACACAGTCATTGCCACCAACCTGCGCGGTGCGTTTCTGGTACTGGGTCAAGCGGCTGCGCATGTCGATGACGGCGGTCGCATTATCGCGCTGTCCACCAGCGTGATCGCCAAATCGTTCCCCTCCTACGGTCCCTACATCGCGTCAAAGGCAGGCGTTGAAGGACTTGTACACGTGCTTGCCAACGAGCTGCGAGGTCGTCGCATCACAGTCAACGCCGTTGCACCCGGACCCGTCGGTACTGATTTGTTCTTTGAGGGCAAGAGCCCGGAACAAATAGCGCAGATCGCCAACCTTGCGCCGCTGGAACGCTTGGGAACCCCAGAGGACATCGCCAGTGCGGTGGCCTTCCTGGCAGGACCGGACGGCGGCTGGATCAATTCGCAAGTACTTCGCAGCAATGGCGGTTTCGCCTAAGTCAACCAAGGAGTCATGTCATGAGCCAAGTTATTCTGATCACCGGAGCATCCAGTGGGTTCGGCGCGATGCGCGCCATATTGTCTACGCCAGCATGCGCACGACTGACGGTGGTGGCGCCCCGCAGGTATCCGGAGAAGCGAAATGTTGACTGAAACGGGCGAGTCATCGAGCAATACCGCTGTGACTGAAGCGATCAGCATTATTGAAGTCCACGTGCAGACCGAGGCGTCATCGTCGTGCGAGTCGCGTTTGTCATCCTTGGCGACAACCATCCTGGGCTCGCCTGGATGCATCACTTATCAAGCGCTTCAAAGTCATACGAAAAAGGACCTTTGGATTATGACCGGCCTGTGGGAGTCGCCTCAGGCCATGGAGCGCCACTTTTGCCACCCTGCGCTCAGTGAACTGATCAACTTGCTGGGCCCCAGGTCGGTTAAAAAGGTCACTGCAAACGCATTACCCAACTCAGGGACGTTAAGTGCCTAACCCTAGAACGCCTCGCAACCACCGGGATTTATATCTAGTCGGGGCGGGGCTTACGTAATGGTTTTAAGAAGTATGGATATGAAAAAATCAATACACGATGTTCAGCTGTCAACTGGGAGTGTAAGCCGCCAGGAGCGTCTGTTGTTCCCAGCGCTAGCGCCCCTGTATGCGCGGGGAGAGGCGGTCATGTATGCCGTCTTGCGCGCGGCCTTCGGCGCTATTTTGTTTACTCACGGCCTGCCGAAAGCGTTAGGAACATCGCATGGCTCCATGGCAAATCCCATGGAAGGCTCCATCAACCTTATGCAGAACGTCCTGGGGCTGCCGTTCGCCAGTGAGCTTGCGTTTCTTGTCATGCTACTGGAGACCCTGGGTGCTTTTATGCTCGCCGTTGGCTTGTGGGTACGACCAGTTGCTCTGATCGTCGCTCTGGAAATGGTAGGGATCAGTTGCGCTCTCGGCCCAACGTGGCCGTGGGTCGACCGGGGAATTGAATACCCGGTACTGATGACGTTTCTCGCCCTGTACATCGCTGTGCGTGGCAGCGGCAGCCTGGCACTGGATCGCAAATTGAAATACACGTTCTGACTGTGCTTTTTAGGCTCCGCTACGTCACCGCGTCAGCTTTTTCCAAACCTTCGGCCGTCCAACGCTCATGCTGAAAAAGTAAGGCCGGTGCCAAAGCTCACATTGGTGTCATTGATGAGTCAGGGCTGGTGCACTGCGTGGTGGGGGAAATGGCTGCTAGGAGGCACTCGCAGCAGCAAAAAAATGAAACAGTCGGCAGATTTGACCGATTTTGAACGGCTGTCGTTTTTTGAAAGCGCCGATGGCTCAGTCGCCGAAAAATAGGCGGCTACTTCAGACCATACTTAGCTTAGTTAGCCTTCGACTTGAGGCTCTGAACTAACAATCATAACATTTAGATACATGTTTTTTTTCTTTGAACGCTCGCGTTTATGGACTGTTTTCATGTGGGCGACGAGCGGCGCTTCAGGTCTGTTCAGAAGCGTCGAGAGAGATAAAACGAAGAGAGGTTTTCCTATGTTTCTGCGCAAGCTCAATCTCGCTCCACGCTCGGCCCTGTGCTTCGGGTTATTTTGCCTAGTGATTATTGCGTTGGGGCTCATCGCCCTTAAGCAGATGGCAAGTTTGAACGCTTCTGAAAAGTTCGTAGAAACCAACGTAGTGCCTAGCATCTCTTTGCTGGGAACGATTGACCGGGATTTTATAAGTATTAGAGGCAGCAACGCGCGGTTGCGTAATCCTGTCGAGCCAGAAAATCGTAAAACAGAAGCACTTGAGGACGTAAGGAAAGCCCAAGCAAGCGTCCAAGAAACACTTTCGACGCTTGAGCCGTACATAGTCACCGCTAGGGGAAAACAGGTTTTCGGTGAATTGTCTCAACGCTATGCCGCTTACCAAAAAGTACAAGATCAATACCTGTCATTTATTTCTTCTGGCAGTCTTGATGACGCTGTGAAATTGTCTAACGAAGCAATGAAGCAATCGGCAGACACTGTGGAGCGGGATATAAAGAAACTTATTGAACTGAACACCAACAAAGCTAAAAAAGCAGGCGAGGAAGCTACGCTCATCTACGACCAGGCCAAAATTATTGTTGGGTGCTTTATCTTGGTCGGCACATTGGCTGCCATTACTCTCGCTCTGATGTATACCCGCAGCGTGACTAGCCCGGTCAGCCAGTCACTGGCCATCGCTGAGCGTATTGCCAAAAACGATCTCAGCGAGGTCATTGAGGTGCAAGGAAGCGACGAAGTTGCCAGGCTCATGCAGGCTTTGAAGGCCATGCAACAGGGGCTGCGAAATACGCTTTCTTTGATATCTGATTCGTCCAGCCAGTTAGCGTCTACTTCTGAAGAAATGCATGCCGTCACTGAGGATGCTAATAAAGGCATGCTGCGCCAAAATAACGAGGTCGAGATGGCCGCTACTGCCGTCACCGAGATGAGCGCAGCCGTAGAGGAAGTGGCTAGAAATGCCTCAGCAGCCTCCGAAGCAGCCAATCGATCCAACTCCGCCGCATTGGCAGGTCGTGCACGCGTAGATGAAACCGTTCAGGCCATCAGCTTAATGGTCGCAAATGTTGAAGACGCTTCCCAAGAAGTACAAGGGCTCGCCGTGATGGCGACCGACATCAGCAAGGTTCTGGATGTGATACGGGCTATCGCCGAGCAGACCAATCTTCTTGCATTGAATGCTGCTATCGAAGCTGCTCGTGCCGGTGAGGCAGGTCGAGGCTTCGCGGTAGTGGCGGATGAAGTAAGGGCTTTGGCTCATCGTACGCAGCAGTCGACCAGTGAGATTGAACAGATGATCAGCTCGATTCAGAAAGGCACTGGAGCGGCTGTTTCGGCAATGACCCACACCAACGCCCAAGCTCAGAGAACGCTTGACACAGCTCAAGGCGCCGGTACTGCTTTGGTGGAAATCACCGACTCTATCGATAATATCACCGAGCGCAATGTTTTGATCGCAACTGCATCGGAAGAGCAGGCTCAGGTTGCCAGGGAGGTGGATCGCAGCCTGATCAGCATCCGAGATCTATCAAGTCAAGCTTCAGAGGGTTCAAGTCAGACCGCTATTGCAACGTCTGAACTGACCAAACTCGCGGTCGAATTGAATAGGCTCGTGAAGCAGTTTCATATGTAGGGGGGCTAGTGCGCCGCGCGCCCACCGGCACGCACATACTCCAACTCCGCAGCCGTGATCAGCACCACCGGCACCCGTTGTACCGGGGACAGCGGCATGTCGTCGAGGCGGGTAGGGAAGTCTGGAGCTGGGCCGCCGAGCAGTACGCCGGCGGCGTCGTCAGTGGTGACAAACAAGTGGGGCAGTTGATCGCTCATCAAGTGCGATTGGCTGAAACCGGGCAGTTCCAGGGAGAGTACGCCGTGGCTCTCCAGTTGCTGGGTGATGCCGCCAGCGTTGGCGACGTGTTCGAGCAGTTCGAATGCCCAACTGTGGCGCAGTGGGTCGACGTCGCCGAGTGTGCCTTCGGCGTTTTCAGGGATGTCGGCGGTTTCCAGGAACAGCTCCATTTCGAAGCCATTGCCCAGGCCTTCGGCGTCGTCGAAGGGGTCGGACAAACCGTCGGTTGCCAGCACGATGCTGTGGTCTCGGCGCACCACGCGATAGGCCTGACGGGTGGAGGGCCAGTAGGGGCCGCCGGTGAGGCTTGGGCTGATCAGGTAGGCGAGGACGTCTTTTTCGACGGTGCCCACGGACTGCCAGTGCTGGTCCAGGCATTCCGCGCTGGCGAGGCGTGCGTTGAGGTTGGCGGTTTGCGGGCGGCCGGAGAACCCTTTTTCCACCGAGCTGAGCGTGGTCAGGCATCAACTCACGCACGCCCATGCGGGGTGGCAGGCGGCCGGTGAGGGGGAACGTTGACGCCGGCAAAGGTGACCGGTAAACGGGCACCTTTGCCGGCTACAGAGCGGTCAATTGTCGGCCTTGACCCATTTGCAGTTTGTCAGCGTATTTCCACCATTCACGCGCAAGTAATAGGCATCCGGTGCACCATTACGCTGGTGAACTGTACCTACGGCGCCGTCGTGATAGTTGGTGTACAACTTCCCGTCAACAATCTCCCAGCCTAACGGGTAGGCCGAGGAGCGGTAAACCCACCAGCGAGGGGCCGCTCGGCAGGACAGAGAGTTGCCGTCCTGAGTCTCAAGGACTAAGAAGTTGCCATCGTTGGAGACTTTCTTGAACTTGGCTTTCGGACCGTTGGACGCGGTTGCGCTGATGTAGTCGTAGAAGCTCCACGTCGGATTGGTACCAACAAAGTAAGCATGGCCTTTCCTGACTTTACCGTCGTCGTCGACATATTCCAGCTCTAGGTTGAGCCACTCGTCATCCGGAGGGGATTGGCTGCCGCGGCGAGAGGTCAGGGGGGGACCATCGGGTACGAAGGGTTGATCGTCTGCGGCGGGCACCCGTCGTCGTTTCGATGACGGGTGCTGGATGACTGCTGATCAGCGATTGAACCGCTCAACCAACGCATATTGGGTGGATGCGGTACTCGTGAGCTCCTTGCTCAGGTCAGTGGATTGATGGGCTTGTATCGAGGTCTGGTCAGCCAGTTCGGCGATGGTGGTGATGTTGCGGCTGATCTCCTCGGCGACCGCGCTCTGTTCTTCGGTGGCGGCGGCGATCTGGGTGGTCATGTCGGTGATATGGGACACCGCTTCGCTGATGCCTACCAGAGCCTGGTCAGCTTCGAGCACCCAAGCGACGCCTTCCTGCGCTTGGCGTTGACCGTTTGCCATGCTGTTCACGGCGTTGTTGGAGGACACCTGCAACTGGGTAATCAGCCCGTGGATCTGGGTGGTGGATTGGGAGGTGCGTTGCGCCAGTTGGCGCACTTCGTCGGCGACTACGGCAAAGCCGCGGCCCATTTCACCCGCGCGGGCCGCTTCGATAGCCGCGTTGAGCGCCAGCAGGTTGGTCTGGTCGGCGATGCCTTTGATCACATCCACCACGCTGCCGATTTCGTCGCTGTCCCGGGCCAATTGCGCCACGGTGACGCCAGTCTCGGCGACGACAGTGGACAGGCGCTCGATGGCTTCACGGGTATCCCGCGCCACCTCACGACCGCGTCCGGTCAGCACGTTGGCTTGCTGGGTGGCATCCGCAGTGCGCTGTACGTGGCTGGCGACTTCTTGAGTGGTCGCGGCCATCTGGTTGACGGCGGCGGAGACTTGTTCGGTTTCGACACGCTGGCGGTCCAGGCCCTTGGAACTGGCAGTGGCCAACTGATCGGATTGCCCGGCCAGGGCACTTAGTTGTTCAGCGCTGTCCTGCAGGCGGGTGAGGCAGGTTTTCAGGCGCGCGCTCTGGCTGAGGAACGCTGTTTCCAAGCGTGCCTGTGGCCCCCGGGCGTCGCTGTACATCTGCGCGATCAACGCATCCGAAGTCGAGGGTTCGACACCTTGCAACAGGCGCAAGGTGCTGCCTTGGCGCCAGCGTGAGCAAAGCATACCGACCGGCACGGCGACGGCGACGGCCACCGCAATGGCCAGCGGTGCGCTGAGGAATAATCCAGCGAGGCTGCCAGCCAGTCCGGTTGCCACGTAAGGCACGCAGCTGACGGCGGCCGGCAGCCAGGCATCCTGGCGTGGCACGCCCGGTTTGCCCCGGCTGATACGCTGATACAGGGCCTGGGCCCGGCGGATTTCGTCGTCGCTGGGCTTGACCCGCACTGACTCGAAGCCGACAACCTTATTGTTTTCAAAAATCGCCGTGACATAAGCGTTGACCCAATAGTGGTCACCATTTTTCGAGCGATTCTTGACGATGCCCATCCACGGCTGGCCTTGTTTGAGCGCACTCCACATGTGCGCAAAAACCGCGGGGGGCACATCAGGGTGACGTACGATGTTCTGCGGAGCGCCGATCAGGTCGGCGCGTTCAAAGCCGCTGATCTCGACAAAGGCGTCGTTACAGTAAGTGATGACGCCGCGCACATCCGTGGCGGAGATGAGTTTTTGTTGCGGCGCGAGGGAAATCTCGCGTTGTGTTACAGGCTGGTTATTGCGCATTCAGACTACTCCCTGGTTGCCTTCAGGCCATCGGCGCCAACTGCAAAAAGGTTAATACACGTTGGCTAATTCGCCAGCCACTGGTCAAAAGCCTGAAACTTGCGGATGAAACCCCTCATAATGGCGGCCATTTTTGTTTAGCCGTTATTCTGGTGTGCCCCCATGGAAATCAAGGTCAACTTTCTCGACAACCTCCGGCTTGAAGCCAAGTTCGATGACTTCACGGTGATTGCCGACCAGCCCATTCGCTACAAAGGCGATGGCTCGGCACCGGGGCCGTTCGATTACTTCCTGGCGTCGTCGGCGTTATGCGCGGCGTACTTCGTCAAGTTGTACTGCGAAACACGCAATATCCCCACGGACAATATTCGCCTGTCGCAGAACAACATCGTCGACCCGGAAAACCGCTACAACCAGATCTTCAAGATCCAGGTCGAGTTGCCGGCGGATATCTCCGACAAGGACCGCCAGGGCATCCTGCGCTCCATCGACCGTTGCACGGTTAAAAAAGTGGTGCAGGCCGGGCCTGAGTTCGTCATCGAAGAAGTCGAGAACCTGGACGCTGATGCCCAGGCGTTGTTAATGCCAGGCTCTAAGGCCGAGGGCGGCACCTACATCGCCGGCAAAGACCTGCCACTGGAGCAGACCATCGCCAACATGTCCGGCATTCTCGCCGGCTTGGGCATGAAGATCGAAATCGCTTCGTGGCGCAATATCGTGCCCAACGTCTGGTCGCTGCACATTCGCGATGCGCATTCGCCGATGTGCTTCACCAACGGCAAGGGGGCGACCAAAGAGGGCGCCTTGGCGTCGGCGTTGGGCGAGTTTATCGAGCGGCTCAACTGCAACTTCTTCTACAACGACCAGTTCTGGGGTGAAGAGCTGGCGAATGCAGCGTTCGTGCATTACCCGGATGAGCGTTGGTTCCAGCCAGGTCCCAAGGACGCGCTGCCAAGCGAAATCCTCGACGCTTACTGCCTCAAGGTTTACAACCGCGATGGCGAACTGCGTGGCTCGCACCTGTTCGATACCAACTCCGGCAACGAAGCGCGCGGGATTGTTTCGCTGCCATTCGTGCGCCAGTCCGACGGTGAGGTGGTGTACTTCCCGTCCAACCTGATCGAAAACCTTTACCTCAGCAACGGTATGAGTGCCGGCAACACCTTGGCCGAAGCCCAGGTGCAATGCTTGTCGGAGATTTTCGAGCGCGCGGTGAAGCGTGAAATCATCGAAGGTGAGTTCGCCTTGCCGGACGTACCGGCCGAGGTGCTGGCCAAGTACCCTGGCATCCTCGCCGGTATCCAGGGACTCGAAGCCCAAGGTTTCCCGGTATTGGTGAAAGATGCGTCCCTGGGCGGTGAATTCCCGGTGATGTGCGTGACCCTGATGAACCCACGCACCGGCGGCGTCTTCGCCTCCTTCGGCGCGCACCCGAGCCTGGAAGTGGCACTGGAACGCAGCCTCACCGAACTGCTGCAAGGCCGCAGTTTCGAGGGTCTGAATGATCTGCCGCAGCCGACCTTCGAAGGCCAGGCGGTGACCGAGCCGAACAACTTCGTCGAGCACTTCATCGACTCCAGCGGCGTAGTGTCGTGGCGCTTCTTCAGTGCCCAGTCGGACTACGAGTTCGTTGAGTGGGATTTCTCCGGCGAGGGCGAAGACTCGAATGCCCAGGAAGCCGCGACGCTGTTCGGCATCCTTGAAGGCATGGGTAAAGAAACCTACATGGCGGTGTACGAACACCTCGGCGCCACCGCGTGCCGCATCCTGGTGCCGGACTACTCGGAAATCTACCCGGTGGATGACCTGATCTGGGACAACACCAATAAGGCGCTGTTTTTCCGCGCGGATATCCTCAACCTGCACAGCCTCAATGAGGAAGAGCTGCACGCGTTGGTCGAGCGTCTGATCGAAAGCGAGCTGGACGACTACACCGATATCACCACCCTTATCGGCATCGAGTTCGACGACAACACCGCCTGGGGTCAGTTGACCATTCTGGAGTTGAAACTGCTGATCTTCCTCGCCTTGCAGCAACACGAGGAAGCCAAAGAGTGCGTGGAGATGTTCCTGCAGTACAACGACAACACCGCTGAGCGTGGCCTGTTCTATCAAGCGATGAATGCGGTGCTGGAGATGGAACTGGACGACGACCTGGAACGGGCGGATTACGAAGCCAACTTCCGCCGCATGTTTGGCAACGAGCGGATGGACGCGGTGATTGGTTCGGTGAAGGGCGATGTGCGGTTCTATGGCCTGACGCCGACCAGTATGAAGCTGGAAGGGTTGGAGCGGCATCAGCGCCTAATCGAGAGTTACAAGAAGCTGCATTCGGCGCGGGCCAACATCACCTCAGCCTGACGCAAACGCCTGTGGGAGCCAGCTCCCACATGTGATCGGTTTCTGCTGTTAGATTTTTGCCAGGGCCTGCGCCAAACCCACGCATCTGTTTTCGTGCCAGCTCACGCTGCGGATGGGACGCCAGGCCCGGGTAAGGTCGGTGAGGCTCAGCAGGGGGTTGGGTCTCGACACAGACCCTGCGCGTGTCGTCCTGCAAGCTGGCCTCAAACGCCGAAAAATCACCCAGGTCGACAAAGCTGAAGCGGTGCCCGGCGCTGCGTTGGCGCACCTTGTCGAACCCGCTGACCCGAACCAGCGGCGTGTTGCCGATAAGCTCGAGGACAGCGGGGCGCGGTAGCGCGAGCATGTCGTCACCGGGATACGGAGGGGTTGGACAGCAAGAGGCACAGCCTGCGTTCGACGATAGGCCGGGATCGGTCCGGTCGCAACCGGACGCTCCGCTGGCTGCCTGTTTTTGGCGCATCAGCCGGCCAGGTTCTGCAGCTGCTGCAAGCGTGCTATCACGTCAGCCCCGGCCGCTTGCATCGGCGCCCGCAACTCGCTGCCGATCAAGCCCTGCAAGGCCAGCGCCGCTTTAACCGGTGCCGGGTTGGGCTCCATGAACATCGTGTTGATCAGTGGCAGCAACCCAAAGAACGTCGCCCGCGCCTCGGCCAGTTGGTTGTCCCGCACCTGCTGGCACAAAGCCACAAACTCTTCAGTCCGTCTATGTGCCGAGGCCGCAATCGCCCCGGTCGCGCCGAGGCACAGCGCGTTGAACATCTGCACATCTTCCCCACACAACACATCCACCTCACCGCTGGCCAGCAGCGCCAGGGTATTGCCCAGGTTGCCGCCGCAGTCCTTGATCGCGACGATCCGCGGGTGGGTGACGATAGTCAGCAAGGTGGCCTGCTCGAAGGTTGCGCCGGTGCGATAGGGAATGTCATAGAGAATGATCGGCACGCTGGACGCATCGGCCACTGAGTGGAAGAAGGCCACCAGGCCGGCCTGGGACGGGCGGATGTAACTCGGCGCCGGCACCAGCAAACCGGCGATCGGCCGTTGCAGGATTTCACGCTGGAATTGCAGTAACTCGATCTGGTTATTGCCTGCCAAGCCCATGACTACGCGGTGCGCCGGCACCAACTGCAACACCGCATCCAGCACTGCGAGTTGTTCCTGGCGGCTCAGCGATGCGGCTTCCCCGGTGGTGGTGCATACCATGATCCCGGCCACGTGCTTTTCCAGCAGGTGGCTGACCAGCCGGCGCAGGCCGATAAAGTCGATGGCACCGTCATGGAACGGCGTGACCACGGGGACCCAGATACCTTGAAACGATGACATGCACTTTCTCCTGATGATTGACCGCTTGAGTCACCGTCAGAAGGGCAGAGGGAATTGTGCAAGGGAGGAAGACCGTCGCGCTCAATGCCCTGTCAGCTCATCTGACGGGACAGCGCGCCCCGGTCACATGAGCGACTGTTTCTTCGATTTGAGGGCGTGCGCAACGCAACCTTGCGCCTTGGCAATGGAGCCAGTGGCGGAAAGGTTAACGAAGGACAGTGCTGACATTGGCTGACACACCCTGAATAAGGCCTCCATCTTTATGGAATATTGCAGAGTGTGTCAACGGCGTTTATTCGAATTTATCGATACGCGTGTCGGAATAGTAGAACGCGTTCTTGTCCGTGCTCGACTCGTAGAAGTAGGCGTAGTCGGTCAGGTAGTACAGGTGGTTCACCCGGTTGTATTCATCGTTATCGAAGCTGCACTTAAGGGCCTTGGCCGCCCCGAGCAGGCCAGGGTTGAGCTCGCTGGCCTGCAGTTCGCGTTCAACTACGCAGCGGGTAATCTGGACTTTGGTGCGGCTGCCAATGAGGCTATTGAGGCTGGAGCGCGTTGTTTGATAAATCACGGTGTCGCCCACCGGCAGGGATTTCCAGTTGCCGGTGAAGCTCAACTGCGTCAGCGTTTCGCTTTCTGCCATGCCCGAGGAACTGTAGGTGTGTTTCGCCACCAGCGGGATGAGGTTGCGCCAGCTCACCGTGTGGCTTTCATAGCCTTGCCCGCGGGTGGCGATGGCCAGTTGTCCGCTTGCCGCATCCTGGCTGATGAAGTCCGTACTCTGGCTGTTGGTGGTCTTGCCCTTAAAGGTCGACGTGCCGGTCATGTGCACGTATTTGAAGGCACGGGCGGGCTTGTCCAGGTTCAACGGCGTGATTGCGGCCAGCACTTGAGGTTGTACCGAGGTCAGTGCGATGGTCACCGGCGCCTTCAGGCGTGGTTTGAACGCCGGCAGCGCGGCAATCTTCTGCGGGTTGACGCACACCTTATTGAACAACTGCACATAGTCGGCATTGCTGCCGGCGATTTTCTGTGGCGTTGGGAAACTGTCGACGCGGCCATCACTGACGCGGTTGTCGGCGTCCATGTCGTAGCCGGCCAGCGCCTTATAGGTACCGTCCGTGCACGACACCGCGAAGTGCTCGCGTTTCTGCGCATAGGGGGCGTTGTAGGGCATATCGTTGAGCACCGCTGGCTCGTCGAAAGCAGCCCAGAAGCGTGTTTCGCCATTCACGGTCTTGATGCTGTTGGCGTCGATCAATACCTGGTTGCCACGCTCGTTGCTCTGCATCAGGCGCCAGTCCGGCTTAGGCGTTTCGGCACAGGCGCGCACGAATGTCTGGTTGGCGGCCAAGGTCGCGCGCAATTGCGGCGATAATTTGCGCGCCGCGCTGTAGCGGCCTGCACTGGCGGGGTAGACCCGTTGCGAGCCGTCCAGGTACAGCAAATGCAGTTGCGGCGATGAACAGGCCGCCTCGAATTGCATGGTGCGTCGCAGACCACTCAGGCCGTCCGGCATCAGCAGCTCGAAGCTGAGCAGGTCACCTTCGCGCACGATGCTGTTTTCAACCAGGGGCTGGGCGAGAGTGTCGGCGAGCATGCGGTCGACTTGGGTTTTCTGGTTGGCACAGCCGGCCAGGGTGGCGATGCCACCGATCAGCAAAAGAGGAGTGATAAAGCGCACGAGAGCCTCGTTGAGTCCATTCGGGTTTAAGGGTAACGGCGGGAAGCGCTGCATCTGTAGCCGGATGTTACAGCGCGAAAGCCTAACGAGCCAAACGGCATCTGTACAGCGCTTGCATGGCCGCAGCCGGATAGGTGCGGGTCGCAATCGTTTTACTGCATTTGCAGCGGGCCGCTAGTCTATCCAAACATTCTGGGAGAACTTCGATGATACGACGCGCGTGCCTGGCTGCTCTGCTGACCCTATCTGCCTCGATCGCCTTGGGCGCCACGAGCTACGATCATCTGTATGCCTTTGGCGACAGCTATTCCGACAATGGCGCGGGCGAAGCGCTCACCACTCGACTCGCAACGCAAAAGGTCAAGGATGCCCAAGCGCTGCCAGGCCCGCTGTATTGGAAGGGACGCTGGAGCAATGGCCCGACCGCCGTCGAAGGCTTGGCCGACGCACTGAACATACCCCTGACCGACTACGCGGTAGGGGGGGCCAAAAGTGGCCACGGCAACTACTACACGTGGATGATGCCGTCCCAGGATACGGGGGTCCTGGGCCAGGTCGCCGAGCACTTGCAGGCCGCCAAGTCGCACAAAGCCGACCCCAAGGCGCTGTATTTCATCTTCATCTCGGCCAACGATTTTTTCGAATGGGCCGATTTCTCCCATCCTGAAACCATTGAAGCGCTGAGTGAATCCAGCCTGGCCAACATTCGCAGTGCCACCGAGCAATTGGTAGCGGCGGGCGCCAGGCACGTGATGGTAGTTGGGACTACCGACCTCAGCCATGTACCCGCCGTGGTGCAGGGCAACCAGGTCGACAATGCGAAGAAATACCAGCAGTTGCTGGCGCAAAAACTCCCGGCGGCGCTGGCGCAGATCGGCGCGGCAAAGGTCAGCTATTTCGACCACTTGGCCTTCAGCGACAAACTGCGCGCCAATCCCGCCGCCAACGGCTTCAAGGACATGGACACGCCGTGCCAAGCCACCTACCCAGAAGTGAAACCGCTGTGCACCAACCCCGACGCCCACTATTACTGGGACGAATGGCACCCCACCCGCACAGTCCATGTGCTGGCGGCCAAGGCGATGCTTGAGGTGCTGCCTTAACCTGCGGCCACCGCCGCTTCAATCGCGGCGATGAAGGGCGGTGCCGTTGTACCAGAGACAAAGGGTATTTTTGCGGTTCATGGTCGGACTCCACGGAAAATTTAAGGTGATTTAAGCCCTGCGCGCCATCAACAACACCGTCGCCGCCGCTGACAGCAACCCCGCGCAGCCCCGATTAAACATCCGCTTGCCCCGAGGCTCGGCAAACCAGCGCCGCATATGCAGGCCCATATAGGCGTAGGCACTGATGGCTATCCATTCCAGCACCAGGAACATCACCCCCAGGAGGGCGAATTGCGGAGTGATCGGCTCGCCGCGCACGACGAATTGCGGCAGGAACGCGGTGAAGATCAAGATGGCTTTCGGATTGCCCGCCGCCACTAAAAACTCCTGACGCGCCAACGCCCACAATCCCACACTAGCCGTAGTCGACTCAGCCTCTGCCTCGGGATTCGCCCGCCACAACTGATACGCCAGATAAAACAGATACGCCGCCCCCAGAATCTTGATCCCATAAAACAACAACTCCGACGTTTGCAGCACCACCGCCAAACCCGCCGAGGCGAGGGCGATCATCCCAGCAAA
The DNA here is from genome assembly GCF_963970525.1 of Pseudomonas sp. EA_65y_Pfl1_P113. NCBI lineage: Bacteria > Pseudomonadati > Pseudomonadota > Gammaproteobacteria > Pseudomonadales > Pseudomonadaceae > Pseudomonas > Pseudomonas sp. EA_65y_Pfl1_P113. The sequence continues at coordinate 105,793 of NZ_CAXAQM010000002.1, forward strand.
GGCCAGCAGCCGACCGATACCCGCCAGGCACGAAGTGCGGTAGCCGTAGCGCGTGGCGTTGCTCACAGACAGCAAGTTGTTCGGGCCGGGCGCCATGTTCAAGGCGAAGCAGGCGGGGAGGAAAAAGGCGAGGGTGGCGAGGTCCATGGCGGCTCCGGGATCGCGTGGGCGGGGAGGTGTGAGGATAAGGGGGGAGGAAGCGGTTGGACAATGCGCGCGTTGAGTCTGCGATGACGCCAACGCGCGCGGATCAACTTAGCTATGGCTTGCCGGTGTCTCTTCGGTAGTTGACACCTCGGCACGCAGACGTTGACCGATGCCATCCATCAGGTCAGGTGGGTCTGGCTCAGATCTCGGCCGCCGAGTTGCCTTGGCCAGGGTGACGAACATAGTAGTTGTCGAATTCGGTACTTTCGACAAACTGGAAGCCATGACGCGTATAAAAACGATTTGACTCGCTTTCTCTGAGAGCCCCTACCCGCAATGCCATTCCTGCGGCATCCGCTTCCACACAGATTTGACTGAGGACAACGGAACCTATGCCCGCGCCTTGTGCGCTCGGCTTGATGTACAGATGATCAAGCAATAATCCGTCGATAAGCGGCTTGATGACGACGAAACCTACTCGCTCGCCGGAAACTTCAATGCAGCGAGTGGACTCGGAAGAAAAACCTTCGCGAAAACGTTCGCGGGCCCGCACAGGATCGAAGCGACCAATGCGCTCAAGGCTTTCACGCATGGCTTCAATCCGAATAGCGACAAGTGTTTCGAAATCACCGGGTTCAGTTCCAACAAGAGTAACTAAAGGGATATCCGTAGTTGCAGGCTGAAATTGCATACCGAGTGCTCCAGTTTCTATTCAATAGAATCAGCTCTCATAGAAAGCTTGCTTGAAAAGTCCCAACGGTGGATGGGGCAATGTGGGTTAACGGATTCAGAGCGTCAAGCTATCGCGATATGCGCGACACCGCCTGCACGACATCCTCCGCCATCTGTTCTGCACTGCTCATCCCGTCAACCCGTAACACCGAGACCGCCTGCCGGGATAACCACGCCTCGTGCCACGCTCGGTTGCGTCCTGAAAAGTTCGGATCATCATACTGCGAAGCCCATTCCCGAAAAGCCTCATGTATCTGATACATGTCACCACCTGGCGCTATCCGACCGCCAAAGTGCTCCTTCTCACGTGCGGCCAGCCGTTCAAGGCGAACGGGTGTAGGTGTGACAACGAAGACAATCAGCTCCGCATCAGCGATGAGCGCATCTCCCCAGCCCATGCATGAACCGCTCAACACCCAATCGTCTTTACCGAGTGCTTGCTGCATCAATGACACGCGATCAGCGGGAGGCCGCTTGGTCGTGAAGGGAGGGTCTGTGGGCAGCCAGTAATAATCATCGACATCGACCTGCCTTACATCAAGCCGCGTGGCGAGGTTCTGACCCAAAGTCGTCACGCCCGCACACGAAGCACCTGTGATGTAAATCCGCATTTTTTCCTCCATGAATACACGCTGTTTTCGAGCTCAGGGAGCTACCCGATAAGCAGGCCGACTATGCCGTCCTGCTCTGGTATTTCAGGGCAAAGGTGCTGGGCTGACGGTGTACCATCCCGACGGCATCTGGGCACACACCTGCGGTCTCAGCGGCGTTTCAACGGTGGTATCGCCCTGCGCCGAGAGTTGGCGCAGGGCAATCACGCAACCGGCCTTGAACGTGCTGATTTTCAACATTTGAAGTTCCATTTCATAGTCCTTGCCAGGCTCGGGGATGAGCGTGACGGGTGCGGGAAAGCAGGACATTTGCGAGCCGCCCATGGCGAACCCGGCAATGAAGGGTTTACCTGCCGGGATGACATGCTCGTCAAACACCTTGGGCGATTGGTTGATGGCTTTGTTCGCCTTGCTGGCGGGCATGCCGATGATGGTTGGTGGCCGCCACCCTACTATGAAGGGTGCTTATTCGCCCACCTGGCATGTGCGGCTGAGCGGACGCTCGCCTGTGCCTGCTTCAAGCTGAACCCGCCGGCCGTTCACCCAAACGTTCGACCAACCTTACAAGATAGCCATCGGGATCCTGGACGATGAATTCGCGCTGGCCGACTTCTACGTTGTTCGCCCGATACCAGGTGTCTTTGCATGCTCGAAAGAGTGGAAATCCAGCCTGACCCAGTTTCTGGATGATGGCGGCCACAGCCACAACGTCAATCTGCAGGTTGATGCCTCTTCCAAACGGCTTACTCAACGGGGCAGTCAGCCATTGGCCTGCATCCGGGGCGGCCTGCTCAAGCATGACTTGCGCACCGTTCAGGTCGAGGTAAGCGAACCCGTCTTCTGGGCGTTGATAAACCACTTCAAATCCCAGGCAGGACACCCAAAAGGCCAGGCTGCTTTCCAGGTCAGTGACCATTAACTCTGGAACCAGTTTGCTACGTTCGAACATCAGGTGACTTCCATTTCATTAGGCTTATTCAGCGGTGAGGTTGAACACTCCAGACAGCCAGTTCATAACCATCAGGATCGGTGAAATGGAACCGGCTTCCACCGGGGAACGAAAATGTCGCGCGGGTAATTACAGCGCCCAGGGCCTTGAGCCGCTGCTGCGCGGCATCGAGGTCGTCGGTGTACAAAATGATTAAAGGACCACCCGGTCGAACCGGTTCGCCGGTGGTGAAGCCACCGGTAAGGCGGCCATCGCTGAATTCAGTGTAGGTAGGGCCGTAGTCGACGAATGTCCAGCCAAACGCGCTGGCGTAGAACGCTTTGCTGCGGGCAATGTCGCCCACATTGAACTCGATGTTGTCGATTTGCCGATCTTGACCGCGAACACTCATGCTTGCCTCCATGGCTGCTGTTTAAGCCAGCGAGTGTAACGTACTCGCACACCTTCATGAGTGTCGCTTGAGCTTTTACACTGGGCGAAACCGGGTTCGCCAAATCTGCCTATGATGCTTCGAACCTGCGCCATTATCGGCTTGAAATAAGGGAGAAAGCACAGTGCTGAAGCTTGGAATCCTGGGTGTGGGTGAGCTGACGGAGAAGGTTGTGATCGGGCTGCGCCGTGGCGGGTTTAACGGGCGAGTGCTGCTTTCTCCGCGCAATCACGAACGTGCACAGCAACTCAGCCGTCAGTGCGCGTGTGAGGTGATGGCCGACAATCAACAGGTCGTTGATGAGGCGGACCTCTTATTCCTTGGTGTGCGCCCGGAGGTGGTCGAGCAGCTGTCCAATGAAATACAGCTCAAACCCCAGCAAACGCTGGTGTCGTTGGTGGCCGGTTTGAAGCGCAGCGAGTTACAACGCTGCTTCCCACAGACGTATTCCGTGCGCGCAATGCTCTCCTATGCGGCCCAGATCAATCAGTCCACGGTGGTGGTCACGCCAGGCGGTGAGCCTCATGAAACGCTGCTGGGTACGCTGGGTTCGTTGATAGTGCTCGACGACGAAGCTGCGTTCGAACTGGCCACCGTTGCGGCTTGCATGAATGGTTGGTTCTACTTCTTCCTGAGCGATCTGCAGCAATGGTTTACCGATAAGGGCTTGTTGAAAGAGCAGGCTGCGCAGCTTGTGATGGGCAACATGCAAGACTGCCTGGCCAGCGCCCGGCACACGCCGCAGGCCAGCCTGCAAGCGTTGGGTGGCGCCATTGCTACGCCAGGGACTTTTACTGCGGCTGGGTTGGAGGTACTCAGGAATAACGGCGCGACGCCGGCATGGAGAGAGGCGTTTGAAGCAGTGCTCAACCGTCTGCATAAAGGTTCGTAGTGGGGCGCTCAAGAAATCGAGTATCTTTAGCCGCCTCAGCCGCGCACGATTAATTGTTCAGGGAAGAATGGAATGGCACTCAGGGTGATGGTGATCGGTGGCTACGGTAACTTCGGCAGCATTGTATGCCGGCATTTGGCCGTAGCGCCGGGCATTGAACTGGTGCTCTCGGGGCGTGATCCCCATAAGTTGCAACGCAAACTTGATGAGTTGAACGCACAGTCGGGCAATGTGTGCGAAGGCTGGTGCGGCGATGCCATGGGGGCCGGTTTCGCTGGCGTCCTGCAGTCTCAGAACATCGGGTTGGTGGTCCATACCGGTGGCCCGTTTCAGGGGCAGTCCTATGCCGTCGCCCTGAGTTGCATCGAGGCGGGCGTGAACTACTGTGACCTGTCTGACTGCCGCACGTTCGTCAATGGCGTGGACGTGCTGGATGCACAGGCCAAGCAGGCGGGCGTCGCCATTCTCACGGGTTGCAGTTCAGTGCCGACGCTCTCGTCGGCGATCATCGATCAGTACCGGTATCGCTTCACGCGCATCGACTCGATCGAGCATGGCATTTCCTCTTCGGCCAAGATGCCGGGCTTGTCGACAGTCGAAGGTGTGCTCGCCTATGCGGGCAAGCCGATCAAGCAGCTCAGGAACGGCCAGGTGCATGAAGTGTTGGGCTGGCAAGACCTGACGCTGCGCAGGCTGCCACAGCTAGGCACACGGGTGCTGGCTAATGTGGACGTGCCCGACATGGATATTTTCGCCAGCCGCTATGGTGCCCATACCTTGAGCTTCAAGGCGGGCGCGGGACTCAAACTGGGAGGCGTCGCCAACTACTTGCTGGCCCAGGCACGGCGGCTGGGGATTGTGCGTGACCCTGCCACCTGGGCCGCACGGCTGCATCGGCTGGGTACCTGGTTCGAACGTTTGGGTGATGGCAAAAGTGCAATGTACATCGATGTGCGGGGCCTGGGTGCCGAGGGTCAACCGTTGGCACTGGCGGTGCAACTGACAGCCTTGAACGACAAAGGCCCGGAAATTCCCAGCTGCGCCGCCGTTGCGCTGGCTATCAAACTCGCCCAGGGCTATGTACCCGAACCCGGCGCGCGGCCGTGCGTCGGTGAGATAAGCGTCGACGAATACATGGCGGCCATCAACGATCCGGCGAACCTGAGCCTGGCTGTGCGTTTTTCAGACGGATATTCCAAGCCACTGCACACAGCGCCAGCCCGGCCACGTTAAGTGACATAGGGTTAAACGCCTCCCTTAGCAGCGCCGGGCTGACCACCGCCACATCCACCAGCAACCCAATCAGTGTCGTCGCCGCCACCGCGATCGGCCAGGGATTGCGTGGTGAAAGCACGATCCATAACGCCAGCGCAATCTCGCCAACCCCCGCCAGCGTTGCGAATAACTGCACCTGCTCGATCCCGTGCGCCTGAAACATCGTCCGCTCGCCGTCGCTCAGCCACAACAGCTTCGGCACCAGCCCCTGATAGGCGAACATAAACGCCAGGCCGCCTCGGGCGATCCAGTTGATGCGCACCAGGGCGTTCATAACGGTCTCTTCAAAAAACGCTGCTCATGATCGGGATCCGGTAACAGGCAGGTGTTGTACTTGCCGAAGAGCCGATAGCGATTGCGTGCGATGCGATCGTAAGCCCAATCCCGAAGCCCCCGCGGGATGCCGCGCAACAGCAGAATTGGACGCCACACGGCAGGCAGTTGCGCGATGATTTCGAACACCGCGTCCGAACGCACCCAATAGTGGTGGTCGCGAATTACCGCCAGGGTGTCGAACTGATCCAGTGGCAATCCCGCCCAGGCCAGCAACGCCTGCCCCTCGGGGGATTGCACTGCCGCCAATCGAATACGGCGCGGGTGGTCATGACGAATCAGGAACCTGGCCCAACCGTTGCACAGCTTGCACACACCGTCGAACAACACGACCGTTTCGCCAGGGTTCAGCAAAGGTGCTGGAGAAGGGCGAGTTTGGGATGCGGGCATGAGCGAGGGTCCAATCGGGCGGGCTTAGGCTGGATCATACCCGTGTTCAGCGCGAATCGTGTTGGTTGGATTTCGGTTGTAGCGGCTAGCGAAATTTTAGCTGCGACGCCGATCAAGGGTGGGAGCCGTCGAGCCCCGGCGGAGCTGCGAAGGCGGCGGTAGTGCCAACCTCTTCGTCGCCTGACACACCGCTTTCGCAGCTCCGCGCCGTTGTTCTTGAACCTAACGCGAAAGCAAAGGCGCCGCGTCCTTCTCCTCCGACCCCACGTCATGCAACGAAATCCTCGATGTCTCCGGCAGCGCCAACCCGCCCGCCAGTGCCAGCAACGCCACGGCAATCAGATAAAACGCCGGTGACAGATTGCTCCCCGTAGTGCTGATCAGCCATGTCGCCATCAGCGGCGCGGTTCCGCCGAAGATCGTATAAGCCACGTTGTAAGTGATCGCCGAGGCGGTGTACCGCGTGCGCGTCGGAAAAGTCTCCGACAGCAACGCCGCCGTGACCACGCCACACAAAACTGCGCCCACCGCCAGCAACATCACCCCGACAATAGACGCCGCAAACGAACCCGAACTGGCCATCAGGAACGACGGAAACACCACCACGATCAGCAAGGCACACGCCGTCATCACCGTGACCCGGCGCCCGACTCGATCTGAATACAACCCCGCCAGCGGGCAGATCGCCGCCGCGAAGATCAACGCAATCAGCGACACCAGCAACGCCGCCGCCCGAGTCAGCCCACCCGCCACTTGCAGGTACGTCGCGAAGTAGGTGGTGAACATATAAAACGACAGCGCCGTCAGCGACACAAACGCGCCCAGGCAGCAGATCGCCGCACCATGGTTGCGCAAGGTTTCCTTGAGCGGGGAGTGGGCGACTGCGTGCTCTTGCTTAACGGCCTGGAAGGCTGGCGTCTCATCCAGCTTCCAGCGCAAGTAAAGCCCTACCAGGCCCAGCGGTGCGGCTATCAGGAACGGCAGGCGCCAGCCCCAACTGCCCATCGCCTCGACGGATAATGACGTCTCAAGGGCGTAAGCCACCACAGCTGCGGCGGCGAAGGCGGAAAACGTCGAGACCGGTACGAAGCTGCCGTACCAGGCGCGTTTGTCACTGGGCGCGTGCTCCATCAGGTAGGCACAGGCTCCGGCGTATTCGCCCCCGGCTGAGAAACCTTGGGCGCAACGGATCAGCGACAAAAGAATCGGCGCCGCGACGCCGATGGCCGCGTACGTAGGGAGCAGGCCGATCAAGGTGGTGGCGCCTGCCATCAGCAGGATTGTCATGGCCAGCGTGCGTTTGCGGCCAATCCGATCACCGAGCATGCCGAAGAAAATTCCGCCCAAGGGCCGGAAAGCGAAGGCAACGGCGAATACGGCGAAGGTTTTCAGCAGCGCGGCGCTGGCGTTGCCGCTGGGGAAAAATTGTTGGGCGATGGTGGTGGCGAGGAAGCCGTAGACGGCAAAGTCAAACCACTCGACGAAGTTACCAATGCCGGCGGCGATGATGACCTTTCGCAGGGTTTGGGGGCTGACCTGTTCGGTGGATGGGCTCGTCATGGGGGAGGGCCTCGGAATGATCGGGGATGATCGATTATCGGGGGAGGCGGTTGGGCCGCGGGGCCCAAAAGAGTCGTCCGCGTAGTCAGTAGCGACTCTATGGGCTTATGGAGGCAGGAATTGGGCCAGGTGAGGCGACGGGCTATCGATGGGCGGGGCTGGATGAGTGTGGCTCGCGCGCAGGCCGAGGTGATCGGCGATAAGTCAGCAGCACAATCCCCGTCACCACGATGACACCGCCGGCCAACTGCCCGGCGCTGAGCATTTGATCGAGCACGATCCAGCCCATCAGCAGCGTCGCCAGCGGCTCGATGTTCATCACTGGCGCATTGCGCGGCATATCCAGTCGGGGGACGGAAATGAACAGCACGATAAAACCGGTGCCATAGAGCACGACCAGCGTCGCGAGTGCCAGCCAACCGGTACCCGTTGCCGGCAAGTTCAGGCCGCCTGGAAGGGCACCGCTCAGGCCGGCCAGGTTGACGCTGCTGAACACGATAAAGATCGTCAGCAGGCTGCGCACGGAACCACGTACCTGGGACAACTTGTGATCGGTGATCCACAGCGCGCAGGCGAATACAAACGCGGCGCAGAAGGCGAGGGTTATGCCGAGTAGCCAGTGCGGGCCGATGTCTGTATTGCTTGAGAGGCGGCCTGGTACGTCGAGGACAAACACCAGCCCCACCAGAATCAAGCCCATCAGCAAGGCGGTGCGAGCAGTGGGTCTTGGGCCGCCAAATGCCCAGGTGAGCAGCGCCAGCAAAATAGGGAAAACATTGCCCACCAACAGCGCCACCGCTACGGGTACGCGGGCTACGGCGGAATACAGGCACAGGCTTTGCGCCGCAATAAGTAGGCCCAGCAGTACTTGCCAACGCCATGCACCGGGCGGCAGGCGCAGGCTTTGACGCTGCCACAGCACTAACGCGGCCAGTACCAACAAAGTGCCGCCCGAGCGCAGCACAATGGCCAGCAACACCCCGGCGCCGTCATCAAAAGCTACGCGAGCGGCGATGTGGTTGCCTGCGAAGGCGCAACCCATGCAGAGCAGAATCAACACGGCGATGGGGCGGGAGAATAGGGCGGGTGTGGCTTGGGCAGGGGCAGTCATGGGGAACTCGAGCAATGGACGCCATCGTCGTGGATGGCTATTTATTTTTAGGTTGTCGTACAACTGGGTGGTGGGAGTTGTAGCCTGTTTGGCGCGAAGGGGCAAGGAGGCCGTTTAAATAGTGAGTTCAGGCTTTGGCTTTGCCGTCGAATCGCTGTCACCAAGTGGGCGCACATCTGCGCTCGCACGGCTCATTGATGAAACCGCCTCCCCAACGCATCCAACCTCACCGCAATCGGCGGTAACCGTTCACTGCTCCTCGCCAACATCTCCACATCATCCGCTGTGCTCTGCGCAATGGTTTGCACCGACTGCAACCGCCCGACGATCTCCAGGTTCGCCGAGGTTTGTTCGCGGGTGGTGGTCACGATCTGCCCATTCAGGTCGTCGATGTGTGCGATGTCATTGCCTACCGCGCGCAGCATATCGACCGCCACCTGGCTGTCTTCCACGCAACGTTCGACGCCTTGGCGGCTGTCGTGCATGGCTTCTACGGCTTGGCGACTGCCGTGTTGAAGGCCTTCGATGATGGTTTTGATTTCCTGGGTGGACACCGCCGTGCGCTGCGCCAGGCTGCGGACTTCGTCGGCGACCACGGCGAAGCCACGACCTTGCTCGCCGGCGCGGGCGGCTTCGATGGCGGCGTTGAGGGCGAGGAGGTTGGTTTGGTTGGCGATGCTACTGATGACTTCCAGTACGGTGCCGATGTGTTCGGCTTGTGTGGCCAGGCCTTGCACGGTCTCGTGCGTGCCGTTGATGCGTGAGGCCAATTGGGTGATTTCCTGCTGGGCGCGACTCACGCTTTCCTGGCCGCGCAGGACTTGTTGGCTGGCCTTGCCCGCGTGATCCACGGCGTGTTCGACGTGTACGGCGATGTGGCCCATGGCGACTTCCATGCGCTGCATCGAGCCGGTCATCTGGATGATTTCTGCCAACTGATGCCGCGCGCCTTTTTCCAGAGTGCCGCTGGCGTCTGCCAGTTCCTGGCCGAGTTGGCCGAGGCCGTGGGAGTCGCGGGCGACGCCGTCGATCAGGTGGGTGATCTGTTGCAGGAAGTGGTCGAAACGCTTGGCCAGGGAGACGTGCACTGTGCCTTTGTCAGCATTGTCGGCTTCAACGGTGAGCTGGGAGGTGACCGCGAGCATTTTCTCAAGCATTTCCTGGCTCTCGACTGCTTCGGCCTGGCTGTGCACGGCCAGGTAGAGCAGGGCAACGGTTTCCATCACCACGTAGAAGGCGTGAACGAACACCATGGTCCAGCTACCGTGGTGTTCCATCACGAACACCGGGAAACCTTGATGGTGCAGCGCATGGAACACCACGTGGTGCACGGCAATTGTTGCTGCTGCGATCAGGATCGGCAGCCAGTCGCGATAAAACGTCAGCACGGCCAGCAGCGCGAAGATCCCGAAGTGCGCTTCGATCATCCCCTGCGCCTGGTTGATGTGCAGTGCAGCCATCACCATCAGGCCCGCGCCTAATGCGCAGCGCATCACGCGGGTTCCGCCAAGGGCTCGATAAAGCGCAGTGAGCACCACGCCGGTGCCGCCGCCCACGATCACGGCCTGCATCAATGTGTCGTGCCAGAACGCCAGGCCCAGGGAGAACAAAAACATCAGCCAGATCAACGCCAGCATGATGCGGTCGGCTTTACGGTAGTGCTCGAAAAAACGCGCGCGGGTGTGCATTCACACTGACTCCATATGGGTTGGTTGGAACAAAACGGGGGCAGGGTGGAGCAAGTGGGGTGTTTTTGTTTTTTATTGGATTGAGTTTTGCCAAACGCATCTCGGCATCATCGAGAGGAACTTTAGAGACGGCTACCCAGTCGGGTAGCCGAAGATGCGTCGATGATTAGAAGCTGTACTTGGCCGTCAGCGTCATGTTACGCGGGTTGCCGTAGGCGTCACCGCCGTAGCTCACCGAGTTGGCAATGGTTGTGTAGTAGCGTCGGTCGAAGATGTTGTTGGCGTTGAGTTGCAGGTCAAGGTGATCGTTGACCTTGTAGCCGGCCATCAGGTCGGTGACGGCGTAAGCGCCTTGTTCGAGGCGGTAGTAGCTGCCATCAGCCAGCTTAAGGTCGTTGTACATGCGGCTCTGCCAAGAGATGTTGCCACCCACGCGGAGTTTTTCCAGTGGGCCCTGGAAGTTGTAGCGGGTGGTCAGCTTGAACAGATGCTCCGGCGTATCAGTGTCGAACTGCTTGTTGACCTTCTGCGGGTTCGCTTCGTCCTTGATGGTGTGTGTACGCGCGTAGGTGTAGCCACCGCCGACCTGCCAATTCTCGGTCAACGCGCCCTGCAGTTCGACGTCGATACCCTGGCTGCGAATCTCGCCGGAGGCTTCAGAGCAGGAGGCTTGTGGGCAGTTTGCCACGGTCACGCCCACTGCACGGTTTTCCTGGTCGACGCGAAACAGCGCCAGGCTCGCATTCAGCGCGCCACCCAGGTATTCGCCCTTGATCCCCACCTCATAGTTCTTGCCGACGATCGGCTTGAGTGGGTTGCCTGAAGTATCTTTGTCGCTCTGTGGCGTGAAGATGTCGCTGTAGCTGACGTAGACCGAGTGGTGATCGTCCAGGTCGTAGATCAGGCCTGCATAACGGGTGAGGTTGCGGGTCACCTTGTAGTCGCCGGTGTCGCTGCCATGGGCATCGTAGTCATACCAATCCAAACGTCCGCCGAGGATCAGCTTCAATGGGTCGGCCAGGCTCAGGCGTGTGGTGACGTAGAGACCGTCCTGGGTGGTGACGGTGCGGTCATTGGTCGTGTGCACAAAGTCCGGCTTGCCAGCCGTGAGTGGCCAGTTGGTGTTGTACGGACTGTAATTGTGGGTGGTCATGTCGTAGATGCGGCGGCTGGCGCCTACCACCAGTTCATGGGTGCGCCCAAATGCCTGAAACGGGCCGCTGGCAAAGGCGTCAACGCCGGCCTGGTTTTCGTCGTAGGCGGCCTGGTAGACCGTGCGGGCCAGCGTGTTGTTGACCCAGCGTGACTGGTAGGAGCCAGAAAACAACGCGTTCTGCTCGGCGTAGTTGGCGTTGACCTGAAGCTTCCAGTCGTTGGCCAGGCGCTGACGCAGCTCGGCGAACACTGTGTTGATCTCCTGGTCCTTGTTCTCCCAGTCGGTGCCGGGGTTGTACGAGCGCGGCAGGTCCAGGTGATGGCCATCCTGGCTGACCATCGAAGAGCCCCAGAAGTAATTGGTCTTGTCCTTCTGGTTTGAGAAACCGAGGGTAAGGGTGGTGTCTTCGCTCAAGTCGGCTTCGGTGACGGCATAGAACAGGCCGTGAGTGTCCTCGGCTTTATCGATGAAACTGTTGGCGTCGCGGTATGAGGTCACCACCCGCCCGCGCCAAGTGCCACTGTCATTGAGCGGGCTGGAAGCGTCGAGCTCGCCGCGGTAGTCATCCCAACTGCCGGCGGCGCCGGTCAGGGTGACTTTCTGCTCGTCCAGTGGGCGCTTGCGGACCAGGTTGATCGCGGCCGAAGGGTTGCCCGCGCCAGTTACCAAGCCGGTGGCACCGCGCACAACCTCGACACGATCAAACATCGCCAGGTTCGGCTGAGCGCCCACCGTTGAGCCGTTATAGCCGCTGGGGATGCCGTCATACATGAGGTTGTCGATGTCAAACCCGCGCGAGGTGTAGGACTGCCGCCCAGGCCCGCTGGAGTAGTTCAGGAACAACCCGGGAGTGGCATTGACCACGTCGTTGATGCTGGTCATCGCCTGGTCGTCCATACGTTGACGCGTGATAACGGTGACAGCCTGCGGGGTCTCACGCATGGTCAATGGCAGCTTGGTCGCCGTTTTCATCGCGCCGGTGGTGTAGGACTGCGTGCCTTCGGTGGTTTCGCCAAGCTGCTGCTCCCCGGAGATTTGCGTGGCGCCCAGCTCAAGCGTGGCTGCCGGCGCTTCGGCGTCTGCGGCAAAGGCCGCTTGGGTGCTCGCAAGACAGACAGCCAACGCCATCAAACTGGGTGAAAAACCTTTGCCGCCGTGTTGTTGCACAGACATGGAACTGACTCTCCCCGAACGCCGTCCCTGGCGAATAATAAAGATGTTGATAATTATTCGCATAAGTTTGGCAGATTGAGTCTGGGGGAAAAAGCCTTCACAGAGAATTAGTTAACGAATTTTTCACATGTAGTGTGTGGGGCGTTTAGCCGTCAATCTCCAAACGCACGGCAGGTAGGGGCCGCTCAGTCGCGCTTGGGAATGGCCACCCGGCTTGTCGCTTTCACCTCTCGCAACGCCAGGCTCGACTGGATCGACGCAATCCCCAACTGGCGCCTCAGCACGCTCTCGACAAACTCGCTGTAGCTGTCCAGATCTTCCGCCAGCACTTGCAACAGGTAATCCGCATCACCTGTGATCTTGTGGCACGACAACACCTGCGGCAGCTCTTTCACCACGGCCTCGAAGGCGTCAGGCGCATGGTCGGTGTGGATGGCAAAACGCACATGCACAAAGGCCATGATGTCCAGCCCGAGCATCTTGCGATCGAGGTTGGCCTGGTAGTCCTTGATCACGCCTTCTTCTTCCAGGCGTTTGCGTCGCCGCCAGCAGGGCGTGAGGCTCAGGGATAAACGCTCGCTGAGTTGAGCGTTGGAAATACTGGCGTCTTCCTGCAGCAGGGCGAGGATGGCGAGATCAGTGTCATCAAGAGCGACCTGTTTGGTTTTATTTTTCATAAGTGTGAGCCCGTGAGGTAAATATTCCCGATAAAGCTAACAGTGCCGTAAGTAAAAGCAAAGAAAGCCCGGCGTAGCCAGAACAAAATAGACCCTGTCTTTTACTGGCGGATGACCCTCATGCTGACTGTTTTTAGCGAAGCCCACCGTTTGCACCATGGCACCGAACTGAAGGACGGCGTGCTCAAACCCTCGTTCGAACAACCGAGCCGCGCCGACACCGTGCGTGACCGCGTCAGGCAGGTTGGGCTGGGCGATATCATCGTACCGCGGCGCTTTGACCGGGCCTGTTATGTCAACGCCCACAGCGAACGCTACGTGACCTTCCTCGAAACTGCCTGGGCCGAATGGACCGCCATCGGCCGCAGCCATGACGCGCTGCCCCTGGTGTGGCCGGTCCGGGATTTGGCCAACCAACAGGTGCCGGATTTCATCGACGGCAAGTTGGGTTTCTTCGCTATGGACGCCGGCTCGCCTATTACGCGCACCACGTGGGATGCGGTAAAAACCAGCGCCGATATCGCCTTGACCGGCCTGGCACTGTTGGATGAAGGCCATTACAGCGCCTTCGCCCTGTGCCGCCCTCCGGGCCATCACGCGGCGCGTGAATACATGGGCGGCTATTGCTACCTCAACAACGCCGCGATTGCCGCGCAGCAAGCCATCACGAAAGGCGCCAAGCGCGTGGCGGTGCTGGATGTGGATTTTCACCACGGCAACGGCACGCAGAATATTTTCTACGACCGTCCGGACGTGATGTTCATTTCCCTGCATGGCGACCCGGCGGTGTCCTATCCGTATTTCTCCGGTGCCGGCAGTGAGCGCGGCGCAGGTGCGGGGGAGGGCTTCAACCTCAATTATCCGTTGCCCAAAAACACCACCTGGGACCACTACCAAACCGCCCTTGTCGACGCCTGCCAACAACTGCGCCGTTTTGCACCCGACGTGCTAGTGATCTCCCTCGGTGTCGACACCTTCAAGGATGACCCCATCAGCCACTTCCTCCTCGACAGCCAGGACTTCCTCGGCATGGGCGAAATCATCGCCAGCGTTGGCGTGCCCACGCTGTTCGTGATGGAAGGCGGCTACATGGTCGATGAAATCGGCATCAATGCCGTCAACGTGCTGCACGGTTTCGAAAGCAAAACCCAATAACAACAACCGTCGACTTTTTTCTGCCAAAACTCAAAAACATAAAAAGAGGTTTTGTGATGAAAACAACCACGCCTGGGCTTTGTGAAAAGCCTGCGTTGCAACGTACCCTGAGCAACCGCCATATCCAGTTGATGGCCATGGGCGGTGCGATCGGCACCGGCCTGTTCATGGGCTCCGGCAAAATCATTGCGCTGTCCGGCACCTCGATCATCCTGATCTATATGATCATTGGGCTGTTCGTGTATTTCGTGATGCGCGCCATGGGCGAGCTGCTGCTGTCCAACCTCAACTTCAAGAGCTTCGCCGACTTTGCCGGGGCGTACTTGGGGCCGCGCGCGGCGTTCTTTCTCGGCTGGTCGTACTGGTTGAGCTGGAGCGTAGCGGTGGTGGGGGATGCGGTCGTGGTCGGCGGCTTTTTTCAGTACTGGTTTCCGGATGTGCCGGCGTGGATCCCAGCGGTGGGCATGTTGCTCACGCTGTTCGCGCTCAACGTGCTGACGGTCAAGCTGTTTGGCGAAGTGGAGTTCTGGTTCGCGATCATCAAAATCATCGCCGTGGTGACCTTGATTGGCGTGAGTGTGGTACTGATCGCCAGCTCGTTTGTCTCGCCGACCGGCGTCACAGCTTCGCTGACCCATTTGCTGGACAAACAGGCAGCGTTTCCCAATGGCCTGTTTGGCTTTTTTGCCGGCTTCCAGATGGCGATTTTTTCTTTCGCCGGCACCGAACTGATCGGCACGGCCGCCGCCGAAACCCGCTCGCCAGAGCGCACGTTGCCCAAGGCAATCAACTCGATCCCGCTGCGCATCATCCTGTTCTACGTGCTGGCCCTGGCATGCATCATCGCCGTGACTTCGTGGCAGCAAGTCTCGCCGAGCAAAAGCCCGTTTGTTGAGTTGTTCCTGGTCGCAGGCTTTCCGGCCGCTGCGGGCATTGTGAATTTCGTGGTACTCACTTCGGCAGCTTCATCTGCCAACAGTGGCGTTTTTTCCGCCAGCCGTATGTTGTTCGGGTTGGCCGACCTGGGTGATGCACCGGGCATTTTTGGGCGGTTGTCGAACAGCAGCGTGCCGTTTATCAGCCTGGCGTTTACCACCGTGCTGATGCTATTAGGGCTGGTATTGCTGTTTGTGGTGCCGGAGGTGATGACCGCTTTCACCATCGTGTCGACGGTGTCAGCGATCCTGGTGATTTTCACCTGGTCGACCATCCTCGCGTCCTACATCGCCTACCGTAAAAAACGCCCGGACCTGCACGCGAAATCCATCTACAAGATGCCTGGTGGTGTGCCGATGGCCTGGTTTTCCTTGGCGTTTCTCGCGTTTGTACTGGGCCTGTTGGCGTTGCGGCCGGATACACGCCTGGCGCTGTACGTGATGCCAGCCTGGTTTATCTGGCTGGGGATCGCTTACCAGTTTTCGCGATTCAAGGGTGCTAGTTGGATGAAGGGGACACACTCGGTCGCAGGTGATCCGCATCAATGATGGCCTTGGCAAACGCCTCGGGCGCCTCCTGCGGCAGGTTGTGACCCACGCCGTCATTGATCAGGCGGAACGCATACTTGCCGGTACAGCGCTTGGCGCAGTCGCCGGGCGCGGAGCGCCGTTGGCGTCACGGTCGAACATGGCGTAGCAGCCTGCAATCCCACCCTCACACCCATCAAGCACACTAGGACAGGTGAGGTTTTACGACAGCACGATCTCGTAAGGCTCGCGCATACGCTCCAGCAGCACCTGGGCCATCATGGGGGCCAGGCCGATTTCCGGATCGCCGGCCAGTTGGCTGGCGTAGGCGTGGGCGGCATGGAGTTTGCGCGCCACGCTCCAGCTGTCCAGACGCACTTTGCGCGCCCGTTGCCAGGGGATGATCGCCCCTTCTCGGGCGGGCCAGTGCCAGGCCCAGATCGGCAATTCATGCAACTGCGCGCCTACCAGGCTGCACGCCTTGGCGCTGGCACGGCCGACTGCGTCATGGTCGGCATTGCCGTCATTGCGCCAGGTGCTGAACACCACGTCGCCCGGTTGCAGGTAACGCGCGATGAACTGGCTCAGCTGTGCTTCCCGGGCGGCGAGGGCGGTATCGCAGAACCCGCCACGTATCCACTTCAGGCTGTGCAACGGCATACCCAGGCGGCGTAGGGCTTCGACACTTTCCTGCGGGCGCACCACGCTCAAGCGGCTCGCCGGCCATATGTTGGACCCCGGGTGGCTGGCACTGCCGTCGGTGAGGGAGATCAGTTGCAGCGGGTGTTCCAGGGTGCTGAGCAACTGCAGCAAGCCGCCACAGGCCAGCACTTCGTCGCCGGGATGCGGGGCGATGATGACCACGCGCGCGCCAGCGGGTACCAGTGAGGACGCGGTGATCGGGAGGATTTGCGCCAGCTGCGGGGCACTGTTCCAGATTTGCGCCGTGCCGCGACGGCCGTCGCTTAAAGAGGCAAGCTTCATGGGGGGTACATCCTTGTCGATTGATGCTGTGGGTCGTGCCCGTTGACGGGACGACTCTCTTCTATCCACCACAGGCTCCGCCGCAGTGGCTGCATGGCACTCCAACCGTGGAATACCAGCAAGGCGTCCTCAGCATAGACAAGGATTGGTCGCTTTTACATTCAGTAACGCCGTTTTTTAAGTGGCGTGCATCAAACTCTTCAAATAATCGCCAAACCCGCCTTGTGCGCGGGCGTCCAGGCGCGCACTGGTGATCACTTGCGGCGTATGGCTCCAGGCGATGGAGGCGCCGCACCGCTCAAGGTTGCGCACCAATTGGACATCTTCATGGCACGCCAGCGGTTCGAAACCGCCGGCGCGCACATAAGCGCCAGCGCTTACGCCCAGGTTGGCACCGTGGATGTGCCGATGACCGTCACGGGCCTCATAACCTTGCAGATAACGAATGTGTGCAGCGGGATCGTAATCTTCGCTCCAGGCGTCCACCGTGACAGTGCCGCACACCGCATCCACCCCCAGTGCCAGCTGCGCCACCAGCCAGTCCGGGGCAACCCGGCTGTCGGCGTCCGTGCAGGAGATCCAGCGCGCGCCCTGATTGAGCAGGTGGCGCGCGCCAATCCCGCGCACATGCCCCACATTGCGCGCCTGGGCTTCGAGGTAATGCACCGGGTAGGCCTGGGCAATGGCGGCACTGCCATCGCTGCAACTGTCGAGCACGACCAGGATAGTGACTGTTTCGCCCATCAATCCGGGGTGGCCAGCCGCGATCAGCGCCGCTTCAAGGCAGTCGCCCAGCAACGCCTCTTCGTTGTGTACCGGGATCAGAATACCGATCATCGCAAGCCCTCAAGGGTGGCGACCGAGGTGCCATCGCGGCTCCATAGATCAAGAAGAAAGTCGTGTTCGTGATGGCTTGCGATCCGCGGCATATCCAGGCGCTGCTGGAGCAGCGCGTGCACCTGCTCGGCAGTCTGCGGGCTACCTTCGATAGGCGGGCGCCAATGGCAAGCCAGCACTTGGCCGTCATCGGTAAGCGAAGCGCGGGCGCGATCAATCAACTCGCTCAGGTCGTTTGCGTCGAGGTAGTAGCACAGCTCGCTCAATACGATCAGATCGAAATGACCGGTGGGCCAATGGCCCGGCAAACGGCTTTGCTGCACCTGCGCATGCGGGAAACCCAACAGCCGGCTACTCGCCAACGCCACGGCGGCGGCGGCGGTGTCGCAACACAGCAGGCGGTCGCAACGTGGCGCCAGCTCGAAGCTCAGCTCGCCATTCGCGCAACCGGGCTCGAACACCGAGGCATAGCGCGGCCGCGTGAGTATCGCCAGGGTCAGTGCGCGTTTGCGTCGCTCGTACCAGCGCTCGCGAAAGGCCCAGGGATCGTCGTTCTCGGCGAACAATTGGTCGAAGTAAGGCGTGGCCACACTCATACGAACACCACTTCAAAGGGCTGCAACAAGCGCTCCACCACATAGGGCGCGAGCACTGGCGCGAGGCCGACCAGCGGGTCACCTTCCAGCTGGCTGGCGAAGGCATGGATGGCATGGCGCTTGCGGGCGACGGCTTCGCAGCTCAGCGCAATCTTGCGCGCGCGGTGCCAGGGCACCAGGCTGTTTTCGGGGGTTGCCCAGTGCCAGGTCCACACCGGTACCTCATACAGGGTTGCGCCCACGGCCTCGGATGCCTTGGCGCTGGCACGGCCAACGGCCTCATGGTCGCAATGGCCGTCTTCACGCCACGTGGTGAACACTACATCGTTGGGTTTGAGATAACGCTGGATAAACGCAGCGAGTTCATCCTCGCGCGCCGCGACCTTGCTGTCGCTAAAGCCCGCGCGCAGCCATTTCAAGCTGTGGGCAGGCAGGCCGAGACGATGCAGGGCCTGTGCTGACTCCTGGGGGCGCACCACGCTCAAGCGCTCGACCGGCCAGCGTTGCGAACCGGGATGACTGGCGCTGCCATCGGTGACTGAAATCAACTGTATTGGCAGGCCCAGCGCCGCCAACCCCTGCATCAGCCCGCCGCAACCCAGCACTTCGTCATCCGGATGCGGGGCAATGATCACTGCACGATGGCCTTCAGGCACCAACTGCTCGACGCTGATCTGTGGCAACTTGGCCATTTTCGGCGACGCCTGCCAGTGATGCAGCGGCGTACCCTGGCCCACAATCGGATTGGCTTTCATAGCTGCCACCTTCCTGTGGGGGCGCCCGCGGCCAGTTCGCCAAGACCGGCCAAGTCGCGCTCGGCATGGCTTTGGCGCACATACACCGGCAGGTCCGCCATCAACTGGGCGAAGTGCGGGTCCTTGCAATACGGACCCGCACCGACGGCGCGGCCAACGTGGCGAATCACTTGCTCAACGGTGTCTTCGATGCAGGCACGCGTCTGCTGGGCCAACGCCCTGGCGTCAGCCTGCGGTTCTCGGTCGAGGTGTTTGGCACTGGCGCGCAGCACGCAGGCGGCACTGTTCAATGCACTGTCGACGGCGCCGAGATGGGCGAGGGCATGCGGTTCGGGTCGCTTGCTGCAGTGTTCGAGCAAGACTTGCGCCAGGCGTTGCGCCGCGCCGTACCAGCAGGCTGCGATGCCGATGCCGCCTTGCCAGAAACCGGGGCGGGTGAGGTAATCACCGGGGCTGCCCACGGCAAGCCCCCACGCCCCATCAAACACGACTTCCACACTGCCGGTGGCCGCCATGCCCACGGCATTCCAGCCCTGGTCAGTCACGGTGATGCCGGGTTGGTCCATGTCCACCGCCACCAACTGCTGGCGATCTTCTTCGTCCCAGGCCGTCAACAACCCATGACTGACCACCGCCGCGCCAGAGCACCAGGCTTTACGCCCTTGCACCAGCAGGCGATGGCCCTCTTTGCGCACATGCAGCTTGGCCGTGGGGGGTTCGGCTGCCCACATACCCCACGTACTGCCCAAGGGCGGCAAGGGGCTGTTGAGCTCGGCGATGATTGCCAGGGCATCGGTATGGCCTTCAAACAGCTTGCACAGGCGCAGGTCATGACCTGCCACCTGCGCCAAGCGGCTGAACCGTTCCAACGTCTGGCCGCTGCCCGGCAACGGCAGTTGGTCCAGGCCTTCCTCCTGAAGCGCCTTCAGGGCCGCGCCCAGGGCTTGCGTGTCCGCATAGCCCCGGTAGCCTTGAAGGAGTCCATGCAACGCCATCTCACACCTCGTCTTCGTGCTGCAGCTCAAACAGTAGCAACGAGCGGCCGGTCACCGCGTATTCATGTTCAAAGTCGAAACGTTCCTGACCACGCACCGCGGGCTCGTTGGTGTCGAGCATGCAGGACCAGAACTCACCCTCTGGCACAGGCGGCAGGCGGAAATTGACCATGTCGTGGTGGGCGTTGACCACCAGCAGCAAGGTCGCATCGGCGCCGGCACGGCGAATCCCGGTTTCCTGGGCGCGGCCATCCATCAACATCCCCAGGCAACGGCCGTGGCTGTCTTGCCACTGTTCGGTGGTCATCTCGGTGCCATCTGGCGATAGCCAGGTCACGTCCTTCACGCCGATATCTTCGTTGTAATCGCCCACCAGGAAGCGTCCACGACGCAGGATCGGGTAGGTCAGGCGCAGCTTGATCAGGCGCTTCACAAATTTGAGCAGCGCCTTGCCGTCGTCGTCCAAATCCCAGTTGACCCAGCCGATCTCGCTGTCTTGGCAGTAGGCATTATTGTTGCCGTGTTGGGTGCGGGCAAATTCGTCACCGGCCACGAGCATCGGCGTGCCTTGGGACAACAGCAGCGTTGCGAAGAAGTTACGCATCTGGCGCAGGCGCAGTGCGTTGATCTCCGGATCTTCGGTCGGGCCTTCTACGCCGTGGTTCCACGAAAGGTTATTGTTGCTACCGTCCTGATTGTTCTCGTCGTTGGCTTCGTTGTGTTTGTCGTTGTAGGACACCAGGTCGTGCAAGGTGAAACCATCGTGCGCGGTGATGAAGTTCACCGAGCTGTAAGGGCGGCGGCCACGATGATTGAACATCTCACCCGAGGCGGTCATGCGCGCAGCGAAATCCGCCAACTGGCCGTCATCACCTTTCCAGAACGCGCGCACGGTGTCGCGGAAGCGGTCATTCCATTCCACCCAGCCCGGCGGGAAATTGCCCACTTGGTAGCCACCAGGGCCGCAGTCCCAAGGCTCGGCGATCATTTTCAGCTGGCGCAGCACCGGGTCCTGGCGGCAGGCCACGAGAAAGCTATGGCGCTCGTCGAAACCGTCGCGATAGCGCCCGAGGATGGTCGCCAGGTCGAAGCGGAAACCGTCGACGTGCATTTCCGTCGCCCAATAACGTAGCGAGTCAGTGACCATCTGCAGCACGCAAGGGTGGCTCAGGTCCAAGGTGTTACCGGTGCCGGAATCGTTGATGTAGAAACGTTTGTCATCCGGCATCAGGCGGTAGTAAGAGGCGTTGTCGATACCACGCATGGACAGGGTCGGGCCGCGTTCGTTGCCTTCGGCGGTGTGGTTGTAGACCACATCGAGGATCACCTCGAGCTTCTGTTCATGCAGGTGCGCGACCATCTCCTTGAACTCGGCGATCTTGCCGCTGGCCAGGTAGCGCGGGTCCGGGGCGAAAAACGCGATGCTGTTGTAGCCCCAGTAATTGGTCATGCCTTTTTCCAGCAGATGCTGGTCGTTGACGAATGCGTGTACCGGCAGCAATTCGACGGAGGAAATACCCAGCTGGCGGATGTGCTTGAGTACATCATCTTCCATGAGACCGGCGCAGGTGCCGCGCACGGATTCGCCCACGGAAGGGTGGCGCATGCTGATGCCGCGCAAATGGGTTTCATAAATGATCGTACGGTCCCACGGCACACGCACCGGCTGGTCGTTGCCCCAGGTGTGCGCCGGGTCGATGACCTTGCATTTGGGCACGAAGGGCGCGCTGTCGCGTTCGTCGAAGCTAAGGTCGTCGTCGGGGTGGCCGATGGTATAGCCGAACAGCGCCTCCGACCATTTGAGTTCGCCCACCAACTGTTTGGCATAGGGGTCGATCAGTAATTTGTTGTGGTTGAAGCGGTGGCCGTTGGCCGGGTCGTATGCACCGTAGACACGGTAGCCGTAAATCAGCCCAGGGTGGGCGTCGGGCAGGTAACCGTGGAAGATTTCGTCGGTGTATTCCGGCAGTTCAATACGCTCCAGCTCAACCTCACCGGTGTCATCGAACAGGCACAGCTCAACCTTGGTGGCATTTGCTGAGAACAGTGCAAAGTTGACGCCCAGACCATCCCAGGTCGCGCCAAGCGGGAAGGGCAAACCTTCACGAATCCGCGACGGTTCGCTGTCCGGCGTCGGTGAGGTTTTATCGGGTTTGCTCATTGTGTTGCTCCTGCAGGGTCTTTTTTCAGGCCGAACGCGGCCGTGCTGACGAGATTTCAGCTGACAATTTGGAATAAGAAATCACCGCTTGCCGACGGCGTCGGCAAGCGGTGTGAGGTCAAGACTTGGGCTTCTTCGGCGCCGGCGGCTTTTTAGCGGCCGCTGGTGCTGGCTTGCTGGCCGCAGGTGCCGAAGGCTTGGCCTTTGGCGACGGTTTAGGCGCGCTTGCCTTGGGTTTAGCCGCCGCCTTTGGCTTGCTTGGCGTCAAGGCCTCGGCTTCCGCCAGCTTGCGCGCCATTTCCCAGTGCCGCGCATCTTCACCGTGGGGTTTGCCTTCGGACTCCCAGATCTGATGCGCCAGCTCGCGTATGCGTTTGTCTTCAGTACTCATCACAATGCTCCTCGCAGAAAATTTTCAGCTTTCTTGATCATCAGGATTGATAAAGACATTGACCGGGAAATCCCCCAGGGCAGTGCTAACCAACAGCTCCTTGTCTGGTGTGACTGCGCCTGTCTGAAAAAGTCCCTTCCAGTTTTGGGTTGTCGCGGCGAACGGTAATTTCACCCGCGTATCGCCCCAAACCTGCGCATTGATCTGGGGATGCACACCGTTTTCAAGCAAGCGATGCGGCCAGCGTGGCACCACCACCAGAAGGCGTTTTCCCTGGTGTTCACGACAGAACGCGACCACCCGTTCAGCGTGCTTGCCCACCACGTCCAGCGGTGTGTAGGTGGCGCTGCTGAACAGCTCGGGATGGGCCTTGCGCACGGCCAGCACCTGAGCAATCAGCGCCTGTTTGATACGCCCGTCGCGCCAGTTGAACAGCAGTTCGCCAATGTCCGGTGGTGTATCCAACGCGTGTTGCCGTGCATTGAAATCCACTGGGCGGCGGTTGTCCGGGTCTACCAGGCTGAAGTCCCAGAACTCATCGCCCTGGTACAGGTCCGGCACACCCGGCACAGTGATGCGAAGCAAGGATTGCGCCAGGGCATTCAAGGCGCCGGCCGGGGCAATCGCCTGGGCGGCGTTACCGATAGCGGTGCGCAATGGGTGGCCTTCATCGCTGAGCAACAGCCGCGACAGGAATGCCTCGACGCCTTGTTCATAGGCCTCGTTGGGCGCGCTCCAACTGCTCTGCAACTTGGCTTCGCGCAGGGCTTTTTGTTGCCACTGCCACAGGCGCTGCTGGTAACCCTCGAAGTCGCGGGCAAGGTCCAGCGGCCAACTGCCCAGCAATGCCTGATAGAGGATCAATTCATCGCCGGCTGACGGCGTGTTTGCATCGGTACGCAACGGGGCGGCGAGGCTGCGCCAGTGCTCAACTTGCTCGACGTACCACGGCGCGCATTCGCTGAGCACCGCCAGGCGCGCGCGCGTGTCTTCGCCGCGCTTGTGGTCGTGGGTGGCGGTGGCCAGCAGGTTGTCGGGGAAGCGCTGCAAGCGTTGCCCGTTTACCGCATGGAAGTCGGCCAACGGCGCGCTGAACTGCTCGGTGCTGAAGCCCACGTCATTGCGCGATAGCAATACCGCCGAACGATAGAACGCAGTGTCTTCCACCGCCTTGGCGGCCGCGGGCGAGGTCAGTTGCTGGAAGCGCACGCAGGCATGTTTGAGGATCTTGCGTTCACGGCCTACCGGGCGATTGCGCCACGGCTGGCCACCCAGCCATTTCTCCAAGTGCTCGAGTACCGGCCAGTCGCCTTCGCCCAAGGTCGTGCGAGCGCCCTCCATGGCTTGCTGGAACACCTTGTCGTCGGCGGCGCTGCGCCCACGGGCACTGATGTAGGTGCGGTACACCGGGAAGTGCACGATCAGTTCCTGCAAGGCGCGGCGGATCGCGCCCAGGGTCAGGTCGCGGGTCATCACGTCGTCGCGCGCCACTTGCAGCAGCGCGCGGGCCACGCTTTCAAAGTCGCCGCCGAGTGAACCATTGAGGATTTGCTGGCGTGCCAGTCGGGCTTCCTCGATGAAGGCCGACGGCCGTTCGCTGTGGCGAGTCCACAAGTCGGCCAGCGGCTCAAAGCCGTCCGGGTGATGTTGCAGCAGAGAGAGCTGGTTCATGAATTCGTAGCCGGTGGTGCCGTCCACTTGCCAGTCTTCGCGCAGGGTTTCGCCTTCTCCGAGGATTTTTTCCACAAAGATCGGCAGATGCCGCTCTGGCGACAGCGAATCGACGCGGCGGCGCAGCTTGCGGCAGTAACCACGCGGGTCGGCCAGGCCGTCGATATGGTCGATGCGCAGGCCATCTACCAGGCCTTCGCTGATCAGGTCAAAGATTTTACCGTGGGTGGCTTCGAACACCGCCGTGCGTTCTACGCGCAGGCCGCCGAGTTCGTTGACATCGAAGAAGCGCCGCCAGTTGATATCGTCCGCTGCGGTGCGCCAACTGGCCAGGCGGTAGCCCTGTTGTTCGAGCAACTGATGCAGGCGGTTGAAGCCCTCGGGTTGGCGCCCGTCGAACTCGGCCAGTCGTTGTTCAATGGCTGGCAACACCTCGGTGGCACGCTCGGCCAAGGCCTGCTTCAGCCACTGAGCCTCATGGTAGGCGTCATCCTGATAGGCCAGGGCGGTGAAGCGCTCCGCCAGGGGCTTGAGCAGTTCACCGGTGCCCAGGATCGATGCGTATTCCTTTGGGCAGATCGGGAAGCGGTGTTCGTAATGCTCGACGTAGAACGCGCCGTGGGCGGCGTCGAACCGCAAGGTCAGCGCGCCGGTCTGCAGGGCTTCGCCATAATCGCTGCCTAGGAATGGCATCAGCAGTTGGCCCTTGAGCAACGGGTCGGGCGAATGCCACTGAATATCGAAGAACTCGCTGTAGGGGCTCAGGCGACCCCACTCCAGCAGGTCCAACCACCAAGGGTTATCCGCGCCGCCCACCGCCATGTGGTTGGAGACGATATCGAGGATAAGCCCCATATTGTGCTCACGCAGCGCCGCGACCAGGCGGCGCAAGGCCGCTTCGCCGCCCAGTTCCGGGTTGACGCTGGTGGGGTCGACGACGTCGTAGCCATGCATGGACCCGGCGCGGGCGCTTAGCAGTGGCGAGGCATACAGATGACTGATGCCCAATTGGGCGAAGTACGGCACCAAGGGCACCGCATCATCGAGGGTAAAACCTTTATGGAATTGCAGGCGCTGGGTGGCGCGCAGGGGCAGTGCTTTCATCGGTCACGCTCATAGGCTTGGTTGCGCGCGACGGCCAATAGTTCGAGGCGGCGGGCGGCTCCGGCATTGTCGAGCAGGCTGGAGGCTTCACCCGGCAGGCGGCGGCGCCAGTTGGGGTGGGTGTCGGTGGTGCCGGGCAGGTTGGGCTGTTCTTCGACGCCCAGGGCGTCCTCCAACGGCAGCAGGACCAGCGGCGCGCGGGTGTGGCCGAGGTAGCGCACGCTGGCGTCGATCATATGGTCGGTTTCATTGCGAATTTCGTCGACGAAATTCTGCGGGTCCTGGCTCAAGGCCTGGCGCAGAGCCTGGCGTTCGCGCAGGCGGTGCTCGCTCCATTGCTCCACAGTCGGCGCATCGATCAGGCCGAGTTGGATGTTCCAGTCGATATCACGGCTGTGCCACCAGCCGTTGAGCGTAGGCAAATCGTGGGTGCTGGTGGTGGCCAGCGCGTTGTCGGGCCAGTCGAGGATCGGCCTGAACTGGCCTTCGTGGTTTTGCTCGAACAGCAACACGCGCATGCCCAGGATCGAGCGGGCGATGAGTTTTTCGCGCAGGCCATCCGGCACCGTGCCGAGGTCTTCACCGAGCACAATCGCCTGGTGGCGCTGGGATTCCAACGCCAGCAAGCGCAGCAGGTCGTCCACCGGGTAATACAGGTAGGCGCCGTCCGTGGGCGAGGCGTCCATGGGGATTACCCACAGGCGTTGCAGGCCCATCACATGGTCAATACGCAAGCCGCCAGCATGGGCGAAGTTGGCACGCAGCATTTCGATGAAGGCGCGAAAACCATGGCGCTTGAGGCCTTCAGGCGAGAACGCGGATATGCCCCAGCCCTGGCCGGCACGGTTGAGGATGTCGGGCGGCGCGCCGACGGTCAGGTTGGCGAGCAACTCATCCTGGCGGCTCCAGGCCTGACTGCCGCCGCCGTCGGCGCCCACGGCCAGGTCGGCGATCAAACCGACGCCCATGCCGCTGCCTCGGGCGGCCTGCTGCGCGCGCTCAAGGCAACGGGCGATCAGCCATTGGCTGAAAGCGAAGTAGCCGATTTCATCGCGGTTTTCTTCGGCGAACTGCGCCAGAGCCGGGCTCTGGGGCGTGCGCCAATCCTGCGGCCAGTGGCGCCAGTCGAGCTCTTCACCCTTCGCGGCACGAGCAGCTTGCACGGCTTCGAAGCGGCAGTGGTTTTCCAGCGCCTCGCCACCGGCCTGGCGGAAGCTCAGGAAATCGGCGTGTTGTGGGTGGTGGCCGTGGCGGAAGTCTTCATACAGCGCACGCAATAGTCGCTGCTTGGTCTTGGCGGCCGAGGGCCAGTCGATCAGGGTGTGCTGCTCCAGATCGTGCAATTGATCCGTCAGGCCGATGGCCTCGATGGCGTTGCGCACTTCGCGTTCACCCAGGATGCAGCCAGGCGAAGCGTACAAACCGTTGAGGAACAAGCGACTCGATGGCGAGTAGGGGCTGTAGCGCCCGGTGTCGGCGCTGAACATCGCGTGCATCGGGCTGATCGCCAGGGCGTCGGCGCCGCGTTCGGCGGCCGATCGGGCCAGTTGCTCCAGCGCCAGGGTGTCGCCAAAGCCGCCATCACCCAGGCGCCGCAAGGAATACAATTGCGCGCTCACGCCCCAGGCGCGGGCGGGTTGTGTGTCGACGGCTTCGGCCACGCTGTAGCAATGGGTGGGTGCGACGGCCAGGGTGAACGTTTGGCCGGCGATCTGCACGTGGTGGTAGCCGAGTGCAATGATGCCCGGCAGCACTGCGTCGGCATCAAGCCGCAGTTCCAGGGTTTCGCCGTCTTCAAGGCTGACCCGGCACAGGGTGTCTGGTTCAAAGTAGCGCGCCAGGTCCAGCCCTTCGCCGCTGTCGATGGTCAGCAACGGTGGCAGGTGTTTGTTCTGTTGCACCTGTTCCAGTTCGTACAGGCTGGCGTCGATCTCGGCATCGCTATCGGCCGGGTGGCCCAGGCCTTTGAGAACGGCGCGCAGGGCGTCGGCTTTCACACGTTGCGGGCGACCGTTTGCGTCGATCCAATCGACGGCCAGGCCCGCTCGGCTGGCGAGGATTTCCAGGTTCGCTTCGCTCAAGGGTGCTCTCCAGCAGGGGATAAGGTGACGCGTGCGCTATACGGCGGCAGGTGAGCGCTCGCCTCGGCATGCGTTTCAAAAAGGACGGGGGCTGTCGCCGGATGATCCAGGGCCGTGGCGCTCAGGTTGAGGTCAATCTGCAGCACGCTGCCGTTACCCAGGCGCCAACGGGCAGTGACCGCGCCCTCGGCCAACACCTCGGCGCCCAGTGTCACGCTGCCCGGCAAGTGCGGCACGATGTGGCGGTGGCGCAGGCCCAGCAGTTGGCGGTAGAGCTGGGCGTGGGGGTTGCCGGTAAACAACGGTGCCGATTGTTGAAAGGTGGACGCGTTGTTGGGGTCGGGAATGCGTTCACGTCGTTCCGGATCCTTGAACGCCGCGAAGTCAGCGAACTCATTGCGCCGACCTTCACGTACCGCTTCGGCCAACTCGCCGTGGTGGTCGGTGAAGAACAGGAATGGCGCGCTGGCATTCACCTCGTCACCCATGAACATCAGCGGAATCATCGGCGACAGCAACAGCAGGGCGGTCGCGGCCTCCAACGCCTGGGGCGAGCAGAGTTGGTGCAGGCGTTCGCCCAGAGCGCGGTTGCCGATCTGGTCGTGGTTCTGCAAGAACGCCACAAATGCGCTCGGTGGCAGATGCCCGCTGGGTTCACCGCGCGCATGGCCATGCCGAGTGGTGTGGCCCTGATAGATAAAACCTTCGCTCAGGCAACGGGCCAATTTGGCCGTAGGTTCGTGGGCAAAGTCGCTGTAATAAGCGTCCGTCTCGCCCGTCAGCAGGACGTGCATGACGTTGTGGAAGTCATCGTTCCATTGCGCGTCGAAATCGTGCTCGTACTCCAGGAGGCCGGCCTGGTTCAGCTCGTTCTCCAGGGTCAGCCAGACGTGCCGACCCGTGTCCACTTCCTCGCGAACCCGGTGCGCCAACTCCTTGAGAAACTCCGGATTGTCGATGGCATGCACCGCGTCCAGGCGCAGCCCATCGAAGCGGTATTCGAGCAGCCACATCAAGGCGTTATCCAGGAAGAAGTCGCGCACTTCACGTCGATCGAAGTCGATACCCGCGCCCCATGGGGTGTGCACGTCTTCCTGGAAGAAACCCTTGGCGTACTGCCCCAGGTAGTTGCCGTCTGGCCCGAAGTGGTTGTAGACCACGTCAAGGATTACCGCCAGGCCATGCCCGTGGGCGCTGTCGATCAGGTGCTTGAGCTGTTCGGGGGTGCCGTAGGAAGATTGGGGCGCGTAGGGCAGGACCCCGTCGTAGCCCCAATTGCGTTCGCCGGGAAATTGCGCCAAAGGCATCAATTCAATCGCCGTGACACCCAGCTCAGCCAGGCGTGGCAGGTGTTTCTCGACTTCTGCGTAACCGCCCAGCGCACCGACATGCAGTTCGTAGATCACTGCTTCGTGCCACGGGCGGCCTTGCCAATCGCTGTGCCGCCACTGATAGGCGAGCGGGTCGACTACCAGGCTCCAACCATGTACGTCCTCGGCTTGAGCCCTGGACGCCGGGTCGGGTACATCCATTTCTCCATCGATGTTGTAGCGGTAGCGCGTGCCCGCAGGGCACTTGATTTCTGTTTCGAACCAGCCATCTGCCTGAGGCAGCATGGCGACGGACTTGCCATCTTCCAATTCAACGCTGACATAAAACGCGTCTGGCGCCCACAAGGCAAAACGCGTGTGTTGCGCGTCCAGCATGATTGCGCCGTGGGGCCAGGTTTCCAGAGTCCGTAACGGCATCTATAGAGACCTTCCTTCGATTATTTAGCGGATTTCCCCAGTGCCTTAGCCACCAGTTGTTCGTAGAGCTCGGCGTAGGGTTCCACCGCCTGGCTCCAGTTGAATGGCTGCGTCATTGCCCGGCTGCGCATGGCGTTGAGCAGGCCTGGGAAGGCAAACACCTTGAACGCGCGGTTCAAGGCTTCTTTGTAGCTGTCGACGGTGGATTCATTGAACAGGAACCCGGTCACGCCATTTTCGATGGTGTCGGCCAAGCCACCGGTGTTACGGGCGACGGGCAGCGAACCGAAGCGCTGGGCATACATTTGGCTGAGACCGCAGGGCTCGTAGCGCGACGGCATCAACAGGAAATCGCTGCCGGCGAACATGCGTCGGGCATCCGTCTCGTTGAAACCGATGCGCACGCCGATTTGGCCAGGGAAGCGCAGCGCCAGTTCACGCATGGCATTCTCTTCTTCCGGCTCGCCGCGACCGATGATCGCGATCTGCCCACCTTGCTCGACGATAAAGCTGGCAACGGCCTCGGTGAGGTCGAGGCCTTTCTGGAACACCAGGCGCGACACGACGGCGAACAGCGGGCCGGTCGATTCATTCAAACCGAACAGGTTGCGCACTTGAGCGGCGTTGATTGCCTTGCCTTCCCAGTCGCCGATATTGAAGTTGTGCGTCAGGTGCGGATCAGTGGAGGTTTCCCAACTGTCTTCGATCCCGTTGGGAATGCCGCTGAGCAGACCTTGCTGGGTCTTGCTGGCCAAAAAGCCATCAAGGCCGCAGCCGAATTCCGGGGTGGTGATTTCCCGGGCGTAGGTCGCGCTCACAGTGGTGATATGGCTGGAATACGCCATGCCGGCCTTGAGGAACGACATCTTGCCGTAGAACTCCATGCCTTCCTGTTGCAAGGCGTGGGGGGGAATACCCAACTCTGGCGTGGAGGCCAAGCTGATCACGCCCTGGTAGGCCAGGTTGTGGATGGTGAACAGCGTCGGGGTGCGTGACCCACGCCAGTGCATATAGGCCGGCGCCAGGCCAGCGGGCCAGTCGTGGGCGTGCACCAGGTCCGGGCACCAGTGAATCTGCGCCAGGTTGGCGGCCATGTCAGCGGCGGCCAGGCCCAGGCGGGCGAAGCGAATATGGTTGTCCGGCCAGTCACGGCCGTTGTTGGCGCCGTAGGGCGTGCCTTCCCGTTCGTAAAGCTCGGGGCAGATCAATACATAGACGACCAGACCGTCCTTGAGGTCCATGCGCCCGATCTTGCACGGCGGCAACGCGGCGTGCCCACCCAGCTCACCAATGATGTGGATCGGGTTATCGCTTTCCATCACCTGCGGGTAACCGGGGATCAGCACCCGGACATCGTGCAGATGGGCCATGGCGCGGGGCAGCGCCGCAGACACATCACCCAGGCCGCCGGTTTTGACAAGGTCGGCAAATTCGGACGTGACGAACAGCACCTTTTTACGATTTGGATTGTGGCTTGGGACGGGCCGCGCCGTGTTGAGGTCGACTAAAGAGGTCGACCCGCCAACTGGCTGACTAACACGCTCTCCCTGAATACTTGCAGCGGCACTGTTCATAGTTATCTCCAAGTGTTGGTCGGCTAATGGCACGCTGCCACTAGCTTCGATGACCGCATCCTGCGGCCAAGCGCATAAGTGCATGACAAAACTGGCAAAGCGTATGCCAGTTGCACGGTTAGCTTAAAAAGATTGGATAGACGGCATCTGGTATGAACCGCTTTTGCGCGCCTTACCCTCAACCTGACCTACGGCTGAGTTGGAAAGTTTCGATTATTTTCGCGGGGTTTTTGTTTTGAAACGGACCCATCGGTCATCAGTCTAGGACAGATCCTAGCGTCTGTAGGGTTTATACGAGAATTTTGTAGGACAAAATACTTGTAACGATATGCTTTGCGCGAAGGGAGGGGGTTGTAGTGAGCGGGCTTGTCCTGCGCTGGAGTGCGCAGCGCTCCTAATCTAGTTTGCGCGGTGCTGCAGTGAAACCCCAGTGTGACGGTTTTGGGGCCGCTTCGCGCCCCAGCGCGGGGCAAGACCGCTCACTGCAAGAGGGTTGCCCTTGAATGGTGCGTTAGCCCAGCACGCGAATGGGCAGACCGTTTGTCCAAGCGTGGATATCTTCGATCATCTGAGAATAGAACTGCCGGTAATTCTGCTGGCTTACATACCCCACGTGTGGCGTGGCCAGCACATTTGCCAAACGGCGGAACGGGTGCTCCACCGGCAACGGTTCCTCGGCGTATACATCCAGCGCCGCCCCCGCCAGGCGCCCGGTTTCCAGTGCATGCACCAGCGCTTGCTCATCCACAATCGGCCCACGTGCGGTATTGACCAAGTGGGCAGTGGGCTTCATCCAACCCAGCGCCTCGGCATCCACTAAACCACGACTGCGGTCGCTGAGTACCAGGTGCACCGTGAGGACGTCGGCCTGCTCAAACAGCTCTCTCTTGCTGACCCACGTAACGCCGGACTGTGCAGCACGCTCAGGCGTAAGGTTTTCGCTCCAGGCAATCACGCGCATGCCGAACACCTGGGCGAACTGCGCGACCTTCTGGCCAATGCTACCGAGCCCGAGAATGCCCAGGGTCTTGCCATACAGGTCGCCGCCGAGGCCAACCTGCCAGTGGCCAGCACGCAACGAATTGGCTTCGGCCACCACGTTACGGGTGGAGGCCATGATCAACGCCCAGGTCAGTTCCGGCGCCGCGTGTTTATAGCTGTCGGTGCCGCATACCGTGATGCCCAGGGCCTTGGCAGCACGAATGTCGATCGCCGCGTTGCGCATGCCGCCGGTCACCAGCAATTTGAGCGCAGGCAGGCCTTGCAGCAGGGCTTTGTCGAAGGTCGAGCGTTCGCGCATTACGCAAATCACCTCAAAGCCCTTCAAACGCTCGATCATGGTGGCAGTATCTGCCGGGTAATCGTGCAGAAAGTGCACATTGCCCACGGCCTGCAGGACCGACCAATCCACCACGCCACTGGCCACATTCTGCCAATCATCAATGACTGCGATCTGTACCGACATTCACGAGCACCTCGAAAAAGGTAGGATTAAAGCGCGTTCAGACCCTGCAACAGGGCGTTGTGAAACTGGGCCGGTTCCTCCATCTGCGGTGCATGCCCCAAGCCTGGGAATTCCACCAGGGTTGCATGGGGGATCAACTTGGCGACTTGCTTGCCCAGCACCGCATAGTTGCCGAGCTTGGCCTTGACCGCTGGCGGTGCGACGTCTTTGCCAAGGGCGGTGTTGTCGGACGTGCCCATCAGCAGCAGCGTGGGCATTTGCAGGTTCTTGAACTCGTAGTACACCGGCTGGGTAAAGATCATGTCGTAAATCAACGCCGAATTCCACGCGACCAGCGTATGCCCCGGGCCGTTGCTCAGGCCGGCGTACATGTCCACCCAGCGCTCGTACTCCGGCTTCCAGCGCCCGACGTAATAGGTGGTGAGTTGGTAGTTGCGAATGCCTTCGGCGCTGACTTTCAGCTCGCGCTCATACCATTGGTCGACGGTGAGGGAAGGCACGCCCAAGGCCTTCCAATCTTCCAGGCCAATCGGATTGACTAGCCCAAGTTGTTCGGTCTGCGCGGGGTACATCAGTGCATAGCGCGTGGCAAGCATGCCGCCGGTGGAGTGACCGATGAGGGTGGCTTTTTGAATCCCGAGCTTTTCCAGCAACTGGTGGGTGTTGGTTGCCAGCTGCTGGAAGCTGTATTGATAGTGATCGGGCTTGCTGGCGCTACAGAAGCCGATCTGGTCCGGCGCGATCACCCGGTAACCGGCGTCGCTCAGGGCTTTGATCGAGCCTTCCCATGTGGCGCCGCAGAAATTCTTGCCGTGCATCAGCACCACGCTGCGGCCGTTGGCCTGCCCTTTGGCGGGCACGTCCATATAGCCCATTTGCAAGGCCTTGCCCTGGGATTCAAATTCGAAATGCTGAAGCGGGTAGGGGTATTCGAAGCCTTGCAGCTCGGGGCCGTAGGTAGCGGCGAACGCCGGGGCGGTACTGGCCGCGAGCAGGCCGGCGATGCAAAAAGTACGGGGCAGAGGCATTGGCGGGGCTCCGAAAAAAGGGTGCTCGGATGCTGTTGCGAGGGGATTAAGTGGGGATTAACACCCACTGTAAGGTGATTGCCGCGAGCACGCCATAACGCACGCTTTTGGCCAGGGTCACCAGCAGCAGGAATCGCCACAGAGGCTCACGCATCACCCCGGCGACCAACGTCAGCGGGTCGCCAATGATCGGCACCCAACTGAGCAACAGGGTCCAATGCCCCCATCGCGCGTAATGTTGACGGGCTTTGTCCAACTGCCTGTCGCTGACCGGAAACCAGCGCCGTTCCTTAAAGTGCTCAACCCAGCGTCCGAGCCACCAGTTAACCACCGACCCCAGCACGTTGCCCAACGTGGCAGCCCCCAGCAACAGCCCTAGGCTGTAATGCCCGCTGAGCAGCAGGCCGACCATCACGGCTTCCGATTGCAGTGGCAGTAAGGTCGCGGCGCCAAACGCCGCGAAGAATAATCCCAGGTAGCCCGCGATCATTGCGCCGGGTATTCAGCCACCACGACATCTTTACCCTCACGGGTCAGCCCGATGACTTGATAGGCCTCGCTGCGGCCTCCCACTTCCATGCCCGGTGAGCCCATGGGCATACCCGGTGCAGCAATGCCCAGCAGGTCGTTGCGTTTGCGCAGGGCCAGCACTTGATCGGCGTGCACATGGCCTTCAACGAATTTGCCGTCGATCACGGCGGTATGGCACGAGCCCAGGCGCGGTGCCACGCCCAGGCGTTGTTTGACGGCGCTCATATCGGCTTCCACGTGGTCGTTGACCTTGAAACCGTTACTTTCCAGATGGGTGATCCACTTTTTGCAGCAGCCGCAGTTGGCGTCACGGTGCACGTCGATGGGAATCAGGTCGGCGGCCTGGGCGAGGGTGGTGGTGAACAGGGCAGACAGCAGGGCCAAGCGTAATGTGCTTTTCATAGAGGAGACTCGCGTGCAGGCGTTAGGCTTTGGGATGGCGGCGATCATGACGACGTCATTGCAAGCAGGCCAGCTTCCACAGCTCTGCAGGCAGGGCGGGAATGTTTCAAAATTATACGACGGGGGGATTTTCCATCCGAAGCTTGAGCTGGCCGAGGGCAATCGCCGAGAGTTCGATCATGCGTTCACGCAACGTGGTCAGCTGCAATTCGGTTTCATACGTCAATACACGCTTGAACAGCGTGCCGCCTTGATGGGGCAGCAGGAAATAGTGGATGGAGCCATCAACCGCCAGGGAGGTGAACACCGTCTTGAATTCGCCGGGGCGCCGGGCGATCTGTACGCGGTAACTCATCGGCACACGCACACCCAGCAAGTCGATGAACTCGGTGAAACGTGCGCCGGCGGGCAGTGAGCCGGTGGTGCCAGTGTCGGC
The DNA here is from genome assembly GCF_963970525.1 of Pseudomonas sp. EA_65y_Pfl1_P113. Classification (NCBI taxonomy): domain Bacteria; kingdom Pseudomonadati; phylum Pseudomonadota; class Gammaproteobacteria; order Pseudomonadales; family Pseudomonadaceae; genus Pseudomonas; species Pseudomonas sp. EA_65y_Pfl1_P113. The sequence continues at coordinate 140,294 of NZ_CAXAQM010000002.1, forward strand.
GCTGAGGGAGGTGGGGTGCCATTCGTGCCAGCGATCCGGTTGGGTCACATAGTCGTAAACGGCTTCGATGGGAGCCTGGATAAAGCGTTCCTGACTGATCCGCTCCAAGCGGAACGACTGCTCGGCTGCGCGCATGGCACACCTCCTGTGTGGCGTCTTCGAGCTGTCAGAATAGTCCCACTCCCGCGCTTTGGCACGGGAGTGTTTCAGCCATTTATCACCGCACTTTGAAGCGACTCATCAACGCAATCACCCGGCCATTCGCATCCAGCAGGCTCTGGGTATTGGTTTCAGTGGCGTGGCCGCTCTCTACCAGCTCTTCGACCATTTGTCGGATCTGCACCATGCTGCGGTTGATCTCCTCGGTCACTGCGCTTTGCTGCTCGGCGGCCGTGGCGATCTGGGTGCTGAGGTTGTTGATATGGCTGACGGAACCTGCCATTTCGTCCAGGCCGGTGTTCACCCGCGCCGTGGCATCCGCCGCCGACTGACAGCTGGCCTGGGTGTTTTCCATGGCGGCTACCGAGGAACTGACGCCCGCGGTCAGGCGGGTGAGCATTTCGTTGATCTGCGAGGTGCTGGCCTGAGTGCGTGCGGCGAGGGCGCGGACTTCATCGGCGACCACCGCAAAACCACGGCCTTGTTCCCCGGCCCGCGCCGCTTCAATCGCGGCGTTGAGGGCGAGCAGGTTGGTCTGGCCGGCAATTGCACCGATCACGCCGAGGGTTTCGGTGATGCGTGCGGCGTCCTGGCGCATGTTTTCCACGCTGTGGGTGGCGCTGGAGACTTCGCCGATCAAGGCGCTGACGCTGTTGGAGGCCTCACCCACAACCACACGGGAACGGTCAGCGTGCTCATTGGCGCGCTGGGTGAACGCAGCGGTTTCGGCGGCGTTTTGCGCGACGGTGTCGGCGGTGGAGCTCATTTCGGTGATGGCGGTTACCGTCTGGTCGGTTTCCGAGGCGTGCCGCACCAGAATCTGGTTGGTGTGCGCCGAGGTCCGCTGCAGTTGCTCAAGGCTCGACGACATGGCGCCGGTGGCTTGGGTGACTTCGCCGATCATGTTCTGCAAGTAGACAATAAAGTGGTTCACCGAGTGACCAATGGCACCCAGTTCGTCTTCGGCGCGGATGGTGATGCGCCGCGTCAGGTCGGCATCGCCGGCGGACAGTGCGTCGATATTGGTTTTCAGCGACTTCATGCGCTGCACCAGTTGGCGGATCGCATACACCGCGAGCAGCACCAGCAGCAATACCATGGGGATTTGCAGCAGGGCCAGGGTGCCGAGTACGTCATCGCGCTGAGCGGTAATCAGCGAGGTGGGCAGGGCGGTGGCAAGGAACCACGGCGTGCCGGCGATCGGGCGCATATAAAAGGTGCTGGCCACGCCCTGGTTGTCGAACTCGCTGCGTTGTAGCGCCTGGTCGCGCTGGGCCAGGGCCTTGCTGACCTGGGCGGCGAACGCCGAGGAGCCGCTGAGTTCGCTGATGTTTTTCAACACCACGGGACTGCTGATGCGCGTGCTGTTGCTGATGATCTTGCCGTCGCCTTCGACGATCAGCATTTGCCCGCCGATGTCTTTTTCTTTGCTGGCCACCAGGTCGTTGAAGAAACCCAGGGTCACGTCGATGGTGGCGACGCCATACGGCACGCCGTCGCGCTGGATCGCCATGGCGCAGTTGGTACGCGGCTCCTGGCTGGCGTCATCCTTGTAGGCGGCGGCCCAGGCGCATTGGCCGCGCGGCGAGGCCAGGCCACCTTTGTACCAGCTCTGGTCGTAGTAGTTAGGTGCGGGGTCGCTGTTCCAGAACGTATTCACCGCCAGCTTGCCCGAGGCATCGCGGTGCCAGAACGTGCTGTGCTTGTTGCGTCCAGGCGTGCGTTGATTGGGTAACGGCCAGATCCCGCCGCCGAAGACTTTCAGCTCGCCGTATTGGTCGACCAGGCCTGGGAGGACTTTGTCGATGGCATCGCTGTCGAGCAAAGGGATGGTCTGAGTGATGGTGCGTTGCTGGGACTGAACCTTGTTCAGCTCGCCCTGGATTTGCTCGGCGACCTCAGCGATGCGGTTGAGCACCACCTGTTCTTCGGTGTGACGCAGCGTAGGCGCGACCAACTGGCCGATTCCCACCACGGTCAATACAAATAAGACCAGGACGAACAGCACCAGGAACAGGGTATAGCGGGCTTGGATGGAGCGCAGTGTGGGCATGAGGTCGTCCTTACGAAGCGTTTATTGTCGACGCGGCTTTATTAGAGCTTCGTAGGGCTATCGGCTTGGACATGAGGAGCTTTAGGTGCCCTCGTGCAAGAAAAAAAGAGCGCCTTTTGAGGGCGCTCCTTTGATCAGATATTCAGCATGGCCATTACCGCCTCGGGGTAGCGCAAGCCGGCGGGTGCCTCGGAGGGGAAGATCGCCTCCAGTGCCGCCAATTCTGCCTGGCTGAGGTTGATCGAAACGGCCGCCGCATTTTCTTCCAGGTACTTGCGCTGCTTGGTGCCGGGAATCGGAATGAGGTAATCGCCCTGCGCCAGCACCCAGGCCAGCGCAAGTTGCCCGGCGCTGACACCTTTATCGGCTGCCAGCGCCTGCACTTGCTGCACCAGTTGCAGGTTCTTGACGAAGTTTTCGCCTTGGAAGCGCGGGTTGAAGCGACGATAATCATCGACGCCAACGTCATCCGGACTCTTCAGTGCGCCCGTGAGGAAGCCACGGCCGAGCGGGCTATAAGGCACAAATGCGATACCCAGGCGCTGGCAGGTGGCGAGGCAACCGTTGTATTCCTGGTCGCGGCTCCACAACGAGTACTCGCTTTGCAGGGCACTGATCGGATGCACGTTGTGAGCGCGTTCCAGGGTGGCGGCGCAGGCTTCGCTCAGGCCCAAGTAACGCACCTTGCCTTGTTGCACGAGCTCGGCCATCGCGCCGATGGTTTCTTCGATGGCGACCTCCGGGTCGATACGGTGCTGGTAGTACAGGTCCAGGGTTTCTACACCCAGGCGCTGCAGTGTGCCGTTGATGGCTTCGCGGATGTACTCGGGGCGGCCATTGACGCCGCGCAACGCGGGGTTGGCCGGGTCGCGAAGGATGCCGAACTTGCTGGCCAGGAACACCTGCTCGCGCTTGCCAGCGATGGCTTTGCCGATCAGTTGTTCATTGGTGTGCGGGCCGTACATGTCAGCTGTGTCCAGGAAATTGATGCCCAGCTCCAACGCGCGATGCAGGGTGGCGGTGGCTTCCCGAGTGTCGTTGCCAGGCGTGTAGAAATCGCTCATGCCCATACAGCCGAGGCCGATGGCGGAGACGAGTGGGCCGTTTGTACCTAGAGGACGGGTGTGCATGGGGTCAGCTCCTTGATGGGGAAGGACTCCATTGTCACGCTCGACAAAAACTGGATAAACCGGCTAAAAGTGCTATCACTGTTCGTATTATCTAAATAATCCAATGGGGAGCCTGCACTTGGACCGTTTTAACGCGATGCGCGTGTTCACACGGATCGTCGAACTGCGCGGCTTTGCCAAGGCGGCCGACAGCCTGCAATTGCCACGCGCTTCGGTGACCATCCTGATCAAGCAATTGGAAGCACACCTGGGCGTGCAACTGTTGCAACGCACCACGCGTCAAGTCAGCCCTACATTGGATGGCGCCGCGTATTACCAGCGCTGCGTACAACTGCTGACAGACCTGGAAGAAACCGAAGCGGTGTTTTCCACCCAGCGCCACAACCCGCGCGGCACCCTGAGCGTGGATATGCCGTCGGGCATTGGCCGCTTGATCGTGATCCCCGCATTGCCGTCATTCACTGCGCGCTACCCGCAGATCGAACTGGAGATCCGCCTTAACGACCGCCCGGTGGACCTGATCCGCGAGGGCGTGGATTGCGTGCTGCGCGGCGGCATGGCCCTGGACGAATCGCTGGTGGCGCGGCCTTTGGCGATGATGGATCAACTCACCCTGGCGAGTCCGGAGTACCTGGCGCGCAGAGGGGTTCCCACTTCATTCGAAGACCTGGTCGATCACCAGATGGTCGAGTACGTCTCCAGCGCCAGCGGCAAACGGTTCGGCCTGGAGTTTGAGGTGGGCGGCGAATTACAGACGGTCAACCTGCCCAAAGGGTTGGCGGTGAACAGTTCCGACGGCTACTTTGCCGCATGCGAAGCCGGGTTCGGCCTGATACAGGCGCCGAATTATCACGCAATGCGCCAATTGGCCGAAGGCACGCTGGTTGAGGTGCTACCAAGGTTGGCGGTGCCGAAGATGGCCCTGACGGCTCTGTATCCGCCGCATCGCCAGCTGTCCCAGCGCGTGCGCGTCTTCGTGGATTGGTTGGTTGAACTATGCGCCCAACCTGGCACCGGGTTGCAACGCTAGGCGTGCGCCTTGCGATAAGCGCCGGGTGGGGTATTAAATCCTCGCCGCCCCGGCGTGAGTCCGCGCAGTGTGAGCACTAAACAACTTTCCTGAAGATTTGAAAATCACCCGCCATGTCACCCTTTTGCAGTGATTGATTGGGATTAGGGATGCGGTAGGTACTTTTCGAGGCGATGGTCTGCGAGCCTTCATAAATGCCGATGCCGATGCCATTGGTGAGTTCCGCGATGCCCGGCACACCCTCACACGTCATCATGTGTGAACGGCCGACCAACACCACAGATTTTCCGCCGTTGGCATGTTGCTCGATAGTTCGTGTAGCAAAATAGTTGAATTCTTCCAGGCGCTGTTTGGATAACGCCGTATCAGGCCGGATGTTGTGGTAGGTACCCGACACGTCCTTACGTTTCGTCAGCCAGTAGTGTTCGAGCGGGATGACCTTGATGCCATTGAGCTCGGCTTTTTTCAACAAGTCGGCCAAGGTCGGAAACTTGCCCGGTGTCCGCGCATCAAGGGCGACAGTGCCCAGGCCGGCGTCGCGCCAGCCACCGTTGCTTTTGGGCAGCAGTCCTTCGCAAAAAAAAGATCTGACCCCCTTTGCCTGAAATGTGTCCATCGCATCGTAGAGCGTTTGAAAGCTCGACATGCCTTGATGGGACTCACCAAATACCAGCGTATTATTTTGGTCCAGCGCTTTCTCGATAAGGTCATTCGGGGCAGTCGAACCGTTAAGGACCGGCAGCGGTGGGCGCGTTGCTGGGACGGTGGCCGTGATATAGAACGTACTCATGTCATTAAGAAATTTTTGCCGGGTAGCCCCCAGTCGCGATGGGGTGAAATGGGCATGCACCTCTTTGGCTTGGGTATTTTTCAGGTATTCACCCGGCGTTAAATGGTCGGTTTTCTGCGGCAGGGTGGGCGCAATCGTTGGCGGGAAAGGAGGGTACGAATTCAGAGCTACCGGGTTATAGCGATGGTTGCCTACGACGGACGAGGTTCGGCTGGCCGGCATCAACATATTGGACTGCGCCCAGCTTGCAGGGGTGAAGTAGTCGAGTGGCGGGCCATAGGGTTTCTGAGTCACGGGGTCGTAGTGATACCAACGATCTTCGTGGAAAACGGCGATGGTTTCGACACGTGCGTCGCCGACCAGCAGTTCACCGCTGGCGGCGATGCCATGTTTCTTACTGGCGGCCAACAAGTCAGCTCCATCGGCGGCTCGGAACAGGGAACGATAGCTCTCCACGGCGAAGTTGGCTCCTTTGCCAATGACGTTTGCGGTACCTCTGATCACATCCGTTACGCCACTCACTGGATTAAGTTCACTTATCGCCGTGACCCCCAGTATCCTGGCCACCTTGAGGGCTTTTTGCACCCCAGAAACCGCGGCGGAGCTCGCCTTCACGACCTTCGCACCGGCACCGAGTCCGGCGGTAACGAAGCCGAAGATATCGATGGCCAGGTCCGTGAGGCCTGCGCCGTAGTTGCCGTCCTGGAAGTTATTGATAGCCGAGCGCAGGGGGATGAGGTCGAGCAGGAATTGTTTCAATCCTTCCTGTTGTCCGCGTTCTTTATCAAAGGAGGTCAGTCCCCTGGACTGCGCGTCAAGGCCAAGTGCTTCGACGTAGGCGTCGGCGATGTGGCGAGTGCGCTCACTGGAAAAACTCTGGGGCGATCGATAGCTGTCACCCACCCGTGCCTCACGCAGATGCGCGGTGTTGTTGTCCTTAGGTGTAAAGCGCTCAACTTTGTGGATCATGTTGTAGAAACGCCGACTACTTGGGATCTTCCCCTCCAGCAAGGGTCGTTCCCGGATCAGGCCATGCTCCGGGTCAAGCTCGTAGACAAAGTCTTTTTTATTGTGTTGGATTTTTACCAGCAGGCTGTTTTTTCGACGTTCAAGGGTGTCTGAAAGCAGCCCCGGCGCGTAGGTGTTTTCCTTGAAGAACTCGAGCTTCCCATTAGCAAAACGTGTGCGGTCTTGAAGTGGCAGTCGAGCCACTAATTGCTTGACCAGCGTGGCGTGAAGGTCTTTTTGCCTGTTCAATGCAGGCTCGAATTCAACTGCGATGTCGGCAGCTGCGGTTTTGCTCCACGTGTTGAATGCGTCAATCGGAATACGCCTGTCGCGGGTCTCCCAGAGATCGGAGGGACCCAGGGTATTCCCTTCCATGACGATGTCGAGCATCGAGCGCGAACCTGGGTTGAACTCTCGATCCTTGATCGACAAGCCCCTGATTTCAAACACACGCTCATCAATATCCGGAAATGCTTGCTTGAGTACGGCCAGGGCCATCGCTTTGCGGCTCGGTAGCTTGATGTCCAGCTGCTCCGAGGCCGCTTTCATTTGGTCCAGTTGCTCATTGAATGCAGTTCGCGCCAGATCAAGTTCGTCCTTGCCGTAATGCTCGTCGTTTCTGATGCGCAGATAACCGTTGCATACACCCCAGTCGATCAACGCTGCTCGCTGCGCCGCTTTGGAGGCGGGCGGCGCCAGGTTCTCCGCGTTTTCCAAGAGCTGAGCGTACGTCATCTCTTTTGCCGAGCCCGGCACGTGGGCTTCTTGCCTGGCGACCAGAATGCTCATCGTCGCCCAGGCGTGGCTGCCATAGACCACATGGTCAGGGATGTCCTTTAGCAAAAACTGCGGTGCCACCCGAGCCAGCAATAGCCGGGCCGCCAAGTCACCGGCTTCGCTACGCCGCTCACTCTCCAGGTGGCGGCTCAAACCGTCGATCACTGCTGAGGCCGGTTTACCCCAATGATCGTTTTGGGCAAGGTTGTAGCCAGCAACGGTGCTCCTGCCCGGAGCCGTCATTGACTCGGGATCCAGGCCTATCTGGATAGCCGCCAGTACATAATCCTCTCGACGGGTGGCATTTGGAAAACCCGCCAATGCTGACTCTATTGCCTTGCCCAGCGCTCGTGCGCGCGGGGTATCGAGCAGCAGTTCCAACGCCTTGGCAGGATCGCGCAGTTCCAGTGGGGACAGGCGCTGCCCTTGGAGCAGGTAGCCCAACGCACCGTGACGCCGCGTGATCAGCGGTAATCCTTCCAATTGCGCGGTGTTACGGTCGACGAGGTTTTCGATTATTCGCTGTTGTTCCGCGCTCAATGGCACGGGCCAGCCCAGGGCTCCACTGATAGGGCCCGGTCTAGGCGCAGGGGAGGATGGCACAGCCTTTATCGGTTGCGTTGCAGTGACAGTGTCTGGCTGCATTGGCGATGTATAGGGGGGAGGCGAAATTGAGTGGAGCCTGGCGGCACTGCTGTTGGCGGTCATAGCGAATACCTGTGAATTCAGAGGTTCTGCGCGTGCTTTCAGACTTTCTGTCGAAAAGGCACAATTCTGATTGGCAGTGCTCGCCGTCGCCGTTCCCGTTCACAGTGTGATCGGGTGTTAATGGGATACCGCTGGTCAATGGCTAAATCCAGCCGGACATGCCAAAGTTTTTCATCACCTGTAACATGAGCGCCTGTCGGCCCGTTCACAGCGGCTATATTTTTCAGGTTCAGGAACCCGTCATGACACAAAAGCAACGTTTGAAATATTCGATTCTGATTGCCCTGGCCGTACTGGCGACGATGTTTGGCCTGTCCTACCTGCAGAACACTGGGGTTATCAGTGAGAAAACATTCCAGACCATCGCCATTGCCGTCGCAGTGGTCGTCGTGGTGATCAACGGTGTCATGCGCCGCAAGGTCAAGCTCTAAGCGCTAGATCGCGCCTCAGGTGCGACCTTCGATCACCTTGGCAGCCTCTTCGTGGAGGCTGTAGCTTTTATCTGCATTGAGGGTGATCACGCCTTCGCTGCACAGACGCTTGAGCACCTCGCGCACGCTGAGAAATGACAGCGGAATGCCTAGTTCCAGCAAATGGCTGTGCACGCCGCGCACGCCGAGGCTGCGTCGGTTGTCGGCGGCGGTGAGCAGGGCGTCAATGACCTTCAGCCGGATCAGGCTGGTGCGCAAGCCAAAACACTTGAGCAGGTGGCGAATACGCTGGTTGCCTTGCTGTTCCGGCGTTTTGCCGAACACGTGTGTACCGCTGCCGAAATGGGTGTCGGCAGCCGGTGAATGTCCATCCGTGGGCACTTGCGGGTTGTACATGCTAAAACTCCCTATCAGAGCCTGATCAGGAAAAAAATGAGCGCTCTTGGTTAATAAGACGAACGAGCGAGCGAAATCATGAAGTGCCGGATGTAGAAAATTTGTCGGTATCGGTTTTGTTACGTTCGCGCTGTCTTCAATAAACCTCGCCCCTTGCTAAATTATTCCCGGTGGTTTGCGTTCTTACGGTGGGGTTATTGCCCCGCGTGAGGCGGTTAAATCTGACTGTGGAGTCTGCGTGATTATTTCCAATGGGGTGTCCAGGGTATGTATGGCCGGGGTGTTGCTGGGATTGAGCCTGGCTGCTTTGGCGCGGGAGCAGGTGACGCAAGCGTCGGCGGATATCCGGCGTACCAGCTACGGCGTGCCGCACATCCGCGCCAATGACGAGCGTGGCCTGGGCTTCGGCATTGGCTACGCCTACGCCCAGGACAACCTGTGCTTGCTGGCAAATGAAGTGGTCACGGTGAATGGCCAGCGCGCCAACTTCTTTGGCCCGGAGCAGACGACCCTGGAAGAGCGCACCAACCTGGCCAGCGATGTGTTCTTTACCTGGCTGAATACGCCGGACGCCGTCGCCGCGTTCTGGAAAGCGCAGAGTCCACAGATCCAGCAGCGTATTGAAGGTTATGTGGCCGGCTACAACCGCTACCTGAAAGAGCAGAGCGCGCCGGCTCAGTGCCAGGCGGCGTGGGTACGGCCACTGGTGGCTGAAGACTTGGTCAAACTGACCCGTAGGCTGCTGGTGGAAGGTGGTGTAGGCCAATTCGCCGAAGCGCTGGTCGGTGCGACACCTCCACACGCGACGGCCAGTGCGCCGACCAGCGCCAAGGCGTTTGAACTGGCCGCCGCCAACCAACAGCGCTTCGCCTTCGATCGCGGCAGTAACGCGGTGGCGGTGGGGCGGGATCGCTCATTCAATGGGCGCGGTATGCTGCTGGCCAATCCGCACTTCCCGTGGGTGGGTGGCATGCGGTTTTATGAGATGCACCTGACCATCCCCGGCCAGTTGGATGTGATGGGGGCCGCGCTGCCGGGCTTGCCGGTGATCAATATCGGCTTCAATCAGCATGTGGCGTGGACCCATACGGTGGATACGTCCAAGCACTTCACCCTGTACCGCCTGACCCTGGACCCCAAGGATTCCACGCGCTACATGCTCGATGGCAAATCTGTTGCCCTGGATAAAACCACGGTGAAGGTGCGGGTCAAACAAGCCGATGGCAGCCTCAAGAACCAGTCGCACACGGTCTATAGCTCGCAGTTCGGCCCGGTGGTGCAGTGGCCGGGCAAGCTCGATTGGGATAGGCATCACGCCTACAGCCTGCGCGACGCCAACCTGGGCAACGACCGCGTGCTGCAACAGTGGTATGCGATGAACCGCGCCAGCAGCCTCAATGAACTGAAAACCTCAGTGCGCACCCTGCAAGGCATCCCGTGGGTCAACACGGTGGCGGCCGATGACCAGGGCCAGAGCCTGTACATGAACCAGTCAGTGGTACCCAACGTCAGCGCGGCCAAACTGTCGCAATGCAGCGACCCTCGCGCTGGCGTGCAACTGATCATGCTCGACGGCGCCCGCAGCGCCTGCGCCTGGGACATCGACCCACGCGCGGCCCAGGCCGGCATCTTCCCGGCCGACCAACTGCCGCAACTGGAACGCAGCGACTACGTGCTGCATTCCAACGACTCGGCGTGGCTGGTCAACCCCAAGGCGCCACTCACCGGGTTCTCCCCGGTGATCAGCCAGGACCACATCGGCCTCGGCCCCCGCGGGCGCTTCGCGCTACAACGCCTGCAGTCCCTGAATAAACCGATCAGCGTCACCGACCTGCAAAACATGGTGATGGACAACGAGGTGTACCTGGCGGGCCAAGTCATGCCCGACCTGCTCGCGTTCTGCGCCAAACACCTCGGCGCCGACACCACCGCGCTGCAACCGCTGTGCACCAGCCTGAAAAACTGGGACCAGCGCGCCAACCTCGACAGCGGCGTGGGCCTTGTGCACTTCATCAACCTGGTGCAACAGCTGCAGCAAATCCCCGACGCCTGGCGCGTCGCCTTCGACCCGGCCCAGCCTCTCATCACCCCACGTGGCCTGGCCATCGACCGCGCACCCGTCGCCAAAGCCCTGCGAGAAGCGATGCTGACGTCTACCGCCGATGTCGCCAAACTCGGCCTGAGCGCCAACAGCACATGGGGCGATATCCAAGTCTCGGGCCAAACCCCGGTCCATGGCGGCCCGCAAGAATTGGGGGTCTACAATGCCATGCAAACCGTACCCCGCGCCGATGGCAAACGCGAAGTCGTCAGCGGCACCAGCTACCTGCAAATCGTCACCTTTGACGATCAGGGGCCGCATGCCAGGGGCGTACTTGCGTTCTCCGAGTCCAGCAACCCAGCCTCCAAACACAGCAAGGACCAGACCCTAGCGTTCTCCCAGAAAAAACTCAGCCCGCTGCCCTTCACCGAAGCCCAAATCAAGGCTGACCCGCAGTACCAACAGCTGCACATCAAGGAGCAGGGCAGGCACGCAACCCCTTGATGGCAATACGAAATATTTTTGAAATCAAGGGGTTGCACGCACTGGCAAATACGTACATAATGGCGCCCATCGAACGCAATGAGGCATTAAAAACCTCAATGTATTCAATGAGTTAGAGTAGAGGCAGGGTTTTTCAGCCCACTCAATTTTTTATGCGGTGAGTGTTAGTCGTTGAGACACTGATCGTTTGAGGCCGAGTAGCAAAATGGTTATGCAGCGGATTGCAAATCCGCCTACGCCGGTTCGATTCCGACCTCGGCCTCCACTCTTAGAAGCCCTGTAGATTAACGTCTACGGGGTTTTTTATTGTCTGCGGTTTGGTCATCACTTCCGCAATTTTTCGGATCGCTTCCGCATCCCTACCTTTTTTCGGGAAATTTAAGACGCCGTTATCGTTATGCCTCTCCCGATTGGACGTGGGATTGTGATCGATACTACGGAGCCTGAGCGGCTACTAATGGCCGATTCTGTTGAAAAAGTCGGCTTCGAATTCCACGGCAGAAAAGTAAGCGCCTGAGATTGAAATCTGAAATATGGGCAGAAGGTTCAGGGCTCGAATTTGACGTAGCAGCGTGCACCAGGGGTGTTTTCAACCATCAATATTCGAGCGTTTTGGGAAACCGACTTTTTCAACAGAATCGGCCAAAAGCAGACGCTCAAAAATGGCAGGTATTGCAAAAATGGGGTCAGACCCTAGGGTTGCTAGGGAAATGGCCCCCGATGTTGTGGCAGGACTCTGACCATTACCTGCGTCCTGCGTCTAACTGGGGGGCATTTCTCGCAGCAACGCGGCTCGCGATGAAACGGCAACAGACCCTAGAGCTGAAAGCGCGAGATGTTCTCTCGCAATGTGACGCTGGTGCGTGCCAGTCCTTCGCTTTCCTGCTGAGCGCTGCGGAAGGCTGCAGCGGATTGCTCGGCGCTTTCGCTGACGGTCACGATGCCCCGGCTGATCTGCTCGGCAACGGTACTCTGCTGTTCGGCGGCAGCGGCGATTTGGTGGTTCATGCCGTTGATCCGCTCGATCATGGTTACGATCGTGCTTACCGCGTCACCGGCCTCGGAAACGCCGGACACCGACTGCGCACTGGAGCTCTTGCAGCGTTGCATATGCTGCGAGGTCTCGTCGGCAATTTTCTGCAGACTGGCGATCAGCCCTTCAATCTCTGAGGTGGCCTTCTGGGTACGCTGTGCCAGGCTGCGCACCTCGTCGGCTACCACCGCGAAGCCGCGTCCGGCCTCGCCAGCACGAGCAGCTTCGATGGCCGCATTGAGGGCCAACAGGTTGGTCTGGTCGGCCACCGACTTGATCACTTCAAGCACGCCGCCGATATTGCCGGTTTCATTCTTCAGCCGGCCCATGGCCATGTTGGACTGTTCGATTGTCTCGGCCAGCTCGCCGATCATGTTGACAGCATCTTTGGCCTTCTGCTGGCTGTAGAGGGCCGCGCTATCGGCCTCGCTGGCGGCACTGGCAGCGGATTCGGCGTTGCGCGCGACATCCTGCACGGTGGCGGCCATTTGGTGAACGGCGGTGACGATCTGCTCGACCTCGCACTGTGCCATGGCCACGCTTTCGGCGTTTCTCAGGCTCGATTGGCTAAGCTCCTGGCTGGATTCGGCTACGGTCTGTGAGGACAGGTTTATCCCCTTGGCCATGTCCCGCAGGTTCTCCTGCATACTCAGCAGGGCGGCCATGATGCTGGCTTGTGGTGGCTCAATCGTGCGCTCGCTAGCGCGCAAATCGCCCTTGGCAACCCGTTGGGCGAGCTGGTTGAGTTCACTCGGTTCGGCACCCAGCGCGCGCAGCAGGTTGCGGCTGATGACGTAGCCCAGTACCGCTGCTAGTAAGACGGCCAGCGCAGTAATGGCGAGCAGAAGGTCGCGTTGTGACAGATAGTGTGCGTCATTTTCGCTGACCTGCAGGTCTGCCTTCTGGTTGGTGTAGCGCAGGTATTCGCCAATTGCCTGGGTCAGCTCGGCCAGTAAGGGTGTGCACTGCTCGCTGACCATGCGCAGGGCCTCATCGTTTTCACCCTTGAACAGGTGTTCGGCAATGGTGTGCGCTACCGGTTTGTAGCGGCTCTCGACTTGCTCGAAGGTTGAAAACAGTTCACGTTCTTTGGGCGACACATCATCATGGTTATCAATTGCCTGGCGTAGCGCGGCGAGGCTGCTGGCCACCATTTGTTCGTTGGCGGCAATAGCACCCCGCTGCTGTCCTCTCGCGGTGATATTGCTGTTCAAGGCGATGTTACGCAGGGCAATCGCGCGCTGGGCGGCGGCGTCGTTCAGTGTGTTGGCCAGGCGGGTGCGTGCATCAACGCCATTAATGTAGAGGAAAAAGTCCTTATTGCTGTTAGCCAGGGCGTACAGCGAGATAGCGGCGATCAGCAACATAAACGCTAGCAGGCTGGCATAGCCGGCATAGAGACTGGTCCGTGTAGAGAGTCGCGGAGTCTGCGATGGCATGATGAACCTGCGTAATGGGAGGGGCAATTGGGGTCACCTGCAAGGGTATGTATTCGCCCTTGGTCCGCATCCTGCGCAGGTATTCTTTTGTTCGACAGCAACGAGTAGCGGCGTCATTTCCAGGCTGGTTTAGTCTTGTACAAGTTTTTATGTTTGTACAAGTCTTGTACAACCATATCGGCGTGATGTCGTCATGACATCATGCAATCCAGATGAACGGTCGGTAAACTTCGGTTGCTGGCAGGCGCGAGAAATAGAGGCCTGGCTATCGGGCTGACTACTGTTTGGCGGCGATACAGCCCAAGGCCATCTTTGGGCCGATAGAATCCTGAGAGCGCTGTAAAAATGCGTAGCGCTATTTCTGTACAGGTATTTTGTATGGGAGAGCGCTAGGGCGTGCTAATTGTGGGCAGGCTTTTCGCTAGGGGCTGTTGCCGTTTCATCGCGAGCCTCGTTGCTGCGAGAAATGGGTCCCGGTTATGGGGGGCGAGTTCATTATCGGATCTCCATGCGCGATGGCGGGGCAGGTTTGCCCAACGTGCGGCGAGGGGGTTATGCAAATGGCGAGCGATGGCGTTGACCGCCCCACTTGCGGGACATTCATGCCGGCTGGAAGAGCATGAGAGGGACTAGCGGATTGATCAGTGTCTCGACCCGAGCGATCTACGCCATTACCTCGCCGATGCTGGCGTGGATGGTGGAGGAAAAATACATCGAGCCGCACGTGGCTGAGCAGAACAATCTGTCTGTGCAAGATCTTCTGCGCACCAGCAATGATTTGAATCAGTTGGCGATAGGGCTTAAACAGGAAGTGCGTTGGTTTCGCTTGTAACGGAGAGTCAGAAATTGTTGTTCGGTTTGAGTCGCAGCTAATTCCCTAGATTGAATCGCCGATCACCGGCAGGCCCGTAGCGGGATTGTAGTTACTTGCTCCGATATCTGCTGTTACAGCCGGGCACGGTTGGTATGGAAAGCTGATCTTTCCAGAGGCTATTGAGATCAGTTCAGACTAGTGTCTGCACGGACGCAGGTCGGCGGGCATCGCGGACCTCGGCGAGGTTGAGGCTGGGCAGCCGGTCGTGGGGCACTCAAGTCAATCCGTTTCACGGGGAGTCCGGGTCATTTCCGGGCGGTGGGCGGATTGATTTGAACTGCTGATTCCTCCAGGTGCCGAAATAGCACCATCCAGAGGACATAGCAATGACTGAAGAAAAGAAGAAAGAACCTGAACAACAAACTCCAGCGCACTCCACCGAGGAAGAGCGCGAGCGCCTGAAGGACTTCAACAAAAACGGCATTCCGCCCGGCACTTGCTGAGTATTACGCGATCCGTGCCGTAAGGCGTGAGAGGACGGCGGATGTAAATCCGCCTCCTACTCGATCTGTGATTTGGGATCGTGCGCGCAACCGTGATCCTTTACGGAACAAGGCTATCGTCGAAGTCTTCACGCTCGATGGTTGTGTAGGCCTGCTCGCGAATGCCGCCTTCGGAATAGGTGCATAGTCGACTTGTCGCTTTTTTACCCGGCAGACGCACGACGATGCCCTCGCTGAATTCGGTGTCGTTAGGTTCTCCTGGGGTAGAGTTTGTGCGCACCGTGCGGTCGAAAACGGCGTAGGTTACGCCATGATTGGTGAAGCGCAGATGTGCCTCGGCGCCACCTGAGTAGCCCGTAGAGCTGAGCCAGAAATGACCGTTTGGTGGACTCAGCTTCTGGGGGTAGCTCAATTCAATTTTGCCGGGCGTACCAAATCGATATTGCACGTGGCCTGTTGTCGCTGAGAAGCCTGGCGATGCGCACACCGAAATCATCTTTGGGCCGGAGTTGCATCCGAATAATAGTGTTTCTTGCGTCGAACATAGAAAGCGCTGTTCCGACGTCGCAGCGAGCGAGTCGAGCGCTATGGCACTCATGGTCAGGAAGCAAAGGCCCTTTAGCATCGTGACTTTAATTCCCATGAGGGTTCCCGTTTTATTCGATGAAAATTCATCCGTATTTGTTTGTGTTGTCGCAAATGCAGGATTTTGGGTGCAGATATCGGAAGTGTGTCGCAGTCTACAGGCCCGTGTAACCGTAGTGCCCCCACACCTACACATCCGCCAAAAATCATCCAGTCATGGCGATTCACTCATTGTTTCGCGAATAAAGTCAGCGATCTTCGGGTGGGACAAGCGTGCAATCAAGACGCTTTGACTGACGACGCCGAGTTGCAAATCCTCTTTTGGGATGTTTGGTGAATACAGGGCCACCGGAGTCGCCGCTGTCCGGTATCAAGCCATCAGCCCCCACACAGAAAGTGTTTTGCAGGTTCACGTTTGGCGCGAGTGATGTGCACAGTGCGTCCGTCATTCTGGGCAAGTGTGCGCGCTGCAGATGGTCCGGCTGTGCGTCGGGGGCTGGGTTGCGCGCCGTGTTTCCCCAGCCGAGGGCGGTGGGGCGCTTGATGCGATCTTCAAGCCCTTCTTCGCGTGTTACCAGCGTGATGGCCTGGATGTCGGTGATGTCGCGATCGAGTTTGAGTAGCGCGACATCAAGGGTCAGCGAGCGCAGGAATTCAGGGTGAAGGGCGATTTGTTGTACGCCGACGGTATGCCCCTGCAGTGTATTGCTCAACTGGGTGCGCCCGAGGATCACCTCGACGTCAGCCGGTTGCGTGTTCACCAGGCAATGGGCCGCGGTCAGTACCCATCGAGGTGCTACCAAGGCCGCGCCATAACCGTGACGCTCCAGCGACGTCGTGCCTGCCGCTTTGAATTGGAGCGAAGCCATAAACGGAGTAAGCGTCCGGTAGATACACCTTGACCACACCATTTTCCCCTCAGTGACCTCCGTAAGCCTAGGGTTGCTCATCGCCGCCTCGTACGTAAGGTGATTGTGGCAAGCGGAGCATGCAGGCGCGAGACTGGAAGCCGGAAGGGTCAAGACAGCGGCGAAGTGGTGGTTTGGTTCACGACACCCGTGCGGGGGCGTGAGCGTCAACCTCGATTCATGGAATCATTTCAACCGCCGTCGTCGCAGCTAGATCCCCAGATAATCTCTGAGATCGGCCATCGCTTACAGTGTCATAAACGACAGCCACGTCAGAGTCTGCGCGCAGAAATCAGGTTGCCGCGGTGTCCGGAAGCGTGCCGACACGATCCATCCCTTTTACACTACCGGAAACTGCGACATCTTCTCTCAGGGCCGAGCCAGGAAGGAAGAGATCAATGGGTTGAGCGCTGATGCACACTCCTCTGGAACCCAGTGGCCGCAACCTGGCAAAACGTGCGATTCAACGTTGGTGGCGTAGCGGCGGATGTTTTCGGGCTGCTGGGCCCCGAATCCGCCATTACCACCACCGCCAACCGCGAGGACAGGCAGTGTTAATTTGGTCGCTACCAACTTCTCGTTCTGCGCGATCGATTGTGGCAGCGCGCGATAGTATTCAAACGCGTGGTGGAAGGTCTGGGGCTTAGAGTATGACCGCACGTAACGGTCTACCAGTTCATCAGTGAACACCGCTTGGTTACTGGCATGGTGACGAATGAAATGCGTCAGGAACAACCGCTCGTTTCCTTTGACCATTGCGTCAGCCAACTGACCTGAGGCTGCGAAGAAACTGTGGTGCCATCCCGGTGCTTCTCCGGTCGCGACAAAGGCTGGCAGCGAATAGAGCGTGTCGTCAGGAATTGTCGCTTCGATGAAAGCGGCCTTCACAATATCTTCTGGATGGCGGGCCACCATTGGATAGCTATTCCAGATACCAATGTCGTGGGCGACGAGATAGAAGGGCTTGTTCGCACTAATCCGCTTGGCTAGCTTGTGGAGATACTCAGAGATATCCACGCCAGTGAAGGTAGTCTGCGGCGGCGCTGACAGGCCAAGACCTGGTAGATCGACTGCTACGACCGTATAGCGTTCCGCGAGTTGCGGCATGAGGTTATTCCACTCATACCATGTCTGGCCGAAGCCGTGGACAAGCAGCACTAGGGGGCCTTTGCCGCCACTTACGAAATGCAGCTTCACACCGTCAACAGTTTCGTAGGCGCTGGTAAAACCTTCGGGTATCGGAAACTCCGCCTGTGTGGCGCTGACAGCTGGAGGCAGCGCAGGATTGATCTGTGTTGCGTGGGCCTGAGTTGCACCCATAGCGAGCGCAGCAACGGCTAGTGCAATTGCATGGAGCTTCATGTTTTTCACCTGGTGGGACGATAAATGATTGGGCAATCAGCGATTTTGTTGAGCGCGACTACCGGGAGGAAAGGCGTAGCGCCGTGCTGCTAGTGCTATTACAAAAGCGAGGAATGCGAGGATGGCCACAGTGGGCGGCAGCGTGGACGTACCACCTTGAGTGAGGAGCGCTCCGCCAACAGCTCCGCCAGCCGCGATCGCCAGGTTCCACGCAGTGGTTACCATTGCCTGGGCCAAGTCCACGCCATCGCCGGCGGCATCAGCTGATGCAGTCTGCATCATGGCGCCCGCTCCACCAAAACCCAGTCCCCAGACAACGGCGCCCAGATAGACCGCGATACTGTGTTCTCCAGCGATACTCAAGAACGCAGCGGTTAAAGCGAATGAGCCGATCGCTGCAAGCACCATCAGACGGAGCATCCGGTCAACCCAACGCCCGACTACCCATATGCCAACAAGCGAACTGATTCCGAACGCCAGCAGGACTAGATCGACCCGCGACTGCGACGCTGTTGAGAACGGCGCGATGTAGGTGTAGAGAATGTTGTGGGCAGTCATCCAGGCCAGGATGACAAGCAGGATCGGTATGACGCCCTTCGTTCTGATGACGCCAGTGAGCGAGGGACGGTTGTTGCCTGTTCGGCCAGGAGCATCGGGGACTTTCACGATGATCCAACCGATCAACATGACAGCAAGTGCCGATAGAATCAGAAACGATCCGCGCCACCCCACCAGGCTTCCCAGGAACGTCCCCAACGGCACACCCAGCGACAGCGCCAGGGGCACACCCACCATCGCGACCGCCATTGCCGCCCCTGTCTGTTCGGGACGTACGATGCTACGTGCGTAGCCTGCAAGTATTCCCCACGCTAAACCTGCCGCACATCCTGCTATGAACCGTGCGATCAGCACGACACCGATTGACTCAGCCATCGCGGTCAACGTGTTGCCGATAACAAAGCAGATGATCGTTGCAAGCAGGACAGGCCTGCGGCGCAAGCCTTGCGTGAGACTCGTGAGTGGGATTGCAGCCAACAGCGATCCAAGTGCGTAAACAGCGACAAGCTGCCCCGCAATAGCCTCAGTGATCTGAAGTCCAGAGGCGATGCTGGGCAACAAACCGGCGGGTAATGTCTCGGTGACGATGCATAGAAAGCCAGCGGCCGCTAGGCCAGCCAGTGCCGCGATGGGTAGTCCGGAGATCGTGGTAGGAGCCTCATCGGACAGACTCTGTGATGGGGAGGGCTGCATGATTTTCCTTGCGATTGGCGTACGGGCTGCCGTGTAGAGCGCCACCTGACGACGTGGATATTTACGTTAGTAGTCACTATAGTATTCACAAACCCCAAAGTAAACGGTTTCTGTAATGGTCATTAACGTAAATAAGAGATCCCGCGGGCGACCGCGTCAATTTGTCCTTGAGGACGCCATCCAGGTCGGGCTGCATCTGTTCCACGAGCATGGCTATGAGAATGTCAGCGTCGCATCGCTGACCGAAGCGATTGGGATCACGCCGCCGAGCTTCTATACGGCCTTCGGCAGCAAGGGTGCGTTTTTCAACGATGCTTTGAGGCATTACTCCGCGACTGTTGTGCCACTCGACACCTTTTTGATCCCAGACAAATCACCGCAGACTGTACTTAGGGACATGCTTAGGGCTGCGGCACATGCATACGCCGCTCATCCGAACCGCCGAGGTTGTTTTATTCTGGAGCATGCGAAGGCCGGAGCCACTGAGTCGGGAATAGCTGCTAAGCAAATCGCAGACGAGAATCGTGCAAAAGTGATGGCGTTTCTCGAAGCATCTGGCATCTCCGCTGCTAGCCACGTCGTAGACTATGTCTCCGTGACCATGCTTGGCCTGTCGGCTGCGGCGAAGGAGGGTTGGGAGGAAGAGAGGCTGAATGCAGTTGTGGAGACCGCCGCGGTAGGCCTCGGCAAAATAATAGGCAGCGCCAAGGATATACCTGAAGAATCTTCCTGAGACTTCCACGCACGAGGCTTTAACTCCTGAAGTCATGACGCCGGCCTCGCTGGCGTCGTCCGGCTATTGCCTGGTTTCTCTCTACACCCGCACGCCTTCCTGGCCAACCCAATGTATGAGTCTTGCGCGATTAATCCGATTGCCACGTATGCGGCAGCAACTGATCGATTTCACTCGCCCGCTGCGTCGGCAACCGCGTCAGCACATCCTTGAGATATGCATACGGATCATGCCCATTCATACGTGCAGACTGAATCAGACTCATGATCGCCGCCGCGCGTTTCCCACTGCGAAGCGACCCTGCAAACAACCAGTTGGAACGCCCCAGTGCCCACGGCCGGATCTGATTCTCGACCGAATTATTGTCTATGGGCACAGCCCCATCCTCCAGATAGCGCGTCAGCGCTATCCAGCGTTTAAGACTGTAATCAAAGGCTTTCGCCGTCGCTGATCCGTTGGGCACAAGATCGCGCTGGGTCAACATCCATTCGTGCAGTGCTTTGGCCAATGGTGCTGCTTTTTCTTGTCGTATTCGCCAGCGATCCTCGTCACTCATGTCTCGCGCTTGGCGCTCAACTTCGTACAAGCCACCAATCGAGTGCAGTGCTTGTTCTGCCAACTGGCTTTTATTCGCTGCGTGCAGATCGAAAAACTTACGGCGAGCGTGGGCCATGCAGCCAATTTCGGTCATGCCCTTCTCGAATCCGGCTTTGTAGCCAGCAAAGTCATCGCACACCAGCTTGCCGTTCCATGAGCCGAGGAAGTTTCGCGCATGCTCACCGGCGCGGCTCGGACTGAAGTCATAGACCACAGCCTTTAGCGCTGAAAACGGTGTGGTGCAGTAAGCCCATACATAAGCTCGGTGCGTTTTCTTCTGTCCGGGCGCAAGCATTTGCACCGGCGTCTCATCGGCGTGGACAACTTGCTGCGCCAGAACGGCTTCTCGCAAGGCATCAACCAGCGGCTGAAGCTGTACACCGGTTTGCCCAACCCATTGAGCCAGTGTGGAGCGCGGTATCGCCAAACCGGCGCGGCCGAACATTTTCTCCTGCCGATACAGCGGCAAATGATCAGCGAACTTCGCCACCATCACATGAGCCAGCAGACCTGCGGTCGGGATGCCCTTGTCGATCACTTGGGCCGGTACCGGTGCCTGGATCAGCGTTTCACACCGGCGGCAGGCCCATTTCCCACGTACGTGTTGCTCGACGGTGAACACGCCCGGCGTGTAATCGAGCTTCTCGCTGACGTCTTCGCCGATGCGCTGGAGCTGGCAACCGCAAGTGCACTGGGTGTTTTCTGGTTCGTGATGAATGACGGTACGTGGAAACTGCTGCGGCAGCGGTGCGCGCTTTGGTTTTTGGCGCACCTCTTTTGGAGCCGGAGCCGGCTGGAGTGCCGTCAGCTCAGCGTCGATAGCCTCAAGATCAGTGTTAAGCAGATCGTCGAGCAAGCTGCCTTGCTCAGGGCTGATCTGCTCGCTGCGCTTGGCAAACCTGTGCCGCTTGAGGATCGCGATCTCGTGAGTCAGCTGTTCGATGATGGTTTGATCGCGATGGATCTTTCTGCCCATGGTGTCGACCTTCGACATCAACTGCGCAGCGAGCGCGCGCAGTTGGTCGGGGGTCATTTGGTCAAGGTTGGGCAAGGAAGTCATGCCGTGGATTTTACCAAAGCAGACCGCCTACGGCAGCAGGCTCAGACGCCAATTACACTTTTTAAAGGATCGTGATTGCACCGCCAGCCCCAACGCGCTGCCACGGCAGACCAAGCACCAAGGCTTGAAGTTGTTCAGTATCCAGTTCCAGCTCGCTACCTTGTCGAGTGCCTGGCCAGTGAAATTTGCCTTGATTCAACCGCCGAGCTGCTAACCAAACCCCAATCCCGTCGTGTACCAGCACTTTCATCCGGTTGGCCCGTCGATTGGCAAACAAATAAGCGCAGTGCGGCTTCGCCGCACCAAATACCGTAATGACTCTGGCCAAAGCAGTCTCGGTACCGGCGCGCATATCCATGGGCTCAGTAGCGAGCCAAATGGCGTCGATGCGGATCATTGAGCAAGCTCACGGATAAAACGGGCACACCCCACAGGGTCTGTAGATGGCCACTTCACGGTGAGGTTCTGCTGGCCGAAAGGCACCTCGATGGTGACGAACATTTGCTGATCGGGCAGTGGTAGGGATGGTAGTTTGATCGGAACGAAAGCGGGCAACGCCAGCGCCTGGCAATCACGATAAACAGGTAACCACTTTCGAACCAAGTTGGCGTTGATGCCGTGGCGCTGGGCTACGCTGGCTAGCGACACGCCGGGTTGCAGGCATTCCTGGACGATCTGGGCTTTAAGGGGTTTGGGGTAAGAGGTTCTTTGGCGCATGGCGATCCTGATGATTAGGGCAATGGTGTCCACGTATTTTTAAGTGGAGAACATCGCCCTTATTGCAGGGGATTGGTAGGTGACTTCGCCGGGCGCTTACTAAACGGATAGCGCCCATCCTGCGCATCCGCGCCGCCCACGATGGCGAAAGCGGCCATTGGAACGATCAGCAGGGCGACGACACAGGCTTTTTGCAGGAAGCGGGTTATCGGTTGTAATACGGAGTAACAGCTGCTGTCGAACATGGCGACCTCTTTAAAGGCTATTGAGAAGAGGTCAAGTAGCCCATGGGCGATGGCACCTGCAAAATGAGAAGAGCGCTAAAAAGTTGAGCGATGTTTCTGTGGTTGGATAGCGAAACGTGGACAGTCCCCCTATGGTCACAACTGCATCGGGCTATCGTCAGTCCTGACGATCCTCTTGTCTTTGGCCTCATTCGAATAGGCGCCAATTTTTTCCTGTTGCGCCGCCAGCAGTGCGCATATTTTCATCAGCGTCACGGCCTCATCTGGCGTCCTGCCGCTGGCCGCCATAGCGGTCAACTCAACCACTGACCAGCCAATAACTGCCGCCGCATCTTCCAGGTCGTAAAACAATTCCTGCTCGGCAGTCCTGGGACCATCGAGCCCTTGTATCAAGTCGTCCACTCAGCCCTCCAGCTGCTTCAGTTCAAAACCCATGGCGTTCATCCCGATTTATGCCAAGTTCGTGTGCTCGACGAGGCAATGTGTCTTCCACACCAAGCATGTGTAAAGAGGTCACTTGCCCCAGTCACATCCAGAAACGTCCAAGTAATAAACGACGCCTCTGCACCGGCCAACCACAGCACGGCCCGCGCCACCTCTTCGGGCTCTCCTCCACGGCCCATCGGGATGCTGTCCTTCACGCGATCGACGCGGCCAGGTTCTCCGCCGCAGGCGTGCATTTCTGTGTAGATGTGCCCCGGGCGTACGCAGTTGATGTGTATGCCTTCGCGCGCGACTTCCTTGGACAGCCAGCCCGATGGTGAACGTCTCCAGGGCGCCTTTTGACGCTGCGTAGTCCACATACTCATTCGGGCTGCCGAGGCGGGCGGCGCCCGAGGATACGTTGATCACACTGCCGCCTTTGACGATGCGACGAAACGACATGCGTTTGACGGCTTACTGCGCGCAACAGCGCATTCCAGCTTGCGTGCAAGAGGGCGGCGAAGAGAATGAGTAACACAATAGGAAAAGGCGTGCGCCATGTTAAGCAACACAGTGGCCAGACGGAAGTCGGTTGTTACTCATGACGTGACGCCACGTTGTACCGTCACGCATACAAACCCTACCATCAGGTTACACGATAGCCGTGACGCACTTCCTCTTGCACTGTCCTATCAAACGAGAAGTTAATCTCGTCAAGTAAGAGAGTGATCTCATGAAGTTGAAGTGTCTAACCAAGGCGGCTGTTGTCGTCGCGCTGTTGTCGAGCTTGTCGGGCTGCTGGATATTCATGCCGCCGGGTGGTGGCGGCGGTGGTCACGGTGGCGGACATGGTCAGGGCGGTGGCCCAGGCCCGCGTTAAATCATTAGCGCCGCAGGCAAGTCATGAACAATGGCTTGCCTGTTTTTTTGCCTGCGATAAACCCCAGGCAAAGAAAAGCCCGCGTGGGGCGCGCGGGCTAAAAGGATGTTCATTAGGAGCTGGGTCCACCATAGGGGGTCATCTGTGAAAGGTTTGTGAAAACGTTGGCAAAAAAGTGTATGCCTCAATCGTGCCGTTGCTGTACGGGGCAGGGTGCGCCATAACTCTTTAATGTCGCAGGCACACCCCCGTTGGATGCCGCATCATGTACATGTCTACCAGTCTGTTGTCAGCGTTCGTGCT
Source organism: Pseudomonas sp. EA_65y_Pfl1_P113 (assembly GCF_963970525.1). Lineage (NCBI taxonomy): Bacteria > Pseudomonadati > Pseudomonadota > Gammaproteobacteria > Pseudomonadales > Pseudomonadaceae > Pseudomonas > Pseudomonas sp. EA_65y_Pfl1_P113. Next base: position 164,174 of record NZ_CAXAQM010000002.1, read on the forward strand.
GTTCGCCTTCGTGTCTTCGATCACGCCAGGGCCCAATAACACCATGTTGCTCGCCTCGGGCGTGAATTTCGGGTTCCGTCGGTCGATGCCCCATGCGTTGGGGATCAGCATCGGGTTCATGGTGCTGGTGATCGCGGTGGGCCTTGGCTTGGGCGAAGTGTTCAAGGTGTTTCCATCGGCTTATACGCTGTTGCGCTACGTGGGCGCGGCGTACCTGCTGTACCTGGCGTGGAAAATCGCGACGGCGGGCGGCCTATCCGACAGCAACGATGAGCAGGGCAAGCCCATGACTTTCCTCGGCGCGGCGGCGTTCCAGTGGGTGAACCCCAAGGCCTGGATCATGGCGCTCGGGGCCATCACCACCTATACGCCGGCTGAAGGCTATGTCACCAATGTGCTGGTGATTGCGCTGGTGTTCGCTGTGGTCAACTTGCCCAGCGTGTGCGTGTGGGTCGGCTGTGGCAGCGGCTTGCGCAGTGTATTGCGTGAGCCGCGCTGGCTAAGACTGTTCAACGGGTCGATGGCCGGCTTGCTGGTGTTGTCGCTGTACCCGATGCTGTTTGCCGGCTGAGTGTCAGACCGGCGAGATGGTCGCCAGCAAGCCAATGCCGATGGTCAACACCAAAAAGCCGAACAGGAAAAGTGCCATCTTGGCCATAAGGCCTCCGAAGAGTGGGTTGGGAATGGGGCCATTGTCCGCCTCACCCGCACTTCAATACAGGCGCAGATAGCAAAGAAAAAACCGTATCAGATGGCTCGCCCCCTGTTCTGCCACGGGCTTTGAGCGTTTGCGGTTTTCTCAAGATCAGTGCCTGAGACAGCCATCGCGTTTCCCCTTAAGATGACACCCACTGCATCAACAATAAGAGTGGGCCAACCCTCGATGGAAAGACGTCAATTCAGCGGAGGCATGAAAGGCAAGAACCTGCGCTACCTCAATGAAACCCGGCAGCCAGCGTCGGTGACCCGTGTCGGCTTCTTGCTGCTTGAGCACTTTTCCCTGCCGGCATTCACCCAGACCCTCGACACCCTCGTCACCGCCAACCTGCTGCGTCCGGAATTATTCGCTTCGCGCACCTTCGGCTGGGACGCTGGCGAAGTCAACAGCGACCTGGGCCTGGTGATCCGCCCCGACGCACGTCTCGACATGGCGGCCCTGCAAGACCTGGCGTTGCTGGTGATCTGCGGCGGTTTTCGCACTGAACTCAAGGCGAGCGAAGACTTCATCCACCTGCTGCGCAGCGCTGCCGAACACGGCGTCGGCCTCGCCGGCCTGTGGAACGGCGCCTGGTTCCTCGGTCGCGCCGGCCTGCTGCAAGGCTATCGTTGCGCCATTCACCCCGAACATCGCCCGGCCCTGGCGGAAGTGTCCAAGGCTGCCCACGTCACCAGCGAACCCTACGTGATCGACCGCGACCGCCTCACCGCGTCAAGCCCTTCCGGCGCCTTCCATATGGCGCTGGACTGGATCAAGGGCCTGCACGACAAAGCCCTGGTCGAAGGTATCGAAGACATCCTGGCCTTCGAAGAATCCCGCTACCGGCGTATCAAACCCACCGAAAACGTCAGCGTCAGCGCGCCCTTGCGTGAAGTCGTAAAACTCATGGACGCCAACCTCGAAGAGCCCCTGGAACTCGACCAGTTGGCCGTCTACGCCGGCCGCTCCCGCCGCCAGCTTGAGCGGTTGTTCAAGGAACAACTGGGCACCACGCCGCAGCGTTACTACATGGAACTGCGTGTCACCGAAGCGCGCCGGTTGCTGCAACACACCGAGTTGTCTCAAGTGGAGGTGCTGGTGGCGTGCGGGTTTGTCTCACCGAGCCATTTCAGCAAGTGCTATAGCTCGTATTTCGGATATCGCCCCTCCAAGGAGAAGCGGTTGGTCAAGTAGAGTTACGCCTGACTCCTTTTTTCAAGGAAGAGCTATGTCTCTTACACGTTTGGACCGTTACCGCGGCAGCTTGCTGGGCCTGGCGTGCGGTGATGCAGTGGGCACTACCGTTGAATTCATTCCGCGCGGCACATTCACGCCGCTCACTCGCCACAACAGCCGGTGCGCCTGCTTTCCTGACATCATGCGCCTAAGCGGTCCGCAAAAGACGTAAAGATGAAATTTGTGTCGCCAGGTAAGCATGCGCAGGGGCAACGGCTGAGCTGGTCAGTACCAACAAGCTCAACGTGTCAGCCATCAAATCCAAGGTTCCGCAGAGCGTACAGACCGTATTGTCCCGAGTAAGGGTGGCGGTAAGGCTCACGGATTGGAGCGAGAGTTTGCACTTCAGCGTATTGATATCAGTAAACCCGGCGACCTCGGCGCTGGTCTCCTGACATTTGAAAGAGCCCCGGACGATACCAAAGCGTTGCTTGCTGTCGCTGTACACACTCAACACTAAGGAGGTCCCATCGGCTGTGACCCAATGGCCTGCCAGGGTATTTTTGACGGGAAAGGGTTCGATGCGCGTACTCGGCCTGGTCTGCACTTGCTGTTCAGCCCGCGTATACACCAACTTGTCGATATAGCTGCCCTGGCGTGCCAGCTCCGGAAAGTCGCTGGTCGCGACTAACACGTGGTTCAATGTGAGCACGTTGCCTTTCTCCGTCACACTCAGTTGGCCACTTAAGCCCGAGGCCCAGTTCCAACTGGGATCCTTTGTTTCGTCACCAAGGTCATGCCATTCAATGGCCAATGCCAGTGGCTGGTTTGTAGTGCGGGTTGCACCCGTGCCCGATACGCATCCAGTGATCGAGTACTCACCCGTTGAACCGGTCGATGATCGATAGGTGCCTGTGACCTGCCGCCCCGAAACTTGCAGGGTCATTACCGAGCCATAGTCGTTCCGCCAGGTTCCGGCAACTGTGAATGTTTCGCTAGCCGGGCCCGGCAGGGTGAGTTTTCCATTCAGCAGCGCTCTTGCATCAGGCGCAAAAGGCTTCGACGAAGACCGCGTGATGATCTGCGGACCATCAGGACGATTGAATAGCCAGATCCCCACTGGGGCCAGCGAGTAAACCTCGCGGCTGCATTTCACCACTTGATACTCATAGACGGTGTAGCAGTAATCCATGACCACCGATCCCACCACTACCAGGTCAGTCAGGCCCAATGGAGCGAACTGAGGGAGTATGTGGCCTTGTTGTGGACCCGCTTCGATCAGGCATTCATAGAGTTCGCTGCCCAGGGTCATTTGGCCGTCTGCAAATTCCAACAGGATGTCAGGCTGGTTGCTGTGGGAGATACGGGCCAGTGTTTCGCGCATGAGCGCAGAGTCACCTTTGAACTGCGATGAGCCAGAGTCGAGGGCAAACTTGATATTGGAGCGCAGGTGTTCTGAACCGACTGAATATGACTTCAACTCGGTTGACCAGATGTATTCCACTCCGGGCAATGCGCTATAGACGGACCAAGGCAAGAACAGATGCGGACCCTGGGCTTTAGATGAGTCGACAGCGCCCATTCGACAGTCGCCGCTTCTCCTCTGGGCATCCCAATCAAACGCAACGAAGGGGTGGGCAGGGTCGAGTTGACCTTCGCGCATCAACGTCTGGAGCACAAATGAGCTGCGACCCTCCACATAGGCGCTGCTGCACGGAAGGCCTAAGCCACCATCCCAGTTCAACTGCTTGAATTGGTTACCTTCGTAAGCCGCTGCCAGAAACAGTTGGCTGTTAAAGTGCGCGTCGTTAGGTAGGGTGAGCACGTCCGACGCTGACTCCACCTGCATCGTGCCCCATGGCCCAAAACTGTAAGGTCGACGCAGGCAATCGGTAAAAGCAAAGGTGCTGGAAGCCTGGATGTCAAAACGGCCACCTGCAAAATGCTTGCATTGGTCGGTGGAACAAAGCGTTGAGGTGACCCAGCTCATATTTGTGCCTGAGTCGAGGGAGAACTTGAGCGATTGAGCAGGGGTACCCAGTTTGATTGTGCAATACCAGGGCGATGCCCCATTGTTCTGAAAGGGCCCCCGTTGTATGGGGAACACCAGGGTGTTCTGTAGTGGTTCACTGTTCATGAAGACTCCATCCTTGAGGGGAATGCAGGGCTACTGGAAAAGTGCGGGAGCCCTGCAGTTTGCGACTTCATATTCATCCTGGCTTTCCTGTCGGTGACTGCCAGTGGTAGCCGATGAGAGCGGTCGGATTTGACGATCGGGCACGCCAGCTTCAACGCAACGCTTCGCCCTCGGTTTCGGGAATGAACACGACGAGTATTACCGTCACCATCAGGAATGCATTAATGATGGTGGTCGTCAGGTTGAACGATGACCCGTAGGCAATCAGCGCTCCGATCAGCGAAGGTGCCAGTACGTTTGCCACCCGTTGCGCGAAAATGGCCCATCCGTAACCCACTGTTCGAAGTGGCGTGGGGTACAATTCGCCGATCCAGGCGCCCCACACGCCCCAAGCCCCCAGGCTGAAAAATGCCAGGGCAAAGTTGCTCAGGTAGAGCATCTCCAGCGTATGGGCATTAGCGAAGCCGTAACCGGCCAGTACTGATGCGCCGATAAAGCCGACGATGATTTTTTTACGTCCCAACCGTCTCGTCAGGTACGACGCGGCCATATACCCCGGAATCATGCACAGTGCAGACAGTGCAATAAAACCGTAGCTCTGAGGCAGGCTCAACCCGCGCTGCTGGAGTAACGTGGGCAGCCAGGTCTGTAAGCCCCAATACCCCCAGGAAAACGTGAAGTTGACGGTAATCTGCAGGAGGCTGACTTTGAGCAGTGGGCGGCGGAACAACTCCCGTTGGTGGCCTGACACGCTACGGTCTACTTGCAACGTCTGGTCTTCGGGAATTTGCACCCTGCCACGGCTCAGCGTATTGATCGTTGCCCTAGCGTCAGCCTGCCGATTCATAGAGGCCAGCCAATAGGGTGACTCCGGGACCCAGCGTGCCACCGCAATCGCCCACAGACCGCCAAGTGAACTCAATACGATAACTGCGCGCCATCCATAGGGGAGCAGCCACACGGTGGCGCCTAATGCCAGCAGCATTCCAATAGGCCAGCCGGAAGCGAGATACACTGTCAACGCACCGCGATAGCGAACCGGTAACAGCTCCTGGAAGTGGGCAAATGTCACCACCATCATGCCTACTGCAGCGACCCCGGATAGCAATCGCAGGGCATAAAGCGTTGAGTAGTCAGGCGCAAACGCGCTCCCCAGAGAGATCAACCCGTAAGTGCCCAGGCTCCAGATAATTGCACGCTTACGGCCGATACGTTCGGCGACTTTTCCCCAAGGCAGCGCCCCCACCAGCATCCCAATGAACATCGCGCTGATCAGGTGGCCCACGGCAAGTGCGTCCAGGGAAAACTGCGCCGCAATCAGTGGTGCGGTATAGACGATGATCATCATCTCCCAGGCTTCAATCGCGAATACAAAAAACAATACCAGGCAGCATTGCAGGTGGGTGCGGGTCAGGGGGAAGCCCCTGAAAACATCCCCGACTTCGCGAGTGCTCGCACTGGCATCGGGTATCGGTTGGGCAGGGTGGAGCGTCGAGGGTATATCACTCATGGTGGCTATCCTTTTCGAAGTCAGGCTTTTACACGGTTGCCGATTGGCGCAGCGCCCTGGAATAAACCGAAGCGTTGGATTTCGGCCTCAGGAGGCGGCTCACAGCTGCCTACACGGCTTGGTCGCCAACCAAATCTGCGTTTCATGCCGGCCATGGATTCGGCCACTTTGAAGGCCGCTACCACGGGGTCTATCACCGGTACGCCGACCTCACGCTGCACTTCCTCGAAAAATCCAAATTCGATGGTGCAGCCCAGGATGATGGCCTCGGCACCGTCGTCTTCCACTGCACGATGAGCCTGTTCGATGATCTTGCGCCGGGTCACAACGTGATCCAGCTGGAACTCATCCACGCCCATCCCCAGCGGCCTTAACGAAGCCAACCGGTCACCCGCGCCATAACCCTGGACACGGGTACGCATCTGCTCGATCCACTTGGTGCGCCCAACAATGATCGAAAACCGATTAGCCAGGTGTTCTACCACTTGCAAACTCGCCTGGCAGGGCGCCACCACCAGCGTTTCTCCGGAGATTTCCCGTGCATCTTCCAGTGCTGGGTCGTAAAAACACCCGAGTACCAAGGCGTCCACGCCCTCCTGTGCACAATCGCGCGCAATGCGCACCGTGCGCTCATAGGTGAGAGCCTCATAAGCACGGTACTCCAAGTGTGTCGGGCTATAGGGCATGTCAAACGACACCACTTCAACCTGGGTGGAAGGCTGCTTGATGCTGTGCAACAGATGGGCGATGGGCTCGTCAAACGTCGGGCACCCAATGGGGTTGAGCCAACGCACGGTGACCGGCATATCTTGCGGCGCGATGTTGAAGTCAGAACTGTCCATACGGTATTCCTTGATAGAGGCTCAGAGGCCTTAGAAGAATTTCACCAGGACCATGGTCAAGCTATTGGAATAGGGCAGGTTGTCGCTGTGGTAGTAATCGAAGTTCAGGTTCGCCGAAACGTAGAACTTTTGTTTAGCGAAGCCGGTGTAGGTCATCGCGGGGCCGATCTTGCCTTCACGGGATTCCTTGAAGTCCGACGCCGAGCGGTTGTTGATGTGGTAGGAGTGATGCAGACCGAGCCATAAATCATCGGTCACCAAATAGCCGGCGGCGATGTCCGCCATCCAGAAGCTGATACCGCCACGCAGGTTTACGGGATCGCCATCGCCAATGTCGGTGCTATGGCGGTTGCGCGATGCGTAGTGGATACCGATCGGCGTAAACGTCGCAGCGAAGCGCCCTACGCGTAGGTAGTTGGCAACGCTGAAGCTGGCGCCATATCGGTTGGCAAAAGCGCCGTACCCCGTCCCCTCATCGTTACCGTTGGGGAACTCCAGCGAGAGCGTCGGGTTGACCCAGAACGTGGTGAAATCATCAGCGCCGTACGCGCTGGTGGGCTCGACCACGTTGTAGTAATAGGCCAGGCCCAGGTTTGGAGAGGCAACTCCCCATGCACCATTGTTGCGTGAGGCATTGCTGCCGGTATAGCCGGCGTCGGCACCGACCCAGAACTGCAGCTGATCGCGCTGTGTTCCGGTAACGCCGGTCTCGGAGAAGTACGCCAGTACCGTGTTGCTGCCTGCGCGCACGTCGCCGTTTGTGGTACGAGTGAACACGGGGAACGATTCCAGGGCCCACTTCCCAGGTTCGCCAGGTTGGGCGAAACCGATGAATTGTTCGCCTTGTGCCGGGGCTGTGAATCCCAAAACCAAGGCAAGCGTAGGCCCTACCCATAAACGAGATGAGTGCTGAGTCTTCATGATGGCGCTCTCTTTTTGTTGTTGTTTTGGACGGCTGAGCGTCAGTGTCAGATCGTCAGCCCGTACACGGATTGCGCGGTTTCGGCATCGACATAACCGTTCTTCACGTCTGCGCGCACTGCGTGAGGGTCACGTTGGCGGGCGGGGCCATAACCGCCGCCGGCACCGGTACGCACCCTGACCAGATCACCGGCATCCAAGGCGACACCGCTGGCCATGCTGTAGCGTTGGCATTCGCCATCGCTTCTGACGACTTCTACATAGTTGGGCGTACCGTCTCCGCCTTGCTCCAGGCCCCAGGGCGGAATGACCGAGCGGGTGTAGCCGCAGGTCATGAAGCTGCCATCGGCGCGAATCCGATAATCGATACAAATGCCGCGACCGCCCCGGTACTGGCCATGCCCACCGGGCTCGTCATTCAGGGCGAGCTGTTCGACATACAGCCCATAGCGGGCTTCGCACACCTCAACGGGGCAGTTGTAGGTTTCTCCATGCAGCCCGGAATACACGGCGTTGTTGCCATCGCGACCAGGCTCGGCGCCCCAGCCGCCGATCTCCGGTTCCACGAGGGTGAACATGCGCCCGGTGTCGGGGTGAACGCCGCCAATGATCGTGGCGCACACCGAAGCGAAATTGCCGGCGGGCAAACGGTCCGCAAACTGTTGAGCCAGGCAGCACAGGATCAGGTCGTGAACCCGAATCAGGTTCTCGAAATAGAAGCCTTCGGCAGCGGGCAGTTGGGCATCGAACAATGACCCCGGACGGGTCAGTACCCTGAGGGGGCGAAAGGTGCCGCCATTGGTGATTCCTTGCGGTGCAGTGAGCGCCTTGAACGCCATTTGCGCCGCTACGACTGCTCCGTCACGGCTAAGGTTTGTGGGCCCCAGGCATTGGTCGGGATTGTCGCGCAGATCGATTACCAGCTCGGTTTCGCGGATGTCTATCCGCACCTTGAACACGCTGCCGTCGTCTTGCAGCTCTTCGAGGTTGAACTGCCCTGCGGGTAATGCTGCCAGTGCCTTGAGCGACACTTTTTCGCCCAGGTCCATGAAGTCTTTCATCGCCAATAAAAACAGGGCGCAGCCGTACTTGTCGTTCAGTTCGTGCAAGCGCGTCGCACCGTTACGTACTGCCGCTACGCCGGCCCACAGGTCACCCTCCATGAAGTCCGGCATGCGTGTGTTGGCGCGCAAAATCTGTAATACCGAGCGGATCGGCTGGCCTTTGCTGATCAGCTTGACCGACGCCAGGCGCAGGCCTTCCTGGAAAATATCCGTGGCGTCCGTGGACAGCGATCCCGGTACTCGGCCGCCTACATCATTCCAATGGGCGATGTTGGCGGTCCAGGCAACCAACTGGCCGTCTGCAAATACGGGCATGGCCAGCACTACATCGTTGAGGTGTGTCACGGCGCCATCATGGGGGTCGTTGCTGATGAAAACGTCGCCGTCTTCAATGTCTTGGGGCAGAGGGTGATGCAGTAGGATCTTTTTTACCGCTTTGTCCAGTACCCCCACAAAAGCCGGAATGCCTGCGCCGGAGCTGGCGATCTCGCCCTGGGCATCGGTGATGCCGGTGCCCATGTCCAGCACTTCATAGATCACCGGGCTCATGGCGGCATTGCGCATTGAGGTGAACATCTCGTCGGCGATCGCCTGGAGCGAGTTCTGGATGATGTCTCGGGTGAAAATGTCGAGCGTAGTCATGGCAATGTTCCTTCAGCCGTTGATCATGATGTGCAGGTTGCCAAGGCGATCCACGTGCACGCGATTGCCGGGATGTACCACCACGGTGGTTCCGGCATCCTCGACGATGGCCGGACCGGAAAAGGTCATCAGTGGCTCAAGCAAGTCGTAGTCGTAGAGGAGCGCTTCATGGATGCCCTCCTGCGCGTAGTCCACCCGCCGCAGGCCTTTACAGGCCTCGCTGACCAGTCGACCAGTGATTGGCAGCGCCGTGGGTTGTAACTTGCCAATCTGGGCGGCAGCGACCAGGTGAAAGCCGATGATTTCCAGCGGGGCTTGCAGTTGGTAGGTGTAGTGCTGCTCGTAAACGCTGTGGAAGCGTTGTTCGATGGCTGCCCAGTCTGCGTCCAGGCGCTCTTGTGGGTTGAGCAACACCTCCACGGAATGCTCCTGGTTCTGGTAGCGCAATTTGCAATGCACTTGAAGCTCAACCTGCTGTGGGGGAATCGCTTCTGTGACGAATTGCTCGCGAGCGGCGCACATCAGCTCTTCGAGAAACTGTTGGGCTTGGTCAAGATTGTTGGAGTCTGCGGTTTCAACGAAGCGGTTGATAAACAGGTCACGGCGCAAGTCCGACAGGGTCATGCCCCAGGCAGAGAACACCGAGGCGCTTCGCGGCACGATGACTTTCTTTACGCCCAGTTCCTGGGCCAGGGCCACGGCATGCATCGCGCCTCCGCCGCCAAATGCCATCAACGTCAGCTCCCGTGGGTCGTGGCCTCGGCTCAACGAAACCAGTTTCAACGCATTGACCATGTTGTCGTTGGCCAGACGCACGATGCCGCGCGCCACCTCATCCACCGGTAACTGCAGGCGTTGGCAGAGCTCGTTCAGGCCCTGCTCCACTGCCGACAGGTCAGCTACCACATTGCCACCGCAGAAGTATTCCGGGTTGATACGCCCAAGCATCAAGTTGGCATCGGTCGTCGTGATCTGCGTCCCACCGTTGCCATAGGCCGCTGGGCCCGGCATGGCGCCGGCAGATTGAGGGCCGACGTGCAACTTCTCGAAATCGTCGACCCAGGCGATGGAGCCTCCGCCATTGCCAATTTCCACCAGGTCGACCACCGGCACCATGATTGGGTACCCCGCGTTGATCCGGTTACGCTCGATCCAGTAATCGGTCTTGATCGACACTTGCCCGTTGCGGATCAACGCGCATTTTGCGGTGGTCCCGCCAATATCCAGACCCAGCACATTGGGCTCGTCGATCAGTCGTCCCAGTTCGGCGGCCGCCCAGAATCCACTGGCCGGGCCGGATTCGACCATGGTGATCGGAATATCCCTGGCGTGCTCCACACTGTCGACACCGCAGTTGGATTGCATGATGTACAAGGGCGCCTTATAGCCACCTTCGCGCAACCCGCTCGCCAAGTCGTCGAGGTAGCGTGCAGCAATGGGCTGCACGTAGGCTGACAGCACGGTGGTGCTGGAGCGTTCGTACTCGCGCCATTCGCGGGTTATCTGATGGGAGGCCACCACCGAAACTTCTGGCCAGAGCTCACGCACATGCGCCAGTACCGCTTGCTCGTGTGCGGGGTTGGCGTAGGCGTGCAGCAGGCAGATTGCGACAGCCTCTACCTGGTCTGCGCGGAAGGCCTCAAGGATCCCGGCGATCTGCGAGAGGTCCAGAGGCTCACGCTCCTGTCCGTTGGTGTGCAGGCGCCCGGATATTTCGCGGCGCAGATAGCGGGGTACAAACGGCGCGGGCTTGACCCATTTGAGATTGAAATAATCGGGACGATTGGCCCGGGCGATTTCCAGTACATCGCGAAAGCCCTGGGTAGTGATCAACCCAGTCTTGACACCGCGTCGTTCGGTCAGCGCATTGATCACCACGGTGGTGCCGTGCGCCAGGAAGTCCACGGTGCCCAGGTCGATTTCGGCTTTACGGATAACGTTAAGCACACCCTGTGCAAAGTTCGGCGGGGTGGTGTCGACTTTGGCGGTGCGAATCCTCTGCTCTCCGGTGGCTGGGTCGTTTTCGAAATACACGAGGTCGGTGAAAGTACCGCCGACGTCGGTGGCCACGCGCACTGTTTTGCCGTCCATACCCACTGGGCATCTCCTGCTGTTTTTATGATTTTTTGACCAGGAGAGCGCCTCTCGCTGGTGTTGAGAAAGGCTAGGGCGCGCCGTCCACGGACGGCTACGCGCAGCGCGGGTAGGTGAGGGGGGAAGCAGCGTAGGGACTACCCGTGTGGGTAGGTTGGTGGCTTAACGCGAGGGGCCTACCAGTCCCAAACGCAATGCGGCCGCCATGGCTGCGGTCCGGCTATCCACGCCGAACTTGGCAAATATGTGTTTGAGGTGGAATTTCACGGTGTTCTCGGAAATATCCATACCTTGGGCAATCGCTTTATTCGATTGGCCTTCGGCAAGCAAGGAGAGGATTTGCGTTTCTTTTGCGCTGAATGGCATGCGCGGACGAACAGGGTGGGCACGCCAACCGCGCAGGCGGGTGATGATTGCAGCGAGGCGGGTATTGAGATCGGCGCTGGCTTCCAACGCTGGCAGCAAACATGGCCCGGCCTCCATTAACAGGCCTGGCAATGCCTGGGCAGGGACCGATGCGAGTGTCGCGTTGTGCTCAATCGGGTGGCCTTTGCCATATGCCGCCAAAGTCATTATATGCAGGCGCCAGGCAGGTAAATGCAAACCGCGCTGTTGCAGTGATCGAGCACCGTGCACGAGGCGATTGAGTGCCGCACTGGAGGTGCCCGTGGCGAACTGCAACCTGGCCAGCGCCAGTATCGCCGCCTCCTGATTGCGCCAATCGTCGGGACTATCTGCAGCACTTTCCAAGTGGGCGGTGCGCGATTCATGGCGTGCCTGTGACAGGAATCCCGCTTGTACCAAGAGGTCCACACGCCAAGCGCTGACCAGCCGTGTCAATCGTTGCCAATTGCGCGCCGTGGCGAGTTGCGCGACATGCTCCAACTCAAGCAGCGCTGGTTGCATGCCTTGGGACCGCAGTACCGTGCGCCATGCCACGTCGGCGGTGGCCGCGGCGATATCCAGCCAACCGTCTGTGTGGTTCAGCGAGGCCCAGCCGTCGCGAAACCAAGGTATCACTTCGGCCCAGGTGCCTTGCCAATACAGGTGTTGTGCTTTGAGACACCCCACCAAAGCCCTCACAGAGCTTTCGTTACCGAACTGGTCGACGGCAATCGATAAAGCGTTTTCGACCATCTGCGCTGATGCTGGAATATCGCCCGCCAACGCCAGGACTTGTGCTTCATGGATCCGGCAATAGTTCTCGCCCCGCGGGCTCGCAATCAGGCGCATCTTGATGTGCGCTGAACGAATGATCTGTAGCGCCAATGCCAGTTGGCCTTGGGTCAACGCCTGCAAGGCATTGACGCATTCAAGCGTGCCGGTAGCCAGCAGGTTATCGTCTGGGATGCCATCGTAGTGGGGCAGTTCGAAGCAGTCTACATAGGCGCAAGCGAGGGTCCGAACGACATAGAAATCGCCCGCCAAACGTCGATCGTTTTGAACACGTCCCTGGACAAGATCGAGGAGTTGGCCGGCGAGCGCGTGCTCGCCGAGCTTGGCGTGCAAGTACGCCTGGAGCAGTAGCAGGTCCGGTTCAGTACCCAGGGTTCGCTCGTCAAACTGCTGCAGCAGGCTTTGGGCGTACCGGATGCCGTTGTAGAGCACCACTTGCCAGCTTCCTGCGCGAACCACCAGATCCACCGCCAACCGCGTATCACGCGCACGCAGTGCATAAACGATCGCTTGAATCCAATCCTTTTCCTGGGCCAGCCATTGGGCTGCGCCATAGTGAATATCCCGTGCTGCACTCGCATCAATGCTCTGCTTGAGAAAGTCCTGAAGCAGGCGGTGATGGCGAAACCACTGACGGCCGGCATCCAGCGGTACCAATAGAGCGTCAAGGTGGGTCAGTTGCATCAATAACCGTGCACTGTCGCTGCGCCCACGCACCGCATCAGCCATTTCGGCGTTGAAGCGCTCCAGCAGCGCCATGTCGCGCAAAAAAGCCTGGCATTCTGCTGACAGGCGTTGCACCACCTGCCCAGTCAGGTAGTCGGCGATATCGGCGACGCGTCCAGAGAACGCGGTGAGACCGTACAGCGAAGCATCGCCACTGGCCCGCCACAGGCGCGCCAGCTGCACGGCCACCGCCCACCCCTCCGTTCTTTCATGCAAGTACGTGAGTTCTGCGGGGAGGATATCGGGCCCCAGTATGGCTGCGGTTTCTGCCTGCGTTAGCATCAGTGCGTGTGCGGACACTTCATGCACCCAGCCATTGGCTTTCCACTGAGTCAAGGGCCAGCCAGGGCGGATGCGCGCAGCGACTATCCACTCCAGCCAGGGGGTCGCCTGTTCAAGCAGCGCCTGTACGAGGGTGTCGAGTTGAGGATTGGCTGCTGCATGGTAGTCGTCAAGGAACAGCGTGACCTGGCTGTTTTCCCTGGCAAGTGCGTGGAGCAGGGCGGTGATCGTGCGTTGCGGTTGGGCATCCAGCGCTTGGTCTTGCGCAAGCCGCGTCAGGTGCCCGAGATCAAGGCCCGCACGGTCTAGCGTAAGGATCAAATAGGAGAGGAAGCGATTGGGATCGCTGTCGGCCTCATCCAATGAAAGCCAGGCAATGACTGGCGACGTCGTTGCTGATAGCAGGGTTTGGCGCCATTGCATCAACAACGTTGTCTTGCCGTAGCCGGCCGGGGCGACCACCAGAACCAACGGACCTTTGGTTCGCGTACTAAAAGCGTCCAGCAGTGATTGCCGAGGCAAAGCTGTCAGCAGCGTCAACGGTGGCGTCAGTTTGCCAACCCAACACCAAGCGCTGAGTGTGGCGATAGAAAGCTGTTTTTTCACGGTGGCGGGTCTCATGCAGGAGGGTCCGCTTCTGATTAAACAGCTGAGTTTTCCTGGGCGGCGCGCTGAATCGTCACGCGATGTTTATGGAGCCAGATATGTACGAGTCAGGTCCTTGCGTTCGTATAAATGGGCTGCACCACTGTAACCTGTAACCCGCATTCCAGAGGGATTGAGTTAAGCGATAGAACATATCTTGCGTGCCTTGTAGGATCCCTCTGATTTTGGGGTCATCAATCAAAATCGGCTCAGAGCGTAAGGCATGGGCGTTGGTACAAGGGTTGATGACGCCAACCCCCCAACGATCTCCGCCGTCACCGCCGCCTGCGTCAACCCCAAATGCTGATGCCCAAACGCAAGCAGCACCTTCCCGTCGCAGACCCGGTCAATCACCGGCAGCGAATCCGGCAACGACGGCCGGAATCCCATCCACGGCGTTGCACCTTCCGCACTCAGGTCCTGCCTAAACAACCCTTTACTCAACCGATGCAACTGCCAGGCGCGCTCCATATTCGCCGGGCGGTCGAGGCCGGCGAATTCCACAGTGCCGGCCAGTCGCAGGCCGTCGGCCATAGGCGTCAGGATGAATTTGCGTTCCAGGGAGGTGACGGCAAACGGCAGGCGCTGCTGTTCGTGAGGCAGCATGAGGTGATAGCCGCGCTCGGTGTCCAGCGGGACTTTTTTACCGGTCAGTGCGGCGGTGAGTTTGGCTGAGTGGGCACCGCAGGCGACCAGCACCTGCCGTGCGGTCAGCGGGCCTTGGTCGGTGGTGAGTGAGACGCCGTGTTGTTCCAAGCGTCCATCCAGCACCTGGCGCTTCAGGAATTGCACGCCACTGGCCTTGGCTGCCTGGACCAGTTCGCACACCACTTGGTAGGGGTCAAGGAAGTGCCCGGTGCTGGGAAAGAACAGCCCGCCTCGGATGTTGTCGCTCAACTGCGGTGCAGCCTGGCGTATCGCGTCGCCGGACCAGAATGCGACGGGCACCTGTTGCGCTTGCATACGCTGCTGCAAGGCATCCAGGGCGTCCCGTGAATCCGCCCGTTCAAACATCAGCAGTGAGCCCTCTTCGCGCAACAACTCCGGGCGCCCGATGCTGTGCAGCAGGCGCTGCCAAGCGCCCTGGCTGCCCTCGTTCAGCGCGCGGATACCCGCGACCGTGCGCTGATAGCTGGCCGGGCGCAGGTTCAATAACAGGCGCAGGAACCAGGGCAGGGCGCGCGGCAGGTATTTCCAATCCAGGCGCAGCGGGCCCATGGGGTCGAGCAGCATGCCGGGCAAGCGTTTGAGGATCGACAGGTCGGCAATCGGAAACACCTGTTCGGTCGCCAGGTGCCCGGCGTTGCCATAGGACGCGCCCATGCCGGGTTCCTGCTGGTCGACCACCACCACGTGCCGGCCCTGACGCGCCAGTTGCAGTGCACAGGCGACGCCGATAATGCCGGCGCCGACCACTACGATATCGGGATCGGACATGGTCTGCGCTGCACAGTTCGGCAGTCGATCAGCCGCCCTGCGGATGAAGCGATCCAGATCCGGCCCTTGTACCGCGATCACCAGCCCTGGGTTGGTACAAAATTGTCCGGCCCCCTGGGTCAAGGAACTCACAAAACCCTGGGCCAGTGCCTCACTCCGAGCCGCCAGCGCTGCCGGGAACAGGTACACCGGGTTGATCGAGCTCATTTGCGCATACACCGGAATCGGCTCGGGCCGCGCCTGCGCCACCGCCCGGCCCACCACCCCACTGGTGTCCGGGTGAGCACCATGGGCCTTGACCACTACCGGACAACCGGCGGCCAGTGCCGAAGCGGTGTCGCCACCGGCCACGGAAAACGCCAGCGGAAAGTTACTTGCACCAAACCCGGCCACCGGGCCCAACGCGATGTGGCGCTGACGCAGGTCTGGCCGAGGCAGTGGCTGACGCTGCGGCTGCGCGGTATCTACCCGCACATCCAGCCATTCCCCGGCACGCACGGTGCGGGCAAAGGTGCGCAGTTGCCCGCAGGTGCGGCCGCGTTCGCCGTCGCCGCCCAGGTAGGCGGGCTCCAGGGCTGCGTGGGTGGCGGGATTGATCGCCCGGATCGCTTCGCGATTGCCGCAAATGAGTTGCTGACCGATCAGCATCTTGCCCGTCAGAGTCATGGAATCGTCCTGGAAAAAAGTGGGTTTGGCCGCTACGAGAACCACAGCGGCGCGCAAGGGGTCAGGCGACGTTCTGTTCTGCTGACCAGTTGGCGTACCACTGGCGGAACAGCGCGTACTGGTGCTCGGCGTAACGGCGCTGGGCGTCGCTGAGGGCGTCGGTCTCGTTGAAGTGCAGCGTGTAGCCCTGGTCGCCGTTGAGCACCATCAGGTGCTTGTAATACAGCACCAGGTCGCAGCCTTCATCGAACGATGACAGCACTGCCAGCGCGGCTTCCAGTTCACGGGCCTGTCGGCGCGCCTTGGCATCGCCCTTGGCGGCTTTTTTGCTCAGCGCCACCAGTTGCAGAACTTCCCGAGGCAGTGCATTGCCGATACCGGTGATGGCGCCGGTCGCGTTGCAGTTGACGAAGCCGTGCACCACCTGGGTGTCTACGCCAACCATCAGCGTCACGTTATCGTCCTGGGAGGTGATGTGTTCGGCTGCGTAGCGCAGGTCGGCAGCGCCACCGAATTCCTTGAAGCCGATCAGGTTCGGGTGTTCGCGGCGCAGTTCGAAGAACAGGTCGGCGCGGGTGGCGAAGCCGTAGTACGGGCTGTTGTAGATCACCGCCGGCAGGTTGGGCGCAGCCTTGAGGATTGCCGAGAAGTGCGCCTTTTGCGCGGCGGCGCAGGCGCCTCGGGACAGGACGCGCGGGATCACCATCAGGCCATGGGCGCCGACTTTGGCGGCGTGGGCCGCATGCGCTACCGCTTCACGGCTGTTCACTGCGCCAGTGCCAACGATGGTCGGCACGCCCGCCGTCACCAGGCGTGCCACGCCTTCCTGGCGTTCCGCTTCGGTCAGCAGCGGCCAGTCGCCCATGGAGCCGCAGTACACCACGGCGCTCATGCCGATATCGATCAACTCGCGGCCCTTGGCGACCAAGGCGTCGAAGTCCGGTTTGCGCTCAGCGGTGCACGGGGTCATCAGGGCGGGGATGCAGCCGGTGAAAATGTTGTCGCTCATTGTTCTAACTCCTGAAGTCGATCAGTTGAATACGGTCGGGGCTTATATGCCCCAGGCAAAAGGGTCGCGCTCGTCGATCAGCAAGGTGCTGTCGGCGGTCATGTAGGCGCTGCCGGTGATGAAGGGGCGGATGCGCTCGCCGTCCCATTCGTAGCGAGCGTCGAATTGGCTGCCGGTGATGCTGGCTTGAGTCCAGGTTTCACCGGGCGCGAGTTTTCCATCGGCGGCCAGGCAGGCCAGCTTGGCGCTGGTACCGGTGCCGCAGGGTGAGCGGTCGTAAGCTTTGCCGGGGCATATCACGAAGTTGCGGCTGTCGGCCAGGTCGTCGTCGGCGAACAGTTCGATATGGTCGATCAGCGCGCCGCCTTCACCGTGGATGCCCTGGTCTTCAAGGGCCTTGAGCATTGCCCAGGTGTAATCGGTCAGCGCGTCGACGTTGTCCATCTGCAACAGCTGGCCGTGCTGCGACACCAGGAAAAACCAGTTGCCGCCCCAGGCGATATCGCCGTAGACCACGCCATGGCCCGGCACGTCCACCGGCACCTGTTGGCGAAAACGGTAGGCGGGCACGTTGCGCAGGGTCACGCTGCCGTCCTCGTGCAACGTTGCCGCAACCGGGCCGACCGGTGTGTCGATGGTATGTACGCCGGGCTGGATGCGACCCAAGTGATGCAGGGAGGCGACCAGGCCGATGGTGCCGTGGCCGCACATGCCGAGGTAGCCGGCGTTGTTGAAGAAGATCACCCCACAGACCGCGCCGGGGGTGACGGGCTCGCAGTACAGCGCACCGACCAGTACGTCATTGCCACGCGGCTCCAGCAGGCAGGCGCGGCGCCATTGATCGTGCTCGGTACGCAGGTGCCCCCGTTGTTCAGCGATGGTGTCGCCGTTCAGCGCAGGGAAGCCGCTCATCACTAGGCGCGTCGGTTCGCCGCCAGTGTGGGAGTCGATCACATGCAATCGCTTCATAAAACGCTCCAATCAATGGGTGGCTGGGGTCAGCGCGGCGACGGTGACAGGGGCGACCGCGCCGGCCGACACCGCCATCTCGATGCCCGACAGGCGAAACGGCGCGAAACCCTGGACCTGGAAGTTCGCTGGCTTGAAGAAGGTGAACAGCACGACAATTTTGAACTTGCCTTGACCTGACATAGCGTCGCCTTCTTGTGAGTTATTGGATAGTTATGCAGTGGCCCTACAATGAACTCATGGACGGCGGCACTATTGATGTTTTTTGCCCGCATCGGTGACGAAATCAGCACAGTTTGCACCGCTCGACAGCGCCCAGGGCATCGGGCAATCTGCTACGCATCGAGGCAATTTGCGTGGGGCGACAGTCATGATGCAGAGCGCGTTTGTGACCCTTTGCCAAGGGAGCGAGGCGAGTCGCCCCCACACTATCGAGCAATTATTGGCCGGTGTGATGCAGCTATTGCCGATGCTGGATGTGATCCCCAATGCGGCGATTTTCATCAAGGACACCCACGCCCGTTACGTCCTCGCCAACCGCACCCTGGTGCAACGCTGCGGCCTCAAACACCTGCAACCCCTGCTGGGCAAGACCAGCGCTGAAGTCTTCCCCGCGCAGTTGGGACCGGGTTACACCGAACAGGACCGGCGCGTGCTGGAGCAGGGCTTGGTGCTGGGGGACCAGCTTGAATTGCACCTGTACGGCACCCGAGAACCCGGCTGGTGTTTGACCCACAAGTGGCCTTTATACAACCACGCGGGCGAGATCATTGGCCTGGCGGGTATCTCCGTAGACCTGCAAACCGCCAGCGAAAGTCACCCGACCTACCAACGCCTGGCTGCCGTGGACGCGCATATCCGCGCGCACTTCAACCGCCGCGTCACGCTGGGTGAACTGACACGCATCGCCGGGATTTCTGTCGCGCAGCTGGAGCGTTACTGCAAACGCGTGTTCCACCTGACACCTCGGCAAATGATCCAGAAAGTGCGACTGGAGCACGCCCATCGGTTGCTGCATACCGACATGCCGATTACCGAAGTCGCGTTGCAGTGCGGGTATACCGACCACAGCGCGTTCACCCGGCAGTTCAAGGCCTCGACAGGGTTTACGCCGAAGCAGTACAGGGAAACCTGCTAAGTCTCCAGACGGTGCTTTTCTGTGGGTGGCTTGCCTGCCAAGCAGAGAATTCGCTCAAGTGGGCAGGGGGCTAATCCCAATGCAACGAATGGCCCACACAACCCTCATATGTTCACGAGTAATGCTTCACGACGACAGGTAACAGGCTTATGACGGCGGCTGAAAACAACCATGTGAACTGGCTGGTGGAACAATCGATGCTGCACGCGGCACGCCAGCGCGCCAAGCTCTATTCGGGGCAGGGGCGGTTGTGGCAGCAGCCTTACGCACAGACCCGGCCCCGTGATGCCACGGCTTTGTCGTCGGTGTGGTTCACCGCCTACCCGGCCTCGATTGTGACCCGCGAGGGTGGCACGGTGCTGGAGGCGCTGGGGGATGAGGCGCTGTGGCACGCCCTGTCGAAGATCGGCATTCAAGGTATACACAACGGCCCGCTGAAGAAGTCTGGCGGACTGAGCGGTACCGAGCACACGCCGACCATTGATGGCAATTTCGACCGTATCAGCTTTGAAATCGACCCTGAATTGGGCACCGAAGCGCAGTTACAGGCGTTGACGCGCATGGCGGCGGCGCACAATGCGGTGATCATCGACGATGTGATCCCGTCCCACACCGGCAAGGGCGCGGACTTTCGCTTGGCCGAGATGGCGTACGAGGACTATCCCGGCCTTTTCCACATGGTGGAAATCCGCGAAGAAGACTGGCCGTTGCTGCCCGACGTGGTCGAGGGGCGCGATGCGCAGAACCTCAGCCCAGTGCAGGTCGATGCGTTGCGTGACAAACACTACATCGTCGGCCAGTTGCAGCGGGTGATTTTCTTCGAACCCGGCGTCAAGGAAACCGACTGGAGTGCAACCAATGTCGTGCTGGGCGTGGATGGCAAGCCGCGTCGCTGGGTGTACCTGCATTACTTCAAGGAAGGCCAGCCTTCGCTGAATTGGCTGGACCCGACCTTTGCCGCGCAGCAGATGATCATCGGCGATGCGCTGCATGCCATTGACGTGATGGGCGCAAAGATCCTGCGCCTGGACGCCAACGGCTTCCTCGGTGTAGAGCGCAAGCTGGATGGCACGGCGTGGTCCGAGAGCCATCCGCTGTCGATCACCGGCAACCAGTTGTTGGGCGGCGCGATCCGCAAGGCAGGCGGTTTCAGCTTCCAGGAGCTGAACCTCACTGTGGATGACATCGCCTCCATGTCCCATGGCGGTGCCGACCTGTCCTATGACTTCATTACCCGCCCGGCGTACCAGCATGCGCTGTTGATGGGCGACGCCGAGTTTCTGCGCTTGATGCTGCGCGAGATGCACCACCAGGGCATCGACCCCGGCTCGCTGATCCACGCGTTGCAGAACCACGATGAACTGACCCTGGAACTGGTGCATTTCTGGACCTTGCATGCCCATGACACCTTCCTTTACCAGGGCCAGACCTTTCCCGGCAATATCCTGCGCGAGCACATTCGCGAGCAGATGTACGAACGCCTGGCCGGCGAGCATGCGCCGTACAACCTCAAGTTCGTGACCAATGGCGTGTCGTGCACCACCGCCAGCATCATCACGGCGGCGCTGGGGATTCGTGACCTCGACGCGATTACCCCGGCGGACATCCAGCAGATCCGCCAGATCCATCTGCTGCTGGTGATGTACAACGCGATGCAGCCTGGGGTGTTTGCCTTGTCCGGCTGGGACCTGGTCGGCGCGCTGCCGCTGGCGGCCGAAGAAGTCGAGCATCTGATGCGCGATGGCGATACGCGCTGGATTCATCGCGGTGCGTATGACCTGGTGGATTTGAACCCCGAGGCGCAGCTGTCTGCCGGCCAAATGCCGCGTTCGAAAAGCCTTTACGGCAGCTTGAACAGTCAGCTGCAGGACCCCGAGTCCTTCGCTTCACAACTGCAGAAAATCCTCGCGGTACGCCGCGCCTACGATATCGCTGCCAGTCGCCAGATCCAGGTGCCGGAAGTCGAAAACCCGGGGCTGCTGGTGATGGTTCACGAATTGCCGGCCGGTAAAGGCACGCAAATCACCGCGCTGAACTTCGGCGCCACGCCGATCACCGAAACCCTGCATTTGCCTGATATTGCTGCCGGGATGGTGGTGGATATCATCAATGAGCGGGTTGAGGGGGATCTGACGGCGGAGGGGGAGTTCACCATCACCCTGGACGCATATGAGGGGTTGGCGCTGCGGGTGGTCAGCAGTTCACCCCTCTAACGTGGCCGCATCGTGTAGTCAGCGGGCTTGCCCAGCGCCGGCAAGCCCGCTCACCACAACAGTGCGAGCAAGTGATGTTAACTATAAGGGAAGGGCGTTAACAGATCGCGAACGCTTTCAGAGTTTCCTTACCGTGCCTATATAAAACTGCATGTTAGTGTCTTGCTTACTACGTGCTGGTTAATAGCGCGGTGACTCAAAGGAACAGGAATGCGATCTCAGCCGGTCTCCCGTGATGAACATTCAGTTGCACCCGAGCAACGTGCACAGTTAGTGGTCAGTCTCGCCACGACTCAAGATGAAGTACGTGAAGTGCAACGTCTGCGTCATCGTGTGTTCACCGACACGTTTAAACTGTCCACACTGGCAAGCCCCGAGGCGTTAAACGCCGATGAGTTCGATGACTATTGCGACCACCTGCTGGTTCGCGACACCCGGACTTCGGCTGTGGTGGGCGCCTATCGCCTGATGGGCCCGGCAGCGGCGCAAAGCATGGGGCACTATTACTCGGAGAGAGAATTCGATCTCAGTGGATTAAAGTCCTTACGCCCCAGAACCGTTGAAGCCATGCATGCGTGTGTTCACCCCGAGTACCGCAGTGGCAGTGTGATCATGATGCTGTGGTCAGGCTTGGCGCGTTATATGGAGCGTGCGGGCTGCGACCATTTGATGGGGTGCGCGAGCGTGAGCCTGTCCGGTGGGGGCCACAATGCGGCAGCGTTGTACCGCAGTTTCACTCCGGAAAATCTGGCGCCTGCCGACTATCGGGTACTCCCCTACATACCCTTTCCTATTGATGCGTTCGAGCCTGGGCATATACCGCGCATACCACCGTTGCTCAAAGGTTATTTACGCAGCGGTGGCTGGGTATGTGGTGCGCCTGCGTGGGATAAAGAATTTAACGTTGCGGACTTCTTTATGTTATTGCCGCTGTCGAAGTTGGACAGTCGTTATGCACGGCATTACTTGAAGCCGCCACAGTCGTTTTGAGGCTCGGTTGATAGTTTAAGGGTTTAATGAATATGGTATTGAAAGAAGAAAGAGCTGCCGCGTTAATCTGTATTCCCGAGTTAGTGCCTGTTCTCGAAGCCGCCTCACTAATTGAACTTGAGCGGGGAGCGTCCAAACAACTGGCGACGCTGTTTCGTACGTTGGGTGCTCCCGGGCTATCCATTGCCCGAGCATTGGGCGGTGGGGGTGTCAGCGCGGCGAACCTGGCACAGGTCCATACGTGGGTCGGCGCGCATTGTCCTTCCCTGGCGGTGATGATGACGATGCATCACCATACCGTTGCCGGCATGATGGCGGCGAATCAGTTTTTCCCCGACATTCAAGGGCTGTTAAGCGTGATTGCACGCGACAGCCTGCTGGTCGCCTCGGGATTTTCCGAGGGGCGGGCGCACGCCAATATCCTGGAATCCACGTTATCCGTTGAGAAGACAGCGGCGGGCTACGTGGTAAGCGGCAGCAAAAAGCCGTGCACGATGACGCATCACTTCGACGCGATCACGTTTGGCGTCAACTACCTCGACCCTGAAGGTAAAACCCATATCGGCATCGGTATGGGGCTGGCGGGTGACCCGAATATCCAACGCAAAAAGTTCTGGTCGGTACAGCACTTGCAGGCAGCCGACAGCCATGAAGTGATCTTCAATAATCTGCTGGTGCCAGAGTCGATGATGTACTTCAGCAAAGCCGTCGATAATCAGTTGGACGATGTTCAACAGGGTACCGGTGAACACCTGTTTGCCATCTGGTTCCAGTTGCTTGTCTCGGCGTCTTATCTGGGCATGGCGTCTGCATTGGCATCCAGGGCATTGTCATCCAACAAAGGCTCGCAGGATGATCGCGCGATGTTGCTGATTGATCTGCAGGGCGCCTCCATGGCTGTGCGCGGCCTGGCGGTGTCGATCGATCAGAACCGCTTTCTGCGCGCTGACCTGGCGCGCGCGCAGGCCACCCGGTTTGCCGTGCAGGAGGCGATCAATCGCATCAGCACGCGTGCGTTCGAAATCCTCGGAGGCATGGCGTTCATGTCATCCGAGGAGGTCGCTTACCTGTTGGTTGCAACGCGGGTACTGGCATTTCACCCCACGTCCAGGCTTGCCAGTGTGCCGTTCTTGTGTGAGCAACTGAGCTAGTACCGTTGTGGCACGATGAGTTCCGGTGGCGTCGGGCTGCGCGAATAATCTTCCTGGCGCACACGCCGCGGCAGTTCGATCACCGGCAGCTCGACTTCTTCATACGGCATCTGCCCGAGCAAGTGATGGATGCAGTTGAGCCGCGCTTTCTTCTTGTCATCGGCCTGCACCACCCACCACGGGGCTTCGGCGATGTGGGTGCGTTCGAGCATGACTTCCTTGGCTTTGGTATAGGCTTCCCAGCGCCGACGCGACTCCAGGTCCATGGGGCTGAGTTTCCACTGCTTGAGCGGGTCATGAATGCGGCTGAGAAAGCGCAGGTGCTGTTCCTGGTCAGAAATCGAAAACCAGTACTTGATCAGTTGGATACCGGAGCGGGCGAGCATGCGCTCGAACTCCGGTACGGTGCGGAAGAACTCTTCGTATTGTTCGTCGTTGCAAAACCCCATGACTTGCTCGACACCCGCGCGGTTGTGCCCGCTGCGGTCGAACAGCACGATTTCGCCGGCCGCCGGCAAATGTGAAACATAACGCTGGAAGTACCACTGGGTCTGTTCGCGGTCATTCGGCGCAGGCAAGGCGGCAACCCGGCAAACCCTGGGGTTCAGGCGCTGGGTGATGCGTTTGATCACGCCACCTTTGCCGGCGGCATCACGCCCTTCGAATAGAATCACCACCTTGTGGCCGGTTTTCACCACCCAGCTCTGCAATTTCACCAGTTCGCCCTGCAGGCGGAACAGTTCGCTGAAATAAATCCTGCGGGCTGCTTTTTCGCAGCTCTCACCGACGTGCTCGTCGAACAGCGCATTCAGGTCATGGCCATCTTCGGCTAATTCCAGTTCCAGCTCTTCATCACTGTGATCAAGCAGTTCACGGTGGATGCGCTGCATCAAGGCGTCTTCTACTGAGGACATGGGCCGAACTCGCGTGGTGGGAGATGGCAAAGTCATAGACGCAATTTGTTACGAGCCAATTACACCAAAATGCGTTATTGCGGCGGGAGAGGGGGACAACAAGGCGTTTTGCCATTCCGCATTCATAAAACCGTAACAAGAATGTTGCAGAGTGCGTGAGCCCGTAATCACAAGGATTTTCTGAATGAAACGTCTGATGAAGTCTGCTGCACTCGCCGTCGCGGTTTCTCTTAGCGCCACCTCGGTATTTGCCGCCGAAAGCGTCCGCCTGACAGGTTCTGGTGCAAGTTTCCCGGCCCCTATCTACCTCACCTGGTTCAAGGACTTCAGCAAGAAGACCGAAGGTGTCACGGTTGACTACCAGTCCAAGGGCAGCGGTGCGGGCGTACAGGACTTCCTGAACAAGACCGTCGATTTCGCCGCCAGTGACTCGGCAATGAAAGACGAAGACATTGCCAAGGTGGCCGAAGGCGTGCAGCTGCTGCCGATGACCGCGGGTGAGATCGTGTTGGCGTTCAACCTGCCGGGCAATCCTAAAGAACTCAAGTTGCCGCGCGATGTTTACTCCAACATCTTCTTGGGCAAGATCACCAAGTGGAACGATCCGAAGATCGTCGCCGCCAACCCAGGCCTGAAACTGCCTGACATGCCGATCACCGTCGTTGTGCGTGCAGACTCCAGCGGCACCACCGCTGTGTTCACCAAGCACTTGTCTGCGATCAACCCTGAGTTCCAGAAGGACTTGGGCGAAGGCAACACGGTCAACTGGCCAGCCAGCGACAAATTCATCAAATCGCCGAAAAACGATGGCGTAACCGCTACCGTTCGCCAGACTCCAGGCGCAATCGGCTACATCGAATACGGCTTCGCCAAACTGGCAAAGGTTGACTTCGCCCAGTTGCAGAACAAGGCCGGTAAATACGTAGTACCTAACGCCGAAAGCGGTGCAGAAGCCCTGGCTGCGGTGAAGATGCCGGAAAGCCTGGTGGCCTGGCTGCCAGATCCGGATGGCGCCAAGTCCTACCCGATCACTTCCTACACCTGGATGATCTTCCGCAAGAAAAACGAGAGCCCGGCCAAAGCCAAGGCCATGCGTGAAATGGTCGAGTACAGCCTGACCGAAGGCCAAAAAATTGCCGATTCGATGGGCTACATCCCGCTGCCGCCATCGGTTGTCGATCAAGTTCGCAAAGCTTCCGCCAACATTCAGTAAGGCTTGCC
The DNA here is from genome assembly GCF_963970525.1 of Pseudomonas sp. EA_65y_Pfl1_P113. Taxonomy (NCBI): domain Bacteria; kingdom Pseudomonadati; phylum Pseudomonadota; class Gammaproteobacteria; order Pseudomonadales; family Pseudomonadaceae; genus Pseudomonas; species Pseudomonas sp. EA_65y_Pfl1_P113. The sequence continues at coordinate 189,794 of NZ_CAXAQM010000002.1, forward strand.
AGACCACCCCCGGCATGGGCTGTCAGCCATGCCGGGCGTGTTCCCCTCTTGTTCCGGAATTAGCCAATGAACTCACCTTTTGTCGTACCGGTTAACCCGGACTCTGCGTGCCAGCCACCTTCTAAGAAGGACTTCCTGGTTGACCGCACCTTCCGTGCGCTTGCACGCATAGGCGTAGTGCTGGTGCTGGCGCTGGTTTTTGCGCTGGTGTTCGAAGTAGGGCGCAAGGCACTTCCCGGCATGGAAAAGCACGGTTTTGATGTGCTGTTTGGCAGTGTCTGGGACGTAAATCAAGGTAAATACGGCATTCTGCCAGCTATTTGGGGCACGCTTTACAGTGCCTTCATCGCGTTGCTGATCGCAGGTTTTTTCGGCGTCAGCATGGCGATTTTCCTAACCCAGGATTTTTTACCGGCCAAGCTGGCGGCGGTGTTTCGCACCATCGTTGAACTGCTCGCCGCGATCCCCAGCGTCGTTTACGGCCTTTGGGGCATTTATGTGGTGATCCCGGCCATCCGCCCGCTGACGGCGTGGCTGAATACCGAACTCGGCTGGATTCCTTTTTTCGGCACTTCCTTGAGCGGGCCGGGCCTGTTACCGGCAGCACTGGTACTGGCCATCATGATTCTGCCGACCATCGCCGCCGTTTCCCAGGACGCCCTCACGGCTGTGCCGATGAAAACCAAGCAAGCTGCCTACGGCATGGGCACCACCCACTGGGAAGCGATTCTCAAGGTGATGGTGCCATCTGCCGCCACCGGCATCTTTGGTTCCCTGGTACTGGGCCTCGGCCGCGCATTGGGTGAAACCATGGCGCTGGCCATGCTGGTCGGCAACGCGAACAACATCTCCCTTTCTCTGTTTGCACCGGCCAATACGCTGGCGGCCTTGTTGGCGCTGAACTTCCCCGAAGCCGGGCCGAACGAGATCGAAGTGTTGATGTACGCCGCACTGGTGCTGATGTTCATCACGCTGCTGGTGAACATCATCGGCTCGATGATCATGCTCTACGCCCAGCGGGGTACTAAGCAATGACTGACCTTTCTTCTCCTATCACCGCCATGCCGAGCCTGCAGCGCCGGTTCGAAGGTCGTGCGTTGCGCAGCTTGGTGTTGACCACCTTGGTGTGGTTCGGCGCATTGCTGGCGAGTGTGCCGCTGATTTCCGTGCTCTACATGCTGATCACCCGCGGCGGCGCTCGCCTGAGCCTGGAAGTGTTCACTGAGCTGCCACCGACTGGGTTCGAGACCGGCGGTGGCTTCGGCAACGCGATGGCAGGTACGTTCGTCATGGTTGGTATCGCTGCCGCGATCGCGGTGCCAGTCGGCATCATGGCGGCGATTTTCCTGGCGGAACTGGGCCCGGACAGCAAGCTGGCGAACGCCTCACGCTTTGCCGCAAAAATGCTCACCGGCTTGCCTTCGATCCTGGCGGGTGTGTTTGCCTACGCGCTGGTGGTGATGACCACCGGGACTTACTCGGCACCGGCGGGTGGCGTTGCGCTGGCCGTGCTGATGCTGCCAATCGTGGTACTGACGGCTGAAGAGTCGATGAGGATGGTGCCCAAGATCATGAAGGATGCCGCCTACGGTATGGGCTGCACCCGTTCGCAGGTGATCTGGAAAATCGTCTTGCCCACCGGCATGCCAGCGATCCTTACCGGCGTTATGCTCGCCGTGGCCCGCGCCGCCGGCGAAACCGCGCCGCTGTTGTTCACTGCGCTGTTCAGCAACTACTGGATCTACCACGACGGCAGCCTGGCGGTGATGAACCCGACGGCCTCCCTTGCCGTGCTTATCTACAACTTCTCCGGCATGCCCTTCGACAACCAGCTTGAGCTCGCATGGGCGGCCTCGTTGGTGCTGGTGATGATCGTGCTGGTCGTGAATATCGTGAGCCGTATTTTCGGCAAGCCCAAGTATTAAGAACGGGAGCACCTGTATTTTGAACGTATCATCTGCGCAAATAGCCGCTCCGTTTATCACCCAGGCGCCTGTGGTCATGGACTGCAAGCTGGACAAGATTTTCTACGGCAACTTCATGGCGGTGCGTGATAGCCATGTGCCGATCGAGAAAAACAAGATCACTGGCTTTATCGGCCCGTCCGGCTGTGGCAAATCAACCGTGTTGCGTAGCCTCAACCGCATGAACGACCTGGTTAAGGGCTTCCGCTTCGAAGGCCACGTGCATTTCCTGGGCCAGGACGTGTATGGCAAGGGCGTTGACCCGGTGGTCGTGCGCCGCTACATCGGCATGGTGTTCCAACAGCCGAACCCGTTCTCGATGAGCATTTTCGACAACGTAGCCTTTGGCCTGCGCCTCAACCGCTACAAGGGCGACATCGGCGACCGCGTCAAGCACGCGCTGCAAGGCGCTGCCTTGTGGGATGAGGTCAAGGACAAGCTCAAGGTCAGCGGCCTGTCGCTCTCCGGCGGCCAGCAGCAACGCCTGTGTATCGCCCGCGCCATCGCCACCGAGCCGGAAGTATTGTTGCTGGATGAGCCGTGCTCGGCGCTTGACCCGATTGCCACTCGCCGGGTCGAGGAGCTGATGGTTGAGTTGAAGAAGGATTACACCATCGCCCTGGTGACGCACAACATGCAGCAGGCGATTCGTGTGGCAGATACCACCGCGTTTTTTTCGGTGGACATCTCCCAGGGCACCCGCACCGGCTATCTGGTGGAAATGGGCCCCACCGCGCAGATTTTCGAGAATCCGCGTGAACAAATGACCGGGGATTACATCAGCGGCAAGTTCAGCTGACCCATGCACCGTTTTTCAGGATTGCCAATGACTGCAACACGTCGTCTTGATTTGCCCGCGATCGAACGCGCACTGCGTAAGGTACAGAGCCGTTTTGCCCAGCTCAGCCAGGACTTTACCGAGCCACGCGACCCGCTGACAGACGAAGTGCTGCAGAATGTGCTTGATGGCTATGCCCTGATTGACGACTATGTGGCGCGGGGTGTCGACCTGTTCGACCTTCAGCAACTGAACCTGATGCTGGAGATCAATGCCACCGTGCTTTGTGGCAAAGACCCGCTACGCCGGCAGGAATACGCACAGCACCTGCTGGCTACCGAAGTGCATTTTTTCAACAATGTCGAGGGCGGCATCAAGGACTTGTATAACTGGTACTGCAAGCACCACAGTGAATCGGTGTGGAAGCGCGCAGCGGGTGTCTACGTGCGAGTCCTCAGCAAGCCGCAATTGTTCATTGAAGGCAATCACCGCAGTGGGTCGCTGATCGTCAGCTACCTGCTGATGCGCGAGGGGTTGCCGCCCTTCGTATTGACACTGGACAACGCCGAGGGCTACTTCAACCCGTCCTCGGTTATACGCAACTCCGCCAAGCATGGCGTCATGGCGCTGTATGAGTTGCCCAAGATCAAGAAAAAGTATGCCGCGTTCCTGGAAGATAAGGCCCCTGATCCAATGGAGTTTTTCCTGAGCGACACACCAGCGCCCGTCCATCAGGGGGGGCATTAATGGGAACGTATCCAGTGCTCGATACAATCAAGCATGTGTTCAAGCGCCAGCGCATCCGTATCTCGTTCGATATCGATGACACGCTGGCTTGCCAGCTTCACCACAGCGCGGCCGAACACAGCCGTTTGCCGGCGTGTGTGCACCGATGGCTGGGCGAGCCGCTGCGCAGCGGAACCCGCGCACTGACCCGGGAACTGCGTCGCCAAGGCTGCAGCGTCTGGGTCTACACCTCATCCGGTCGCACCCCGTCCTACATACGTCGCTGGTTGTTGCTGTATGGCATCCACGTCGACGGCGTGGTCAACAGCGTGCGGCACAACCAGGCTCTCACCGAGCGCGGACTGTTGAATACTCCGTCAAAATTGCCGTCGGCGTTCGACATCGACTTGCATGTCGATGATTCCGAGGGCGTTCAGCTTGAAGGTGTCGATCACGGTTTCCGCGTCGTGGTCGTGGACCCGGAAGACGAGCAATGGGCGCAACGCGTGCTGGATGCCGTCGCACACCTGCAGGCACAACTCGCCCGGCAACAACCGCAGAGGCACAAGCTGCCAGTGCCGGCTTATCGGGGGCTGACGTTAAACGGATAAGTTGGAACGGCGGTGCATGCCGAGCGTTAAGCAAAGGGGGCGGCTGATTAATCCGTCGCCCCCTTTTTGCTTATTCGGCGCTCAACGCCCCGAGAAACGCGGTATGCCGCAATGCCTGCGAAAACATCGGCAACGTGAAGTTTTCAGCGGCCTTTTGTTGCTCATCGGTGAACGTCGCCGTGCAGTCGGTCAAGGTCACTACGTTGTAGCCCTTCTCATAACCTGATCGAACCGTGCCTTCGACACAGCAATTGGTTAGAAACCCCGCCACCACCAGGTTCTGGATGCCATTGTTGCGTAGCACAAGGTCCAGGCCGGTGGTGGCAAAGCCATCCAGTCCGCGCTTGCCTTCCACGAGAATATCGCCGGGCTCACGCGTCACGGCGTCGGTGATCTCTGCACCCCAACTGCCGGTGCGAAAGGCGCTGCCGTCGGCGACACCCTTGAGAATCCCGTAATCGCGTGTTGTCAGCTCCGGATAGCCCTCGGCGAACTGGATCGGCAGGTGGATGATCTTCACGCCCAGCTTGCGCGCTTGCTGCACGGTGGTTGCAGTGTTGGCCAGCATGTCTGACTGGTGCATCACCTCTTTGACTGCGTCATGGAACACGCCACCAGGGGTGGTGAAATCGTTCTGGAATTCGATCAAGACAAGGGCGGTGGCGTGTGGGTTCATGGTGAGTCTCCAAATAAGGGAGCGGCTGGTGTTCAACGCCAATGACTCACCACACGGTGAGTGGGGGACGTCGACGCATAAGATGATGCGTTGGGAGCGTAGAGCCATCTGAGCATATCTGCGTCCGTCGGAACAGATTTTTGAGTCACGCTGTCTTAGCGAAGTGATCCTTTTAAGCTGCGCTCGGTTAATAAAAAGGGCTATTGGAGAATACGTGTGAAGTCTTACTGGCTCAGGCAGGACATGATGATGGCGGAAAAATGGACGCTTGGCGACGATCTAACTTCAAGAAGTTCGAACCCAATGACCCTGTAAGACCCGATCTGGCGGGTGAGTATCGAGCATTCACCCGGCTTGTGATTAACCCTGGAAAAATCGGCGATCAGCACATTTTCAGAGTGAAAAAATATTCGGGCGCGATAGTCGTCAGTGAAGAGGTCAAGCACCGGCTGGAGACGGTCGGTGCCGTGGGGATGCTCTTTGAGTCCGTGTCGGGTGACGACATAGGTGGGAATGCCTGAAGCACCTGGCCGCACAAGTGATGGTCTAAAACAGTGCGTGTAGGTAGCTGGAGCAATTCATTATCGAGGAACCTGACGTCACCGTTCGTCCAGGCCTTGGCACTCGCCGTGACCGGCCCACTCTTATGTTGACGCGCGGATGTTCCGAGCCTAGAACGGAGAGCCAGCATGGAAATCGACAGAAACGCCCCCGGGAACATTTCACAGCAGGACGTAACCCGCGGCACAGATAATGAAGCAGGGTACGACCCGAAGCGTGATGGGGACAACATCCCGCTGCCGCCGGACGACGAGGCACCTCTTGAAGAAGATATGTCTGACGTGGATGCTGCCGATTCGGTAGCGAGCGAGCATCCCGACAACTGATCGGCCTCTCAGAACAACAATCCCGACGTTTGCGTCGGGATTGTTGTTTGCACGTTGAGCGCTATGAAACCTCAGTGGAGCAAGGCTTCGACGGCGGCCTCGAATTCGAAGTGTGGATGTACCTGCCAAGTATCCACTAGCCACTGCGGCCAATACGCCAGAGAAGAGCAAATCAGCCAGGCCTTCTCCGGTCTTATCGGGTGTCACACATCTGGAGAGTATTTTCACCCAGGCAGGGGCGTTATTCATCAGCCATTACATCCTTGTTGCTCTGGGAGGCCAGAAGGCTGTGGCGATTGCGAGCCCTGCGTGAGTCCATTCTGCGTTGCTTGCATTTCGTTGCGAGGGCGTGAAGATAGCAGAGTGGGCAACGCATCGAGGCACGAAAATCTCAGTTTTTCCTTCGTTATCCTCATCTAGATCACTGATCTAACGAGCTTTTTCGCCTGTGTCGTGGTGTAAGAAAGCTGCCTTGCGACCTTGCGTCGACGCGACTGGATCTATATATTCCCAACCCTGCAACACGCGCTGCCGCCCGAATGGCGAAACTGGTAGACGCATGGGACTTAAAATCCCCCGCTCGTAAGGGCGTCCCGGTTCGATTCCGGGTTCGGGCACCATGAATATCAAGGGCTTGCATGACATACCTCATGCAAGCCCTTAGTTCTTTTTTCCGCAATCAAAAAATCTTTTCCGCCATTCGTGACCGTTAGTCACCTCGTAGGGGTGACCTTCATGCCCTCTCGCATACGGATGTACCGTTCTGTCATCCCTACGGTGGTGTGCTCAAGTTGGTCTCGAGCTTCTCTGATGTTCCCTGTTGACTCCTCTTTATCCGTGGCCGCTTTTGCTGGCTGACATGTTTCGGTTCGATTGCTTCTAGAGGGGCCGGTGGCTCGTTGAAGAATAGGAGAAGATTTTTCAGTTCGCGCGCGTTGTCCTTCTGGGTGGCATGGGCTTTCGTGGGAACCACCTCATTCATATAAAGCTCGGCCACGTATGCAAAGGTAAGTATGGTTTGTGTCAGAGCTTGTGAAACGCGGCTTTTTTCGAGCTTTGCGTACTCCAAGATGGCTAGGATCTCTCTGGCAAAGATCTCGTCCGGAAAATGATTACCTAGTACATGAAAGTGAGACCTTTTCATAATTCAAAGCCTTATTACGCTCTGGCAATAAGTAAGACGCCTCGCACCGATGGCCCTGCCAACTGATGATCAGGGTACCGGTGTCGGCTTCCACCAGCGCCAGTGCCTTGCCGCCCGGATCAGAGATTGCCAGTTGCTTGCCGGCGCTGTCTTCTAGCGAGGCGCCAAATGGGATCGGCTGGTTCTGCGCGTCGAACAAGGCGAACTGCACGCGGCGTCCGGTCTTGCTGGTGTAGCGCGCCAGCACCACGGCACCGCGGCGTGGCACCACTTGCCGGGTCGCATTGTCGATCTCGACATCGCCGCCCAGATCGCGGGTGTCGAGATTGATCCAGTTCACGCGATAGGGCTGCGCATTGGGCACCACGGCGAAGCCGTTACTGCCGGTCTTGGCCCCGGTGAAACTGCCGATTTTCACTCCTTCCACGCCTTCGACCTGGGCCAGTGCGAACGTCTCGCCCACGGTTTGTCCGAGGTTGATCCCGCCGGCATGGCCGACGATCGAACCTGCCAGGTTCAGGTTCTGCGAGTGGTAACCGCGGCCCTGACTGTAACCGGCACTGATATCCATCATCGAGGTGCGGGTGCTGAGGTTGACCGAACCGGAGCTGCCACCGGTGCTGCTGTTGCCGGCTTGTACCGAGTAATAGGTGTCGCTGTCTTCCGACAGATAGCCGTTGATGCCCATTTGCGTGGTGTCGCTGGATTTCTGCGTGCTGGCCGAGACAAACGCCCGAGGAGCGCGGGGCTTGGAACCCAGCGGGAACGACACCGACAGGTTGACCAGTGTGTCGTTGTTCGCCGGTCCGTAATTGCCGACATCCTTGGTATACGTCGCGCCGAGGTTGTAACTCACATCCCCCCAATAGTTGCTGTAACCGGCCGACAGACTTTGTGAACCTCCGCGCCCCCAGTAACGCTGGTCGCTGGCGTTCACGTAGACGCTGCCATATTCCTGGTTGCGCCCCAGGCTCTGATTGACGGTCAGGTCGGTACGGGTTTTCGAGTTGCCGGTACGTTGCTGGCCATCGCGGCTCAACTCCTCGACGTGCTCGGTGAGGGTGCGATAGCCCTCGGTCGAGTAGCGGTAGGCGGCGAGGGTGAAGTTGGTGTCGGTCCCAGTGAACGTCTTCGCATATAGGGCACGCAAGCTGTTGCCGGTGACCGTTTCGCCGAAGGTGTTGCTCATGGAGTGGGTCAAGTCCAGTGAGATCGCACCGATAGCGGTATTGCGGCCAGCGCCGACGGACAGCGCCTTGAAGTTGTCAGTGGCCTGCACCCCGACAATCCCGGACAAGTTGCTGCTGATGCCATACGCCAGTGTGCTGCTGACAAACTGCGGGGTCTTCTGATCTTCGCTGTTGCTGTTGTACTGGCCGGCCGAGACGCTGTACTTCAACTGGCCCTGGCGGACCATGATCGGCAGGCTGGAAAACGCTTGCACCGTCACTCGGCGCCGACCATCGGCTTCGATAATCGTCACTTCCAAGTCGCCGTTGGAGCCGCTGGGATAGATATCGCTGATCTCGAACGGCCCCGGCGGCACGTTTGCGCTGTAGAGAATGTAGTTGTTCTGGCGAATCTCCACGGTCGCGCTGGACTGCGCAATGCCGCGAATCACTGGCGCATAACCGCGCTCGCTGTCGGCACGCATGCCGTCGTCGGACGCCAGTTTCACGCCGCGGTAGTGCACGCTGTCGAACAGGTCGGCATCGGAGAAAATATCTCCGGCGCTGAACTGGCCTTTCACGGCGGTTACGTCATGTTGCAGGTAACTGCGGTTGCTTTTGAACGTGCTGGGGCGGCCGGTGCTGCTGTTGAAGTTCGATTCGTTGCGCAGGCGCCAGCCACCGAGGTTGATCCCGTTGCGCAAGCCGAGGTTGTTGGACACGGTATTGTCGGCCTGGGTGCTGTTGCGGCTGCTGCTCAACTGATAATTGATGAACGCAGCGGGTACGCCTTCGTCCCACAGCGCCGGGTCGACGTAACCCCGTCGGCCACGCTCCATGGCGCTTTGCGGGACACTGACCATCAGCCGCAGACGCGGCACGTCATAACGGACGGTAGCGTGATCGATCAACGCGGGCAGATCGACGCAGGCGTTCGGGTCATCGCCGAGCAGCTTGCCAGCGGCCTGCAGTTTGCCGATGTCGACACCCAGTTGCTGCACCATCTCCAGGGTCAGACAGGCCTCGACCTTGCCCGTACCGGGATGGCGACGGAAATCGATACCGCGTCGGCCAACCAATGTGTTGTTGCCGTAGAGGTCGACCCGGTAAATGCCGGGCAGCACGCGACTGCTGGCGAGCAGCGATTGCAGGTCGACAGAGGAGGAAGCACCTTGCAGAAACGATGTATTGAATTGTTCTTCGTCATCGGCAAGGCAGGTGCAACTGATAACCAGTGCGACTGAAAATGGCGCCCATCTGTCGCATTTGAGTAAAAACATTCAGGAACCCTATATCACCTCCGATACGAACTAACGGAGCGAAGAGAAATACAGTGAAAGTGTGGCCATGACAGCGGCGCGAAAGTTATGGTGCTTCTTTATTCAAACGGGCTCGAGTATCGGCGCTGCTGGAAAGTTGCGCGCTATAACGGTCTTGTGCGCCGTAGTCATTAATGCTGCTGAATAACAGGCGTGCTGTATTGGTGTTATGAAGTTGTTTTAGGCTGAACTCTTTCTGTTCGCCGGGCGCGATCATCATTGAATCAAAGGGCTGTTCGTTGATTGCGCCGGATTGCAGATTGATATCGGCAATCGACACGTGATACTGGCCGGGATTGTTCACCACCAATAGGCTCTTTCCGGCGCGTTCGGTCAGGCGCCAGGTCAGTTCACTTGGTGCCAGATACGCGTTGTTTTTCAGTGCCGGCGGGCGGAAGAACACCTTGATGCGCTGGCGCACAGCCAGCTGAAAAGTGTTGGCGGATTTCGCAGATTGGGGGATTTCCTGCACGTTGAGCCAGACCACCGACTCGCGGTCGGTCGGCATGCCAGCGCCTTCGTAGATCACACGCAAGATCTGCTGTTCGTCGCCGCTGACGCGCACCAGTGGTGGGGTGACGGCAAACGGTACGGCGGCGGTTTCGCTGGAATCGGTGTCGATCCATGACTGAATCAATACATCTGCACCGCTGTTACGCACGGTGATTCCGGATTCCTTGTGCTGGCCGTCGAAGACCAGGCGGGTACTGCTCAAGGAAATGCCGGCCATGGCCTGATTGGTCACGAGCAGGCCCAAAAGGCCCGCGCAAAGGGACAATGAGTGACGATAAAACATAAGGGCTACCGCGCTGTTGATTGAGGGTGCAGGGCCGGCCGGCCCTGCACCAGGTGTGAGTGTTCGCGCGGGTTATTCGTATTGCAGCGTGAACGGCAGGGTGGCGTCACCGCGACCGGCAACGGCGGTTTTCACGTCGCCAGTGGTAACGTAGGCGGCCGAGAATTTCAGCGTGGTGTTGCTGTCTTGCAGAGTATTTTCGATCTTCGCAGTGGACGGCGAGCTCAGGTCGATCAACGCGCCGTTGGAGTCGAGCAAGGCGATACCGATGTTCTTCGCAGCGCCAAGACCGTCGATCAGCTTCAGCACTTTGGTTCCAGCAACGATGCCCGAACCTGCGCCCTTGGTCGGTTCGAAGATCATTGCAACCTTGGTCCCGGCATTGCAGTTGATCTTCATGTCGAAGTTCTCGACGCTCAGGGTGCCGTTGCCTTTAGGCGCAGTGGCGGTGCCCATGTCCTTGATCGACACTTCGCCCATGTCGACCGAAATGGTTTTGTTTTTGCCGATGCCTTCAACCGAGCAGGCATCGTTGTTGATGTTGCCGGTGAAGTTGATCGTGCCGCTGCCAGCCTTGGTGGGTGTAACCGGATCGGCTGCCAGTGAATGACTGGAAGCGGCGATGAACGAAAGTGCGAGAAGTGCGCGAGTCAGCTTTTTCATGTTGTTTTCCAATGGTTGGGATTCAAGCAACAACACGATATAACGCGAACTTTTTCTGGAGCATCAGACGATTCCTAGAAGTCGTCTTTAACTGGCGAATGATTGCCAGTTAGTTGAACAAGTTGCGTTCTATGCAATAAACCAGCAAGTCCTGATCGCTGCTGACTTCAAGTTTGCGCATGGCCGATATTTTTTTGCGTGCTGATGGTCTTGGCGCTTCTGTTCAAATTCCGGGCTATATCATTGACGCCCATTCCCGAAACGAACAAACGCAATATTTCATGTTCCTTGGGTGACAGTCGGGTAAAGCGTTCGTCGAGATCAGCGTTGTCGACGAGCACCGAAGTCGGCGGCGGGCCGTTGCTGCGCACCGGATTACCCCGGGCAATAGACTTTAGCGCTGTTTCGATTTCGTTGTGCAGCTGGTTTTTCTGAATGATCGCCAGCACCCCGAGTTCTTGCAGGCGCGTCAGGATCAGCGGGTTGGAAATCATCGTCAGCACCAGCACGCGGACGCCGGGGTAGTGCCGCGTCAGGTACTCCACCAGTTTCAGGCCGTCGCCGTAGGTCGAGTCGCCGGGCATGTTGAAATCGGTGATGACCAGATCCACCTGGCGGGTTTCGAGTAGGTTGATCAGTTCGCTGGAGCAAACGGCTTCGCCCACCACGCGAAAGCGTCGGTCACGCTCAACCAGCTCACGCACCCCCACAAGAACGATGGGATGGTCATCGGCAATGACAACGTTGAGCGTTTCCATGGGTGATTATCCAGAGTGAAATTATTCAAGGGTATCCAACAGATCGTTCAATCGAGCCAGATTCTGGCGGACTTCCAGGTCCAGGGCGCTGGTCACGGCCATGCCGTGCAAACGGCACTCCAGCTCGACAAAAATTGTGGCCATGGCTTCGATCTGCACTGCACCCAGCGCGCCAGCCATGCTGTGCAGTTGCTGCGCCACGCGATGGGCGTCGGCGCTGTCCAGTGCCGTCAGGGTGGTGTGAATGTCCTGACGCAGGGTGGTGACAAACAGTTCGCGCATTTTCGCCGACAGCTGGATCGGTGCCGTGGCTGCTTCCGGCAAGGCGATTTTGCAGTGTTTTTCCAGATGCGTGCGCAAGGTAGCCAGGTTCAGCGGTTTGACCATCCAGGCGTTCATGCCGACAGCGGCGCAGCGTTGACCTTCTTCGCGCAGGGCATTGGCGGTGACGCCGATGATCGGCAGGGTCTGGTCCAGTTGGCGTAGCGCCGTTGCCAATTGATAGCCGTTCATGATCGGCATATTGACGTCGGTCAGCAGCAGATCGAAGCGCCCCGGTGTCCATTGCGCCAGAGCCTGTTCGCCATTGGCCGCGACGACCACCGAGCAGCCCAGCACCTCCAGTTGCTCCTTGATGATGGCCGAGTTGATCACGTTGTCTTCTGCCACCAGCACGTGCAACTTCAATGGTCGGGGCTTTTCCGCCGCTGCAGGCTGACTGTCGCTGCTAGCGCCGTGTTGTGCCAGATAAACCACCCAGGCGATCGCGCGCACATCGTGGGCGTCGACGTGATGATCGATCCCGCGTAAGTGCGCTGGATTGGGGCCATCCGTGGTGGCGATGATCCTCGGCCCGGACCAGGCGCTGGTGCTGGCCAAAGGTGCGAGCTCGACCAGCAGCGCCGATGACGCTGAGGTATCGGGCGTCAGCGGCCGGCAATCGACGCCGAATCGGTTGAGCCAGGCGATCAGGTGTTGCGCCTGCTCAGCGACCTGCGCACGCACGTAGACAGCGGGGGAGGCGGGGCTGAACGGCGGGCAATCGGCCAGCTCGCCGGGCGCGTGTTCCAGCGCAAGTTGCAGAGTGAAACTGCTGCCGAGTCCCGGTTCGCTGACCACGTTCAACTGGCCTTCCATCAGCTCGCACAGCCATTTGCAAATGGCCAGACCCAGTCCGGCACCCGCCTGCTCGGTGGCGTCGTTGACCTGATAGAAGGGATCGAACAGCTGCTGTTGTTGCGTCTGAGAAATCCCCACACCCGAGTCGCTGACCTGCCACTGCACGCTGGCGCGGCCGTCGACACTTTCCAGCATCCGTACCCGCAGTAACACGCGACCGTTATCGGTGAACTTGATCGCGTTGCTCAGCAGGTTGTTGAGAATCTGCCGAATCCGTATCGGGTCACCGCGCAACCGATCCGGAAGCGTCGCGTCGATGCAGGCATACAGTTGCAGGCCTTTGGAACGGGCGAAGGCGCTGTAGGTGCGCACGCTGTCTTCGGTCAGTTCCAGCGGGCAGAATTCCTGCAGTTCGAGGGTCATCTGCCCGGCTTCGATTTTCGACACATCCAGCACATCGCTGATCAGTTGGAACAACGTCGCGGATGAGCGCTGGATTGTCTGCAGGTAGTTCTCCTGACGCGGGGTGAGCGGGGTCAGACCGAGCAGTTCCAGAGTGCCGAGTACACCATACAGCGGTGTGCGGATTTCATGGCTCATGGTGGCGAGGAAACGACTCTTGGCCTTATTCGCCGAGTCGGCGGCTTCGCGCGCGTCCTCCAGTGCTGCGGCATCTTCGACATGCCGGGTGACGTCATGCAACGCACATAACCAGGCATCCTGGCCCAGGTAGCGAGTGGGCACGAAGGCGACGTGCAGGTGGCGCCCGTGGAGCTCAAGGTCGGCGTGACCGGGGTCGGTGCGTGAGGTGAGCAGGCTCATCAACTGGCCGTTGTCATGCCACTGTCGGGCGCGCTGGTTTTGCAGCAGTACATGGTGATCGCTGCGGCGGATAACGCACAGGCCGGTTGGCGCCGTGTCGATTACTGCGCGGCTGAACGCCTCGCTTTCGGCGATGCTTGCGAGCGCACTTTGTGCGGGCATGATGACCCGCGTCTGGTACCAGCGATTGATCGCCCGGCTGCAACCGAGCAGTGCCAGAACCAGTGCAACCAGACATAGCATAGGCCACAGTGCGTAATCGAGGAAACTGCGCACACTGATAACGTAGATTGCCGTCCAGTGTTGCTCGCCGGGGCTGCTCAGTTTGAACACCAGGCCGTCACGCTTGAAGTTCACCCCTTCATCCAGCAAATCGTCGGGTTTCACGGCGCCGGTCAAGACTACGCCGCGTGGGCTGATCAAGGTGAAGTCGTCGTAGATCGACCATTGCATCAGCCGCTCGATGTTATTGACCTGAGATAGGTTCATCAGCGAGCCCAATACCACCCAGGTATCGGCACCTTCGACGGTCAGCGCGGTGCTGGCCAGATTGATATTCACGTAGGCCAGCAGGGGCGGCGCGCTCTTGTCATCCTCGGCAGAGACATAGGGTTCCCAGCGCACCTGAAGATCCGGCGGCGGCAAGTTCTGCCCGCGCAGACGCTTGTTCAGTTGGGTCATCACGTCGACCAGATGGCCGATCTGCGTCTGTCCGTTACCGCGCAAGCGCCCGGCAGAAGGTACGGCAAGATCAAAATTGTCGGGTCCATTGACCAGTAAGACCTGTGGCGACTGATAATGCGACGCTGACCAGAACGCGCTGTAGTAAGCGGCCAGGTGGGTGCCGAGTGCAAAGATTTTCCGGTATTGGCTGGGGGCTATCCTGTCCGGATTGATCTTCAGGCTGTAAGGCAGCGAAAACGGCAGGCCGCGGCCCTCATAAATGTTCCGCCCTTCATCAGGCAGAGGCTTTTGTGTGTAGGGCGGCAAGAGGGCCGCGGGCAGTCGCTCACCCTTGGCGCTTTCCCGGGCGATATCCTGCAGGAAAACTTCCTGTTCGCGGACATTCTCCATCAGTCGGGTAAAGTGAAACTGCACGGTATCGCGCCGCTCCTCAACCATGCGCTTGACCCCCACGTAACTGATGCCCAGCAACAGCAACAACAGGGCGCCGAGCACCAGCAACGTCTTGTTTAGGCGCGATGAGCTGTTGGCGAGCTTTTCCATGAAAGCATTGGGATGTGGCATCAGTGGACCTGGGCAGTAGAGATAAGCGGGCCTTTGAGCACAGTGACTTCGATAGCAAGTGACAGTTGTCAACACCCGCTTGCGGGTCAGTACGCGTTCGCCGGCCCGTCATGGGTCAGCAACTGCTGGAATTGATCCGAAGACACGGCGTGGGAGATCAGGAAACCCTGAACCTGAGTGCAGTCGATTTTACGCAGCATAGCAAGTTCTTGCGCGGTCTCGACGCCTTCGGCCACCACCGTCAGACCCAACTGCCGTCCTAGGCTGACAATGCTGGTCAGGGCCTGGGCCAGCTCCTCATTGGCGTTGCAGCCTTGCACCAACGTGCGGTCGATCTTCAATTCAGTGAACGGCGCTGACACCAGATTCATGTACGAGCTGTAACCCTTGCCGAAATCATCCTGGGACAGGTCGAACCCCTTGATCCGCAAGCGGCAGGCACCGGCATAGAAGTTGCTGATGTCGTCGGGCACCGAGCACTCCATCAGTTCGAAACAGATCCGTGCCGGCAAGCCTTGATGGGCCAGCACGAACTCGTGGATACGGTCGGGCAAGTCGTGGCTGTTGAGCAGGTGCGTCGGCAGGTTGATCGAGACCGGAATGTCATAGCCCTGCTGGCGCCAACAGGCCTGGGCGGCAAGCGCTTGTTCTAACACTCGCCACAACAGTTGCTCTTCGAAGCCACACGCGGCCAACTCCGGGAGGAATTCGCCTGGCAGCAACGTGCCATGCTCGGGATGAATCCAGCGCACCAGGGCTTCGGCGGCGACGATGCGGCCATTGTTCAGGGCTTTCTTGGGCTGGAACCAGGCTTGCAGTTCACCGTTGTCCAGCGCGTGTAAAATACGCTCGCAGTCGATGCCTTCGCGGGCCTCGACCGGAACCGACTGGCGCAGTGCCTGCAGTTGATTGATCAGGCAGAACAGAGCGGCGGTGGTCACCGGTTTGGAAATCAGCCCGATCACTTTTACCTGCAGATTACTCGCAACCAGACTGGCGCCCATCAACATCCGTCGCGAGGCCGCGCTCATGATCGCCAGTGCGGGGCGCGAACGTTGCGCAGCGAGGCCCTGAATGAACTGCACGCCGTCCATGCCGGGCATTAGCAGGTCGGTGAGTACCAGGTCGAAGTCACGCTGTTTCAGGCAGGCCAGTGCGGCTTCGCCGTCTCGGGCGCCGAGTACCTCAAAATTGCCCAACTCGTTAAACAGATTCTGCAAATATCGGTGCTGGAAAGGGTGGTCTTCGACTATCAAAATGCTATAGGGCTTCATGAGCGACTCTTTCGTGAGGAGCCAGGGCCGCAAACAAGGCTCGCAACGTAAAAGGTTTGACCAGACAGTTATTCATTCCGGCCGCCAGACACAGGGCATCTTCGCCGCGCAGAGCGTTAGCGGTGGCACCGATGATCGGAGTGACGCAACCCGCGCCGCGCAGGGCTGCGGTCAGTTCGTAGCCGTTGAGTTGAGGCATGTTGATGTCGGTGAGGACAATGTCGAACTCACCCTCACGCCAAAGCGACAAGGCCTCTTCGCCATTGCGGGCCAACGCCACCGCGCAACCCAGTTCTTCGAGCTGGTCGCGCAGGATCAGTTGATTGATGACGTTATCCTCGGCCACCAGAATGTGCAGGTGTAATGGACGCAGCATATGGGGTTCGCGTTGTTCGGGGGGAGGGAGAATCTGACCGCCTTGCGCTTGGCGTACGGCGCGCTGGATCGCCACCAGATCGTTCAGATTGACCTTCCAGCCACCTGCGCCGAACTGCGGCTCATGGGCGCCATCGCCACTGGCCAGCACCCGCGGCCCGTCCCATGCCTGGCCGGGACGTTGCTCGAAGGGCGTGGGATACAGCTCAAGCAGCACAGCGCTGGTGTCGGGTTCCGTGCAATCGGGTGCGCCAATCTGCGGACGGGCGCCCCAGCGCCGCAACCACCCGCTGAGACTTTCTGCCAGTTCGCGCACGGGCGAAACCACGTAAATGAGGTCCGGCGCCAATGCCGGCACGACGGCCGGTGAGGTTTTGTTTGAGGGTTGTTCCAGCGGTACGCTCAAGGAAAAACTGCTGCCCAGCCCCGGTTCGCTGACCATGCGCAGGGTGCCGTTCATCAAGTGCGTCAGCCGCTGACAGATGGGTAGACCCAGGCCCGTGCCGGCCACCACGTTGGTGTTGCCTTCAGTCTGGTAGAACGGTTCGAAAATGAACGCCTGATCATCATGAGCGATGCCTTTGCCGGTGTCCGAGATCTGCCATTGCAGGAACACCCGTTCGCCTTCTCGACCAAGCAATTTGACCCGCAGTACCACACGCCCGGAATCGGTGAACTTGACCGCGTTGCTCAGCAGATTGTTGAGGATCTGCCGCACACGGCTAGCATCGCCGATCAACCGTTCCGGCGTTTGCGGGTCTAGGCAGGCGTACAGTTGCAGGCCTTTGCTCTGCGCCGCTGCCGCGTAGCCTTGTACCACTTCCTGTACCAGCGTCGTCGGGCGGAACTCGATCAATTCCAGCGCCAGTTGCCCGGCTTCGATTTTCGACACATCAAGCACGTCGCAAATCAATTGCAGCAGGGTGGCGGATGAACCTTCGATGGCTTGCAGGTAACTTTTCTGCTGGGTATCGAGTTGAGTGCGCGCGAGCAATTCCAGGGTACCCAGCACGCCGTACAACGGTGTGCGGATTTCGTGGCTCATGGTCGCGAGGAACAAGGTCTTTGCCTCATTGGCGGCGTCGGCCGACTGGCGAGCCTGTTCCAGCGCCGCTTCGATTTGCCTGCGTGCGCTGATGTCGCTGAAGGCACAAAGCAACACGTCTTCGCCTTTATAGCGTGTCGGCGCGCAGCTCAGGTATAGGTGACGACCATCGGTGCTCGCGAAGTAATCAGTGAGAGTGGGTTCATGCTCGTCAAACGCCGCGCGAATCCAGCCCGGCCCCAGTTGTTCGCCACGGCAGCCCAACCATTGTCGGGCGAGGGTGTTTTCCAGCACCACCCTAGCGTCGGTGCGGCGCAGCACGCACAGTGCCACCGGGGCGGTCTGGATCACGTCGCGGCTGAACAGCTCACTTTCTACCAACGCTTGGATCCGGTGAATCGCCGGGTTGATAACGCGGTGTTCCAGACGCCGGATCAGCAGGTACACCAGGCTGATGCTCAGCAGGCAGAACAGCAGCGCGCCAAGTATTTGCGGCCACAGTGCTCCCAGTACCGCCAGCAGATCGATGGAGTAAATGAGTTGCCAATCCGACGATTTCAGCTGCTTGCGTAACACCAACTGTTCAGGCAGCCAGCCGTCACCGACAAAACCGAAAAAATCCTTTTGCTGCACCAACGGCAGGTTCTGCCCCGGCGGCGGGTTGTGGCTGTTGCTGAACAGCGGCATGCCCTGCGAATTGAACATGGTGAACTCGCCGGCGCTGTGATCGCTCAAGGCGCTGGATATTTCACGGTCGTCCATTTCCAGACCGAGCCAGCCGGAGTTGATGTCACGCTCGTCCAGACGGATGAATATGTATAACTGCGAGTGCCCGTCGGAGGCGTGGGTCAGCCAGAGTTCCTTCAGGTTGTCGCTGTTGGGGTGCTCGAGGGTCTGCAGATGCTCAAGCGTGGCCCGTCCAAAAGCACTGGTCACCGACGTCGCGTTGTACAGGCGCCACACTTGAGGCTGGGGGCCGCTGCTGACATAGACCAGGTTGAGTTGCCGAGCCTTGAGATTGTCGCGCATGCGTTGGGTCAGCCAGATGCTCCATTGGTGTCCCGGCGCTTGGCCAAGGAGCAGGCGGATTTCTTCTTCGGAGACTGGCAGGTTCATGTTGGCCATACGCGTGGCCGACAGGCTGAGGCTTTCCAGCAGCGCTTCCCGGGTGGTGAAAAAGGTATGCGCTTCGGCGATTGCGCTGCTCATGTAGCTGCGCCGCTGGGACACTTCATTCTTGAAGGTAAAGAGTAGGAAGCTGTACACGCCGCCGAGAATACCTACCAGCAGCACCATAGCAAAAATGCGCAGCAGACGACGCGCGGCATTGGGCGAGGATAGGATCGGGCTGATCTGATGGAGGTAGTTTTTTAATCTCATTCCGGCACTTTAGGGGAGGCCAGATGCTGGAAAAATCAGACGAACCTTATTATTCACATGAAGTAGATTGGTTACAAAAAGTCCAAGAGGGAACCCAGGCCAGATAACTCCCAATCCAAGATCGCTACGGCGGATGCGCTGACTTTGTTGCTCACCATCAGCATGCCATCGGTGCAGTGATAGACGATTTCACCAAATGGCTTTTAAAGAATGGCGTCGGGGATGTTGCATTAAACACAAGCATTACCATGGAAATGTTTGAAGCTAACGCTCAGGCATCTAACGGACGCAATCTTGCGACTGTGCAGTCGAAGTGAGTCACCTCAGTGTTTTGTGGGCCATGTGGTAACGATTACGTGTAGTCATAGGGGGGTATAAACTACAGGCCGCATTAAGCCGCGAACATAGAACGTTTCTGAGTTTTAATGCTTATCCCACACGTTTTTAACTTCAATGTATATCTTCGCTGCCTTCCTATGGTTTTACAGATTGATGGCATGACGCCGAGCAGGGACCATGGTCGGGCGCTGTTGCCCTGTGAAAAGACCATCGTCATGTTTGCACCTCGTGCCTAGGATCTGCATCGCATGAGTCCTATGCGAGGTTTGTCCTGGGGTTAGAACCAATCGGGGCGCTGAATTCTGCAAGTGATGGTTTGAACGGCGTCTTCGACGAAGCGGCCATGACGCGCCGACTGGTGGATGCACAGTGATCGCTGACGGTGTTCACGAAAAATCTTGCGTGCCCAAGTCGAATAATATGCCGTGCGTGAATGTCTGGGCGGCCGTATGGAAGGTGGTCCCGACTGGGGCCTGTCGATCCCTTGGGTGGCCACGACAATCGTTGGGCACCGATGCACTCTCGGCGTGCGCTCCTATTTACCTGAGCCACCCTGACGTCCGTAGGGCGTTTTGCTGAAGCCGTTGGGCCTATTTCAAGACTATCGCCAACTTCCGAAAAGACAACAGCAAGGCCATCCGAGATGTCTGCCGCCAGTTCGTGGTGCTGTGCCAGCAACTAGGACTGTTCGAAGAAAATCTGGTCGCCATTGACGGCAGTAAATTCAAGGCCATCAATAACCGCGGCCGCAATTTCACCAGTGCTAAGCTGAAACGGCGGAT
Source organism: Pseudomonas sp. EA_65y_Pfl1_P113 (assembly GCF_963970525.1). Taxonomy (NCBI): domain Bacteria; kingdom Pseudomonadati; phylum Pseudomonadota; class Gammaproteobacteria; order Pseudomonadales; family Pseudomonadaceae; genus Pseudomonas; species Pseudomonas sp. EA_65y_Pfl1_P113. Next base: position 209,669 of record NZ_CAXAQM010000002.1, read on the forward strand.
GGAAGAAATTGAATCGAGTATCAATCGCTGCCTGACTGCGCTCGACGAAAGCGATCGGGAAGAACCCTCGGTCGCTCAGCCCATGGCTACTCGGCTGCAAGAGCTAATCGACTAGCTCAAAGCTCAGATGAAAAAATTGCAGTTCATTGAAAGTCAGCTCAACGAATCATCGGATAAATCGGCCTCACTGACCGATCCAGACGCCCATTCCATGATGACACGCGGCATTGGAGTCGTCCGTTACAACCAGCGATAGCGCTTCGAACTGCCAAGATAATCCAGTCCCGTGACTGGTGGCCCTTGAGATGAAAATTTGGCCAGCCGTCGCAGGTTCTGCACCGCAGCGGCCAGCGTGAACTCATCCGTCGCGCCACTCATGCGACGTAGCCGCAGGCGATCCAATTTCAGGATGCGCTTGAGATGGGCAAACAACATTTCGACCTTTTTACGTTCGTGACGAGAGCGCTGATATGCCGGCGTTGCGGCAATGAACCGAGCCACATCGCGAGCGGCTTCATGGACGCTGCGAGCGATCTTGCGAATCGAAGTGTTCGGGCAGCACCTGGCTTTCATCGGACATGTCGCGCAGTCGGTCTGTCTGGATCGGAAGATGATGGTGTTGGCTTTAGTGACGTGCGAACGTTCGTTCTTGAAGGCTCGCCATTCGCTGCGCAATGGGTTGCCGGCTGGGCAGCGGTATTCCTCCGCCTCTTCATTCCAGTGGAAATCGTTACTCGAAAAGCTGTCGTTCTTGCGCTCAGTTTTGTCCCACACCGGCACATGCGGCTCGATGCCTTTTTCCTCCACCATCCAGGCCAGCATCGGCGCGGTACCGTAAGCGGTGTCGCCAATGAGGCGTTCCGGCTTGATGTCGAACTGCGCTTCGACCCGATCGATCATCGTCTTGGTGCTCTCGACTTCTGCGGTTCGATGAGCCGGTGTGGGTTCCACATCCATGATCACGCCGTGCTCGGTATCGATCAGATAATTCGTGGAGTAAGCGTAGAAAGCAGGGCCGCCTGGAGCAGCCGTCCAGCGTGCCTGAGGATCCGTCAGCGACAGGCGTTTCGGTAGCGTTTCGGCCAAAGCCTCCTCATCGAGGCCTTCAAGGTACTCACGCACGGCGCGAGTGCTCAGGGCCGGATCGCTCCAGTTGATCTGTTCATCACCCGGTACGCCGCGCTGCCGACTCGCATCCGCCTTGATGATGCTGGCGTCCACGGCAAAGCCTTCACCTTTGACCAAGCCTGCGTCCATGCAACGACGCAGCACTTCATTGAACAACCAGCGAAACAGATCGCTGTCCCGAAAACGGTCGTGTCTATTTTTGGAAAACGTCGAGTGGTTGGGGACTTCATCTTCAAGGCTTAATCGGGAGAACCAGCGATACGCCAGGTTCAAATGGGCCTCTTCGCACAGCCGCCGCTCTGAGCGAATGCCGTAGCAATAGCCCACGATCAGCATGCGGATCATCAGTTCAGGATCAATCGACGGACGCCCGATAGGGCTATAGAAATCGGCGAGGTAATGGCGCAGGTCACTCAGATCGAGACACTGATCAATGCTGCGCAGAAGATGATTGGCTGGGATGTGATCTTCAAGGTTGAACGAGTAAAACAGTCGCTCCTGCCCACTCGATAATTGTCCCATCATGCTCTGTGATCCCCCACCGGCCAATGAAGCAATTTTGCCGCAGGTCAAACAGGGGAGCTACTTTTTCAACAGAATCGGTCGATAGCGGCCTTTGACGGCTGATACACGGAATTCCAGCCTATGTTCGATCGGCCCCCACACCTGCCTCAGGTGTGGGGGCCTTTTCGTTGGGGTACGGGAGCCACCGACGCCTAAACTGGCCTGCCGACCCTGGGTACTGTGGTCTCACGCACAGGCACTTACTTGAACAAAAACTCTCACCATGTCGACACCCAAAGAATGCAGTTACCCGTACCCGATCCCGACCGCCGCAACGCGAGGCGTCACCCCAGTTGAGCACCTGTCGGTCATGGCCGGGTACACCCCGGAGTTCGGCACGCTGAATACTCCGGATTGCTGGGTGGCAGATCATGAGTGAGGATTATGGGCAGGTCTCATTGGCGGCGCTGAACCTGACAGGCGCGACCCGCGCCCAGGCCGACAAGCTGCTGCAGACTATTCTCAGTAGCGCAACGATCCCCGCCACATTGCGCGCGATTGATCGTGCTGAAGGGTTCATTCTGGGCTTGGAGACCGTCGGTGCGCTGAGCGCCGATGCGATTGAGCGGCTGTACCTCGCCTTCTATGATGCAGCGCAGACGCGGCTGACGGAGCTCACATGATCAACGAGTCAATCCATGAAGAGGTGCTGCGCGTCCTGGTGCAGCAAAACGTGGTGCGCGAGTGCCTGGTGGCAAAGATCGATGGCGCATCACATTGGAGTCTGTCGATTCGCCTGGGCGGCAACGGTGCGCGCTGGGTGCCGGTACGCTCTCGACGTTAACGGCTACGCACCTGGGCCAGCCTCACAGCGGTGAGGCGCTTTGCCGACAGCGTGGGGATCAGAGGATTCAGTGTCGGGCTGTAACCGGTAATAGCTTCGAGGCCATTTCTGCAGACCTATATCCGACTGCCTTCGCTTGAAATACGGGATTCCGGCGACCCGAATTCTTTCCGCAATTTGTTTTGTAGTCCTGGTTTCACTACCCTAAAACGAACAGAGAATTTGTTTGAAGCGGAAAAATAACCACAATAAGGCTATGATTTATAAGGAAAAAATAATGGACTTAAAATCCCCCGCTCGTAAGGGCGTCCCGGTTCGATTCCGGGTTCGGGCACCATCTAAAATCAAGGGTTTGCGGGCGAAAGCTGATGCAAACCCTTGTTTGTTTCCGGTCCGCAATTTCAAATGTTGCTCCGCAACTCACTTAGTTGGCGTGACCTTTTTGTCGATCCGTTTGTGGATGTAATACTCGGTCATCACCACGGTGGTGTGCCCAAGTGGGTCCCTCGCTTTTAGCATGTCTTCACTGGATTGTGCTTTGTCGGTACCAGCCTTTGCACGTAAGTCGCGCATCTGAAAGTCTACTTTTCAACACCGGCCGCCTCACGGACCGCATCAAACAGTCCTCGCAACTTGGATGGTGGCAGTTTGGGTTGGGTTGGGTTGGGGTATTGCGGGTGACCGGCATGGAGTCGGATCAAGGAGGTATGTATGCGTGATGACGACTACGAAGCAGGCCTTCAACTTGCAAAGGACGAAGCTGAGGCAGCGGCGAAAGACTTCTACAAGAACTACTGGCCGTTCCAGGCTGATGAGACAGCCGCTCAGTACGGGGAGCTGCAGTTCACGGCGGTTATCATGCTCGCCGAGTTTGAACGATTCGCTCAGCAAGGCAGCATTAAGCCCGCACGGTAACGCTTCTTAAGGTGCGTTGTCCGGCGGTCTTCCCGATAGCGCTGCGCGCCGCTGATGAATCGGCGGTAGCCATTGCAATTGAACACCATCATTTTTGGCCCCTTCGGCTTGGCCAGCTTGATACCTGTGCCGCGCAGGGCGTCTTTGATATTTACGTCGTCACGCTCAACAAGGCGTCGGGCTTGGGCATCGATGTAGGCCTTTGGCCACGGAATGTCGGTGTCGCGGTGATCACAAGCACCGTCCTTGGTGAACACCTCGGCCTGGGCCTTGGTCAGATCAGTGACATATCCAGAACCACCGAAGCCCCAGAACGACAAACCTTCGAAACAGTGGCGCACAGTGATGATCGACTAACACCCAAGCGCCCCGGTTTTGCCGGGGCTTTTGTTTGTGTGGCTTACACGAAGGGCTGACCGCTGAAGCCCCGTGGCAAACGCTGCATACCGGGCAGGTCGGTGAGGCGTTGCGTCCACGTGCTGCGCCAGTCGATCACGGTGCGGGTCTTGGCGTTACGATTGGCGCGGCGGGCAGCATTGCGCTGGGTGCGGCGCGCTTCCTTGTAGGCATCGGTGTTGCGGCAGGTACGGCACTTGACTCGGTTCAGCTCGACGCTGGAAGGGAGGTTGGTGCCGTGATGGCCACAGGCTAAATGACCTGCGACCTTGAAGTGAATGACCATGTAAGCGTCTCCTTCTCGGGGTACGCGCATCGGTAGACTCCCAATGCACGCGGGGAGGGCGGGTGCAGCAAAAATCCCGACACCTAAGGTTTACGACCCCAGTGACGATGCAGCGTTCGGTTTTGGGGCTGGCCTGTTCAACTCTGCGCCCGGACGCTAACCTGCCACGCTACCCATCAATAAAAGGAAGCAATGATGAGCGTCGACACCCTGCCGTACGAAGGCAGCTGCCGTTGTGACCGTGTGCGCTTCAGCGTGAGTGCAGCCCCAGTGATCACCATGGCCTGCCACTGCACCGGTTGCCAGAAGATGTCTTCCAGCGCCTTCTCCCTGAGCGCATTGATTCCGGCCAGCGGTTTTACGATCACCCAGGGCTGCCCGGTGATCGGCGGCCTGCAGGGGGAGGACCGCCACTACTTTTGCCCGCATTGCATGAGCTGGCTGTTCACCCGCCCTCATGGCATTGATGAGTTCGTCAACGTGCGCGCGGCGTTGCTGGACAATGCCAGCAGTTATGTACCCTTCATGGAGACCTGGACCAGCGAGAAATTGCCTTGGGCCTCCACCCCGGCCGTTGAACGCTTTGCGCAGTTGCCAGAGCCCGCGGCGTTCCCGCGCTTGATGCAGGCGTACGCCGAGTTCAGTCGATTAACGCCAGCAAATCCGTAGTGCCCACGTCCAGCCCCGCCTGGCTCAGCAAGGTGGTTGCCTGGCCCCGGTGGTGGGTCTGGTGATTGAAAAAGTGCACCAGCAGGCTAAAGCAGTTTTTATCGGCGGCCACACCGCGCATGTCGCGGTAATGCAGGCGCTGATCCAGGTCGGGCGCCTCTACGGTCTGCGCCCAGTCGAGGATGAGTTGATCCAGCCAGGCTCGGCGGGCGGCCAGTTCTCGGACGTTGGCAAAGGCCAACTGCGTCAAATCAACAGGTGTGGCGACCGCGTTCAGCGGAGCCAGTGCCGCATAGCCAGCAGGATGCAGGGCAAAGCGCTTGAGCCAGACGGTGTCGCCTAATACCAGGTGGTTCAACGTGCCGAGAATCGAGCCGAAAAACGCCTTGCGGTCCATGAGCAACTCCGCGTCCGACAGCGTGCCGGCCGCTTCATAGAGCTTGCGGTTCATCCACTGGTTGTAGCGGGCCATCAACACGACATGCTCAATTCGGTTCACTTGGGTTTTCTCTCAGAGGCACGGTGACGCCATGATAGGCCGTGCCCGCCCGGCGGTCATGGTGTTCCGGCAGGGCCGGGCTATGGTTGTTAGACGCCAACGTTGCGCCCTGGGAGGGCGAGATCATGAACACCAGCGACTTACTGGAACAACTGCTGCGCGCCGGGCAAGGGGCCAGTGCCTCCTCGGGTGGCGGTTTGGGCGGACTGCTCGGCGGCTTATTGAAAGGCACTAGCACCGGCAATGCCTCGGGCGGTGCTGGTCTGGGTGGCTTGTTGGGTGGGCTTGGCGGCCTCTTGGGCGGTGCCGCTGGCGCGCGTCCAGCCCAGGGACGTGCTGGCGGGATGAACTACGCGGCGCTGGCTTCCTTGGGCATGGCGGCGTTCCGGGCCTACCAAGCCTGGCAACGCCAGCAAGGCAGTGCTCCGCAGCAAGCCTTCCAGACGGTCGACCAGCTTGACGGTCCCGCAGCCGAAGCCCACAGCCATGCCGTTTTGCGTGCGTTGATCGCCGCCGCGAAAGCTGATGGCCACATCGATGAAAAAGAGCAGCAACTGATTTCCATTGAACTGGGCCGGCATACCGACGATTCGCAACTGCAAGCGTGGCTCGACGCTGAAGTCGCCAAGCCCCTGGACGCTGCGGATTTCGCCGAGTTCGCCAGCGACCCGGCAGTGGCGGCGGAGGTTTACCTGGCCAGTGTGATGTTGGTGGACGATCAGCAGGACGCCGAACGCAATTACCTGGACGACTTGGCAGGTCAACTGCAAATCGATCCGCAATTGCAGCTGCACTTGGAACAACAGGTCAAGGCCTGATTGGACGCTGACCCCCAGGTTTGCGAGAGTAGGCCCTCGATAAGGCCACCCACACCGATAACACGTTGCTATAACGTCATATCCCTTGCGCGGCCAGAATTGCCAGATAGATCAATACCACACCGCAAGAGCCATAACTGATGCGCTGCCCCAACGGTGATGCGTTCTTGCGCAGCACGTTGACCAGCGCTGCAATCAGAAAGCATGACAACACTGAAGCCAGCATGAACCCGGCGAAAAACATCAAGGTTTGCCCATGGCTGGGCGTGGCGCCGACGATGCCTGACAACGCGCTGCCCAGCGCGCCCCAGTAAACGATATTCTTCGGGTTGGCCAGGGAGATCGCTGCGCCGACCGCCAGCGCATTTTGCCGAGTGCTGGCGGGTGCGGCGTCTGATTCAGGCAGCGTCCAGGCATCGATCAGGCTGCGCACACCCAGCCAGGCGAGGTACAACGCACAGACTACCGTTAGTGGCACGCGCACTGCGTCATGCTGGATCAGTAGGGCGATCCCGGTCAGGCCGATCACCGCCCACACCGCGTCGCCCACCAGCGAGCCAAACTGCACCAGAAGGGCCGGCGTGAAGCCATGGAGCAAACCACGGCGCAGGGTCTCCGCCAGCACGGCGCCGGGAGAGAGGCAAAACACGAAACCGAATATCAGTGCGTAGAAAAAGATCGTCAGCATGCCCGCGTCCTTTCAGGAAAGTGCGAAAGCATACGCTGGCACCAGCAGGCGAATCCACATCGCTAAGCGATGCTCACATCAGCGCAATACGGTCGAACTCCGCTTTGATTTCAGCAGGGCTAAGGCAATCAAAAGGCACGGCGAAAAACGCCCTGCAGCGTTTGGCGATAATGTCCAGGGTTGTGTTGAAGGCCGCCTGGATGTCTGCGTCGTTGCCCTTTACATCAGATGGATCTTCCAACCCCCAATGCGCCTTCACTGCCGGCCCGAAATACAGCGGGCACGCTTCACCGGCAGCCTTGTCGCACACGGTGATGACCACGTCTGGCGGGCTACCTTCGAAAGCGTCATTGCCTTTGCTGTACAGCCCTTCAGTGCTGATACCCGCCGCCTGCAGCGTACTGAGGCTGCGCGGCAGGACCTGGCCCTTGGGAAAGCTGCCGGCGCTTATCGCCGCAAAACCTTGCGGCGCCAAATGGTTGAACACAGCTTCGGACAAAATGCTGCGGCAGCTATTGGCGGTACACATGAACAGGACTTTCATTGGGTTATCTCCTTCAAAGGCTCAGGCGAAAGGCGAGGGCGGCGAGCGTGATCAACAACACCGGTAGCGTGAGTACGATCCCGACCTTGAAGTAGTAGCCCCAGGTGATGGTGATGCCCTTGCGCGCCAGGATGTGCAGCCACAGCAAGGTGGCCAGGCTGCCAATCGGGGTGATTTTAGGGCCCAGGTCGCTGCCGATCACGTTGGCGTAGATCATTGCGTCCTTGACCACGCCCACGGCATGGCTGGATTCGATGGACAGCGCCCCGATCAACACCGTCGGCAAGTTGTTCATCGCCGAGGACAGCAGCGCCGTCAGCACTCCCGTGCCCATCGCCGCGCCCCACACGCCGTAAGTGGCGAACGTATCGAGCCAGGTCGCCAGGTAGGTGGTGAGGCCGGCGTTTCGCATGCCGTAGACCACCAGGTACATTCCCAAGGAAAAGATCACGATTTGCCACGGTGCTTCCTTCAGCACTTTGCGCGTGGAGATCGCGTGGCCCTTGGCGGCGATGACCAGTAGGAGCACGGCGCAGACGGCGGAAATCGCGCTGATGGGAATGCCCAGCGGCTCCAGGGCAAAGCAACCGACCAACAGGATGCCCAACACCCACCAGCCGGCGCGGAAGGTGGCGCGGTCGTGGACAGCACTGGCGGGGTCTTCAAGGTCGGCCGGGTCGTAGGTCTGCGGAATGTCGCGGCGAAAGAACCACAGCAGCACCGCCAGCGTCGCCGCGACGCTGACGAAGTTCACCGGCACCATCACCGCGGCGTATTCGTTGAAGCCGATCTTGAAGTAATCCGCCGAGACGATATTCACCAGGTTCGAGACCACCAGTGGCAAGCTGGCCGTGTCGGCGATAAACCCTGCGCCCATGACAAAGGCCAGGGTCGCCGCCGGGGAAAAGCGCAGGGCCAACAGCATCGATATCACGATCGGCGTGAGGATGAGCGCCGCGCCGTCATTGGCAAACAGCGCCGAGACCAATGCGCCGAGCAACACCATATAGGCAAATAAACGCCGGCCGCGCCCACGCCCCCAGCGCGCTACATGCAGGGCGGTCCAGGCAAAGAAACCGGCTTCGTCGAGCAGCAGGCTGATGATGATCAGTGCGACAAAGGTCCCTGTGGCATTCCAGATGATGTGCCACACCACCGGGATATCCGCCAGGCTGACCACGCCAGAGGCCAGGGCCAGAATGGCGCCCAGGGTTGCGCTCCAGCCAACGCCCAGGCCCTTGGGTTGCCAGATGACCAATACGATGGTGAAGATAAAAATCGCAAGTGCGACAAGCATGAATGAACGCTCCGAGGATTCAGCAGCAGGTGTTGGTCCGTTGTGGTCTGTCGCCCATTGTATTCAGACGCTGTGCGTCGTTGTGCAACCAGGGCTGGTTGGCTTGCAGGGTGGTGTGCAGCACGTCAGTCACCCAATCGGGTAATGCCGGGTTGATGCGGTAGTAGATCCATTGGCCTTGGCGACGGTCCAGCAGCAACCCGCCACTGCGCAATTGCGCCAGGTGGCGGGAGATTTTTGGCTGGCTGTCGTCCAAGGCATGGATCAGTTCGCACACGCAAAGTTCGCCTTCACGCAGGATCAATAACGTCAGGCGTGCCCGGGTGGCATCGGCCAGGCATTTGAACAAGGTGGGTGGGGAGAGGGGATCCAGCATGGCCAAGGTCTTTGTATATGGGGTTATGCGAATATACGTATTTCCATATATATCGGTCAAACGCTGTTTCAATTGATATGGATCAAATGCCTTGAAAACCGCCACAAGTGTTTGAAATTAAAATGAAACATGAATGTCCTAAAGTGCCTTCCCATTGCTGATCAAGGAATAACCCGCGTGACCCGTGCCACTCGCAACCTGCGCAAGACCCTGGATTCCGTCGCGGAAAATAACGAAACCGCGGCCTTCGACCTGATGCGTGCCGTCGAAAAGCTCGGCGATGAAGTGTTGCGCCAGCGTTTGCTCAACACCATTCACCGGCTTAACCAGGACGCCCACGAACTGCGCGAAGCGCGCGATTCGGTGGAGCAGGTGTCGGTAAGGCTCGCCTGAGCAAGATCGTTCAAGACAATCCCCTTGTTGCGCTGGCATGCTTGTCGACTGTCTGTCGATGAGCCGTTTCCATGCCCACTGCCTTACCTCATTACGCTTTCGCTCGCGGCGCCATCGCCGTCATTCCCTTGTCCCTGGCCTGCGCGCCGTGGGGACTGCTGGCCGGTTCGATGGCCATTGATGCACAGTTCACCCCGTTGCAAGCCCAAGGTTTGTCCGCCATCGTGTTTGCCGGAGCCGCGCAACTGGTCGCCATCGGTATGGTCAAGAGTGACGCCAGCCTGATTTCCATCGTGCTGACCACCTTGCTGCTGACGTCCCAGCATTTGCTGTACGGCATGCATGTGCGCCCGATCCTGTCGCCCCTCAAGACCCGCTGGCGCATGAGCCTGGGCTTTTTGTTGACCGACGAATTCTTCGCACTGATCAGCCATTTTGACCGCGAGACGTTCAACCGCTGGTACGCCCTGGGCGTCGGCCTGACGTTCTATATTATCTGGAACCTGTTCACACTGGCCGGTATCGTGCTCGGCAAAAGCATTCCCGGCCTTGATCAACTGGGGCTGGAGTTTTCCATCGCTGCTACGTTTATCGCGTTGATTACGCCGGTGGTGCGTGACATCCCCACGTTGGTTTGCGTGGCCGTATCGTTGCTGTTTTCGGTGTGGTTGAGCTTTCTGCATTGGGAGTCGGCGGTGGTGGTGTCCGGGGTGTTGGGCATGAGCGCGGGGTATGCCTGTAAGCGACTGGGAGTAGGGCAGCGATGATCTACATCATGATTGTGGCCATGGGCCTAGTGGTATTTCTCAACCGATACCTGTTTATCGAGCCGCGCCTGCCGGTGCGCCTCAACCGTGGCGCGCGGGAGTTTCTGGGGTTCGCCGTGCCTGGCATGCTCACGGCGATTTGCGGGCCGATCATTTTCCTGGCCGACCATCAACTCAACTTGAGCCCGGCCAACCCTTACCTGCTGGCGGGGCTCAGCGCGGTGGCGTTGATGTTCTGGACGCGCAATGTGTTGATCACCGTACTGTTGAGCATGGCGTTGTTCTACCTATTGCGCTGGTTGCTTTAACACTCGGACGAAAAAAAGCCCGCGGGAGGGCGGGCAGAAGGGAGGTTTCTAAAAATGAGCGTGGCCAATATAGGCAGCCCAGGCGCCCTTCACAGTGAAACTAAATTCATGCTGCACACAGCAAGGCAGCCCGATAGGGCTGCCCAGGCACATCAGCTTTTTGCGTTGAGCTTGCGCAGTTCTTCATAGGTGGCCGACTGGACGAACCAGAAGCCGGAAATGATGCACCACGTCAAAGTACCGCCCACCAATACCGCCAGGCCCGACAAAAAGCTTGCGCTGAACATCGTCACCAAACCCATCAGCCAGACGAAGGCCAGTGCGATGTAGAGAACGGAGTTGTTGACGCTGATGACGAAATCTTTCATGACGCTTCCTTGTTGAGGGTATCCCGTTGATCTCCTCAGTGAGATCAACCGCGGCATCATAATGCCATGTGTCAGCAGGCGCCACCTTCAAGCACCCAGTCAGTTGGGCGTGCTCCCGCCCTTGACCGTACGCTTGCCCTTGAGCATGCAGCGAATCCACTTATAGGCGCCTGCGTGACGTAATAGTCCTTGGGTGTCGCCTGCTAATGATAGAGTCGCGTTTTTTTCCAACGGAGCAATGGCATGCACAAGGTGGTAATTGGCGCACTGGTACTGGCGGCCCTGGCCGGTTGTGCAGGTTCGAAGATGAAAGAGGCGCGCGCCGGCACGCCCTACAAAACCCTGGCTTCAGACAAGGCCACACTGGTGGTTGCCGAATGCGTGCAGTTCGGCTGGCAGGATGAAAGCGTGTTCGGCGTTGACGCCGGCGGCTTCAAGGAACCCATCGGCGCTAGCGGCTTTACCGTGTACACCACCGCCGGCGACTACTTTGTCGATGTGCAAAGCGCGGGGGCCGGTTCCACCATCAAGTACTACGCGGCAGAAGACAATATGCCGGCCAAGCGGCGTTTGGCCGCACTGGCGACTTGCCTGTAATCCATTGCTTTAGTCGTTTTAGGAAATGCCTGTCACGACGGCTGCGAGGCATTTGGATTATGATTCACCCGCCCGTCCGACACGATGGCTCTTTACCAGTACACGGACGTCGAGGCTTAAACGTCGGGCGAGCACCTTTTTTCCTCAGCGCGGCATGTAGCCAAGGTGCCAGCGCCGGGGAATCTTCAGCCACACCAGCCCCAGCACGCCTGCCAAGACGCCGCTGACCAGCAGCGCCCTCAAGCCCATCTGCTGCTCCAGCACCGCGCCAATCACCGCCCCCACGAACATCCCGGCCCATGGGATCAGTTGTACGCGCCAGCCGCTGCGACGCTCCCCGAGCAGCCAGCGACCCAGCCCGCGACCGAACCGTGAAAGCGCGCCGGTGACGTAAGTCAGGCCTACCGGCAATCCGTTAACCTCTTCCACAGCGGCATTCAGCATACCCATCGCGATGATCGCCGCCAGCAGCGCGGGCAACGTATCGGCGAAGGGCAGCACGGCAGCGCCGCACAACAAGCCGGCAATACACATCAGCAAAGGCAGTGCATGGCGGCGGCTCAGCCGGCTGACCACGACGCCGAAGGCGTTACCAACGATAAAGGTCGCGACCAGCAACAGCAGCCGTCCGGTCAGGCCAAGATCCCCGGCGCTGATCGCCACCGCCAGGCGTGTGGTGTTGCCGCTCATGAACGACACAAAGTCACCGCTGGCCATGAAGCCGATGGCGTCAGTCATGCCCGCCAGCACCGACAGGCTGGCCACCAGCATCAGCCCGACCCGGCCACGCCAGCGCTGTCGATGGGCCAGTGCAGCATTGGCGTTGGGCTTGCGCGGCGAAGGCAACATAGAGCCGGGTTCCTCTGTGAGATTATCCGGCCACTACCGTAGGGCGCTTTTAGGGCGCGCGCAATGACCTCAGACACACTCTAGGCACCAGCCCGTAGGCTGCCAGGTGAAAAAGTGGGTCGGCCTGATCGCTTGCACGAAATCCGCATCATGGGACACCACCATCATCGCCCCCGTAAAACCTTGCAGCGCCTGTTCAAAGGCCATCACCGATTCCACGTCCAAGTGGTTGGTCGGCTCGTCCAGCAATAACAGTTGCGCCGGCACTTCGCGCCACAAGGCAATCGCCATCGCGGCCTTCAAGCGCTCGCCGCCACTGAGTTGCCCGGCGGGTTGGGTCACGCGCAAGGCGTCCAGTTGCAGCAACGCCAGGCGCGTGCGCAATTCGGCTTCGGCCAGTGGCGAGTCGAGCAGATTGAGGTGCTCGACGATGGAACGCTGGTCGTCCAGCAGCGCAAGAGGCTGGTCGATATAGGCACTCGGCACCTGCACGCTGCAGACGCCATTGACCGCTTGCCATTCACCCGCCAGCACCTTGAGTAACGTGGATTTGCCGCACCCGTTCGGCCCACGCACAGCGACGCGTACCGGGCCGGCAAGGTGCAGGTTGAGGCAGGTCGAGGGCAGCCATGGCAATTGCGCGTCGACCAACGCCAGCACCTTCCGGCCATAGGGCACCGCTGAGGCGGGCAATGCCAACAGCGTTGGCGTTTCATCCAGTACCTTTTCGTAGGCCTGGCGCACCTGGGCATCCAACGCCTGTTTGTGTTGCCCATGCGCGCTGCGCACGCTGCTGAGGATTTCCGTGGCGGCGCCTTTCCAGCGGGCTTTTGTGAAACGGTCGACGTTGGCTGTTTCCGCCTGTTTGCGTGAGTGGGCGGCATTGCGTTGCAGGTTGTCATGGTCCTTTTGCAGGCGCCGCCGTTCGCGGCTGCGCGCCAGGCGTGCGTGTTCCAGTGCGGCGACGGCAGCCTGTTGCCCGGCATCGCGCTGAAGGCGATAAGCATCGTAGTTGCCGCCATACACTCGGACGCCGAGGGATGACAGTTCGATGATGCGCCCCATGGCGTTGAGCAATTGCCGATCATGGCTGACCACCACCAGGCCGCCACGCCAATCAGCGAGCACTCGCAGCAGCCAGGCACGGCCGTCGCTGTCGAGGTGGTTGGTGGGTTCGTCGAGCACCAGCAGGTGTGGCGCGGCCAACAGCGCTCCGATGACCGCGACGCGGGCGAACTGGCCGCCGCTGAGTTGGTCGACAGGGGTATCAACATTAAGCTGAGAGAGACCCGCCGCATCCAAGGCGCTGCGCAAACGCTCGGCGAGGTTCCAGCGGTCGTCGATCAACGCCAGGTCGTCGTCCTGCGCGGCGCCTTGGGCCATGCGTTCGAGGGCTGCCAATGGCGCAGCGGTCCGGGTGAGATGAGCGACTGTTTCGCCCGGCGCCATCACGACATTCTGCGCGACGTAAGCCACATCGGGCGGTCGATTCAGCGTGCCAGAGGAGGGCGACAGCTGCCCGGCGATCAACTTCGCCAGGACACTTTTGCCGCGGCCGTTACGCCCCACAATGCCGGTGGGCGTGTGATCGATGGACAAGTTCAGGTCGTCCAGCAAGGTTTCGCCATTGGCGAACTGGAAACACAGGTGTTGCAGGGAAACGAGGGCGGGCAGCCGGTTGACGTCAGTCATCAGCACCTCCAAAAAAATGTCGGACACGCCAACAAGCGCGCCAGGCGGCCTGTTGCAGATACATTTTGGAAGGCTTAGTTGTTCACGTCGGCGCTCGTCCCGTGAGTCAGAAGGGAGGCAGAGCCTAACCCACCTTGGCCTTTTTCGGCAAATCCGCCGCCAGTTGCTCAAGGAACATCGCCAATGCCGCTTCTTCGGCCTTGAGCCCTTTACGCAGCCGTGGCTTGGGCAGCTTGGAGAGTTCGCCGAGGCTGAAATGATCCAGCACCGCAGGATGGATATAGCACTTGCGGCATACCGCCGGGGTGTTACCCAACTGCTTGGCGACGTCCTTGACCATTGCCACCACGTGCCGTTTGGCATCGGACTCGGGCTGCCACTCCAATTCCCGCAACACCGCCAGCGCCATGGCGGTGCCCGCCCAGGTGCGGTAATCCTTGGCGGTGAAGTCCGCACCGGTGAGGCTGTGCAAGTATTCATTCACGTCCTGTGAGCTCACGGTGTGCCGCTCGCCGCTTTCGTCCAGGTACTGGAACAAGTTCTGCCCCGGCAATTCCAGGCAGCGCTTGACCACCGTCGCCAAGCGCCGATCTTTAACGCTGATCTGGTGTTCGACGCCGCTCTTGCCGCGAAACTGGAACTTGATCTCGCTGCCTTTCACATCCACATGGCGGGTACGCAGCGTGGTCAGCCCGTAGGATTTATTGTCCCGCGCATATTGAGTATTGCCGACGCGGATTAGCGTAGCGTCCAGCAGCATCACCACGGTGGCCAATACCTTTTCGCGGGTGAAGCCAGGTTCGGCGATTTTTGCTTCCAGCTGTTTGCGCAATTTTGGCAGGGCGATGCCGAACTGCTGCAGCCGAGAGTACTTGTCGCTGTCACGCACCTCACGCCAGCGCGGATGGTAACGGTACTGCTTGCGCCCACGGGCGTCGCGGCCGGTGGCTTGCAGATGGCCGCGCGGGTCAGAACAGATCCACACATCGGTGTAGGCCGGCGGTACGGCCAGGGCGTTCAGGCGCTTGATCTCGTCGGGATCGCGGATGCGCTCACCCTTAGGGTCGAAGTACTGGAACTTGCCCCGCAGCGTCTTGCGGCGGATGCCGGGCTGGGTGTCGTCAACATAATGCAGGTCGCGGGGTAGCGCAGAGTCGGACATGGTGCGGGTTCCTTGGCAACAAATCAGGCCGGTATGTCTGATTGACCGCAGCCGTTTGCGGTCGTGCCAAAAGGTTACTTACGCCAACACAGCCACCGCCTTGATCTGCGCCCACAGTGTCTGGCCAGGGTGCAATTGCAACTGGTCGCGGGAGAACCGTGTGATACGCGCCAGCAACGGCGTGCCACCTGCGTCCAGGCGCACCAGCACATGTGCGCTGTTGTCCGCCGGAATTTCCTGGGTCACCGTCACCGGCAGGCGATTGAGGATGCTGCTGTGTTCTTCTGCCTGCAGGCTGAGGCTCACATCACGTGCCTGGACTTTGATGCGCAACGCTTTGCCCACGGCCAGCGGTGCGTGGGCCACGCGCATGTGCAGGGCGCTGTCGGGCAGTTGCAGCGTGAGCAACTGATAATGTTCGTCGTAGGCACTGACCGTGCCGTTGATCACCACGCCAGCGTCGTCGCCCCGTGCCAGGGGCAGGTCGAGGCGCGCCAGGGTTTCGCCAATGGGGCCGCTGGCCAGGGCTTTGCCGTCGCTGAGCAAGACGATGTGATCGGCCAGGCGCGCGACTTCATCCTGAGCATGGCTGACATACAGCACCGGGATATCCAACTCGTCGTGCAGACGTTCGAGGTACGGCAGGATTTCACCTTTGCGCTGGCTGTCGAGGGCGGCCAGGGGCTCGTCCATCAACAGCAATTTCGGGCTGGTGAGCAAGGCGCGGGCGATACCGATGCGTTGGCGCTCACCGCCGGAAAGGTGCTGGGGGTTGCGGTCGAGCAGGTGGCCGATCGCCAATAACTCCGTGGCCTGGGCCATGTCCACACGGCGTTGCTGGCGGGGAATGCGCTTGAGGCCGAACTCCAGGTTGGCCCGCACCGACAAATGCGCAAACAGGCTGGCCTCCTGAAACACGTAACCCAATGCACGCTTATGCGGTGGTACAAACACCCCGTTGCGGCTGTCTTGCCAGACCTCATCATTGACCTGGATGAAACCGTCTTCGGCGCGCTCCAGCCCGGCGATACAACGCAGGCAGGTGGTCTTGCCGGAACCGGAATGCCCGTAGAGCGCGGTCACGCCGCGACCTGGCAGGTGAAGGTCTACCTCAAGGGCAAAGCCCGAATACTTGAGTTGCAGGCGCACATCAATCATTGACATCAGCTCCAGCCCATCTTTGTTTTACGGCTGGAGTAGAGCGCCAGCAACACCAGGAAAGCGAACACCACCATGGAGCCGGCCAGCCAATGAGCCTGGGCATATTCCATGGCTTCGACATGGTCGTAGATTTGTACGGAAACCACCCGGGTTTTGTCCGGGATATTCCCGCCGATCATCAACACCACGCCGAATTCGCCGACGGTGTGCGCAAAACCCAGGATGGAAGCGGTGATAAATCCTGGTCGTGCCAAGGGCAGAGTCACCGTGAAAAACGTATCCCAAGGATTGGCGCGCAGGGTCGCGGCCACTTCCAGCGGGCGCGTGCCAATGGCGGAGAAGGCGTTCTGCAAGGGCTGCACTACAAACGGCATGGAATAGATCACCGAACCGATGACCAGCCCAGCGAAGCTGAAGGTGAGGGTGCCCAGGCCCAGCCATTGCGTGAACTGGCCAAAGTAACCATTGGGCCCCATGGCCAACAGCAGGTAAAAACCAATCACCGTGGGTGGCAACACCAACGGCAAGGCGACGATGGCGCCGATGGGGCCGCGCCACCAGGAGCGGGTTCGCGATAACCACAAGGCAATGGGAGTGCCGATGATCAGCAGGATCACGGTGGTCAGTGACGCCAGCTGGACGGTCAGCCAGATAGCGGAAAAATCGGCACTCGAAAGCGGCATTTATTTGACCAGCTCGTAACCATAGGACTTGATGACGGCAGCGGCTTTAGGCCCTTTGAGGTATTCAACCAGCGCCTTGGCAGCGGCGCTGTCTTTGCCCTTGTTGAGGATGACCGCGTCCTGTTTGATCGGGTCGTGCAGGGAGGCTGGAACGATCCACGCCGAACCGCTGGTGACTTTGCCGTCTTTATAGATCTGCGACAAGGCCACAAAGCCCAACTCGGCGTTGCCGGTGGACACGAACTGATAGGCCTGAGTGATGTTCTGGCCTTCAACGAGCTTGTCTCTGACCTGCTCGGTCAGCCCTTGCTTGGCCAACACTTGGGTGGCAGCGAGGCCGTAAGGTGCCGCTTTCGGGTTGGCAATCGACAGATGTTTGAACTGGTTTTTCTTCAGCACTTCACCTTTGGCATCGACATAACCTTCCTTCGCCGACCACAGGGCCAGGGTGCCAACGGCGTAGGTAAAGCGTGACCCCTTGACGGTATCGCCTTCGGTTTCGAGTTTTTGCGGGGTGGTGTCGTCGGCGCTCAGGAACACTTCGAACGGCGCGCCATTCTTGATCTGGGTGTAGAACTGGCCGGTGGCGCCGTAGGCAGCGACCAGTTTGTGGCCGGTGTCTTTTTCGAAGTCGGCGGCAATCGCCTGGATCGGTGCGGTGAAGTTGGCGGCCACGGCTACTTGGACTTCATCGGCATGCGCCGAACCAAAGACGAGGGCTGCGGCCAGAACGGCCAGGCGTGAGGCGTGAATCTTCATGAAGCAGCTCCTTTGAGGGTGTGCGGCTTGTTGTCGGTAGAAAGCTTAACCGCTATGTATCGGAATATATAGCGGTTGGCCAGTGCCGGTACAGTGCAAAGTTGCCACGGATGGGGGCTCTACTTGAGCTTGGCCAGGGCCTGCTCCGCCAGTTCGCGTGTCAGCTCATACGTGGTCGTGTCTTTGCCCAGGCGCAGTGCCTGACCGGACCACAGGTTGCTGAAGCCCGCTTCATCCTTGGCCTTGAGCGGCATCAGCGCACCGCCCGAGGTCGGGAACGCCGGAGCGGCCGGGTTGATCGCACCCAGCTCACGCATCACGCGGTTGACGATGCCGCGTGCCGGGCGGCCGGTAAACAGGTTGGTCAGTGCCGTTTCGCTGGCCTGGGCATGACGCAGCGCATGGTGGTGCGAAGCCGTGACGTTGGCTTCTGGGGTAAACAGGTACGCCGTACCGATCTGCACCGCCGAGGCGCCCAGGGCAAATGCTGCAACCATCCCACGTGCATCGCCGATCCCCCCGGCAGCAATCACCGGCACGCGGACGGCGTCGACGACTTGTGGCAACAGCGCGAACAGGCCGATCTGGGTGTTGAGGTCTTCGCTGAGAAACAAGCCGCGATGCCCGCCTGCTTCAATGCCCATGGCAATGATTGCATCGCAGCCATGGTGTTCCAGCCAGATAGCTTCCTCCACCGTGGTGGCCGAGGACAACACCTTGGCGCCGGTGGCTTTTACCCGATCCAGCAGGGACTTTTCCGGCAGGCCAAAGTGAAAACTGACGACCTCGGGGCGGAATGCTTCGACCACCTGGCAGGCGGCGTCATTGAAGGGGGCACGGTTGGACACCGGTGTTGGCGCATCAAAGTCGGCCCCCAATTCGCGGTAGTAGGGTTCCAATAATTCTTTCCAGCGTCGATCGCGTGCGACGTCAGGTTCCGGGGGTTGATGGCAGAAGAAATTGACGTTGACAGGGCGCGGGCTGGCCTGGCGGATGGCGGTCAGCGCTTCGCGCAGTTGCTCGATACTCAGTGCGGCGGCCGGCAATGAACCTAGCGCGCCCGCATTATTGGCGGCGATCACCATGGCAGTGGTAGTGCCTACCGCCATTGGGGCCTGGATGATCGGCACTTCGATGCCCAGCAGGTCGAGAAGGCGGGTGTCTGGCCAGGTGCTCATGGGATGCGTCTCCAGCGTTAGTGAGGCTTCACGCTGTTTTAACAGGGCCCTTGGCACCCGGCCAGTCTGTTTTATTCACTGGACGAACGTGCAGTTTCGTGATGTGCCATCAGTCGATGGCGTGGCCCACGACGGCGTGAATTCGCTCGGCGATATGTGCCGCATGGGTTTCCAGGGCGAAGTGGCCAGTGTCGAGCAGTTCCACCACGGCGTGGGGGTTGTCGGCCGTGTAGGCGTGTGCGCCTGGCGGGATGAAGAACGGGTCGTTCTGGCCCCAGATCACCAGCGTTGGCACTTGCGTCGCCTTGAAAAAGGCCTGGAACGCCGGGTACAGCGTCAGGTTGTTACGGTAGTCGAGGAACAGGTCCAGCTGGATCTCGTCATTGCCGGGGCGCTGCATGAGCAGGACATCCAGCATGTAGGCTTCCGGCGCCACGCGCTCGGGTTGGTTCACACCGTGCAGGTACTGGTAGCGCGTGCCTTCCAGGCTGATCACCGCGTTGCGGATGACTTCGCGGTTGGCCTGGCTCGGTTCGGCCCAGTAGGCGCGGATCGGTGCCCAGGCGTCGCCCAAGCCCTCCAAGTACGCATTCCCGTTTTGCGAAACCAGCGCGCTGACCCGTTCCGGGTGCGCCACCGCCAGGCGCAGACCCACCGGTGCGCCGTAATCGAAGACATACAGCGCGTAACGGCTCAGGGCCAGGGCATCGACAAAATGCCCAACCGTGATTGCCAGGTTATCGAAGCTGTAGTGGTAATCGCGCTCGGCCGGCACCTCGGTGAAGCCGAAGCCCGGTAAATCCGGCGCGATGACCCGAAAGCGCGTGGCGAGCAGGGGGATCAGGTCGCGGTACATGTGGGACGAGCTGGGGAAACCGTGCAACAGCAACATCACCGGAGCCGACGGTGCGCCGGCCTCACGGTAGAACATGCGTACGCCATCGACATCGATGTGGCGGTAGTGAACAACGGGGTCTGGAGTGGTCATGATGAGACACCTATGTAACTTGATTGGGTTGATATACGGGTTACCGTTTTCAAAAGCTGCGCTGAAAAATGTAACCTGTCAAATTGTTTATTATGGTTAGCTAATCGTTCGTGGTAACTACCAGGATGAATTAATAGCGGTTACGATAGGGTCGCGCCCAAGAGGATTGAACATGACCACCCATGCACCCCTGGAACCCTATGTCCTTGCCGATCACCCGGTACTGGACATGCTCAACACCTGCGCCAACGTCGACGGCGAGCCCTTCGAGTTCTGGCAGGCTGACGCCGATGTTGCGCGCTGGTTGGTACGCTTGGGCTGGGTCGAGGAGGGGGCGACGCCTGCGTTCGAGGACGGGGCGTTACTGGCAACGGCGAAGACGCTGCGGGAAGTGATCCGGGCCTTGCTGGAGGCACGCAAGGCGGGCGAGCAGGCTGATCCGGCTGCGCTCAATGGCTTTTTGCGCAAGGCCGTCAGCCATCCACAATTGTCCTGGTCGGCACCGTGTGAATTGCACTTGGTGCGTCAGCGCAAACTGCAAACGCCGGAGCAGTTTCTTTCGCCGATCGCCGAAGCTGCCGCTACCTTGCTCGTGGAGGCAGATTTCAACCTGATCCGCACCTGCGAACACCCTGAATGCGTGCTGTGGTTCTACGATCGCACCAAGGCGCATAAGCGTCGGTGGTGCAGCATGGCGTTGTGTGGCAATCGCCATAAGGTTGCCGAGTTCCGCAAGCGCAAGCAGGGTTAGACATTGCTCTCACGCTCCAGCAGCTGCTGCTTGCGCTCCACGCCCCAGCGATAGCCCGAGAGGTCGCCATTGCTGCGCACTACGCGGTGACAAGGGATTGCCACCGCGAGGCTGTTAGCGCCACAGGCCTGGGCCACCGCGCGGAACGACTTAGGCGCACCGATCCGCGCTGCAATCTGCGCGTAGCTGGCCGTGCTCCCCGGTGGAATATCGCGCAAGGCTTGCCACACCCGCTCCTGAAACGCGGTACCACGCAGATCCAGCGGCAAGTCCAGGCCAAGCGCGGGCGCTTCGATAAACCCCACGACCTGGGCGACCAACTGTTCGAAGTGCGGGTCGGCGCCCACCAGCTCGGCGTTGGGAAATTGATCCTGCAGATCACGCGCCAATCGATCCGGGTCATCTCCGAGCAAAATCGCACACACACCACGGGCACTTTGCGCCACCAGAATTGCACCCAGCGAGCATTGCCCGATGGCAAACAGGATCGCAGTGTTAGTGCCGCCGGCTTTGTAGTCGCTGGGCTTCATGCCAAGCAGCTGGTCGGCCGACTCATAAAAGCGGCTATTGGAGTTGAAGCCTGCGTCATACAGCGCATCTGTCACCGAGTGCGGGCCCTTGAGGCCATCGCGTACTTTGCGTGAACGATGGGCGCTGGCGTAGCCCTTGGGGGTCAGGCCGGTGACGGCTTTGAACACCCGGTGAAAATGGAAGGGGCTCAGTTTGGCTTGCGTGGCCAGCGTGTTCAGGCTGGGCGGGGTGTCGGCCTGTTCGATATGCCGGCAGGCGTCGGCCACCAGTTGTGCATGGTGTGCTGCCAGTTGGGTCTGGTCGCCGGCAGCGCGTTTGCTGGCGCGATAGCCCGCGGCTTCGGCCTGTGCCGCTGTGTCGAAGAACTCGATATTTTCCGGGCGTGGCAAGCGTGAAGCGCTGCTCGGGCGACAGTACACGCCGGTGGTCTTCACTCCATAGACGAACAGCGTATCGGCTTTGGGGTCACGGGCCAGAATGGCTGCCCAGCGGGGGTCGTGTTCGGTGGTCATGGTTGGCACTCTTGACGGGGCCAGGCCAGATTAGTCGCGCCGCGAGCACCTGGCACTCTGAAGCTTGCGGTCAAATCAGCCGGCAGTGCGAAAGGTGAGGTTGATGCGTTGCGCGCCCATGACCGAGTGCACGCTTTCCTTGATCGGCATCACCCCATGAAAGCGCAAGCGGTCCACGCCGCCCCACACCACCACATCGCCATGGAACAGCGAGACTTTCTGGGGCTTGTCACTGCGCTCGTGCCCGCCAAACAGAAAAATCGCCGGCAACCCAAGAGAGACCGACACCACCGGTTCGCTGTAGCGGCGCTCATCCTTGTCTTGGTGCAGGGCCATTTTCGCGCCGGGTACATAACGGTTGATCAGGCAGGCGTCGGGCGCAAAGTTGAGAAAACCGGCTTCTGCCGCTGCCAACACGGCCAATTGGCGCAAGGCGTCCGGCATCTGCGGCCATGGCTGCAGGTTGCGCGGGTCCAATGGCGAGTAGCGATAGCCCGAGGCATCAGTGGTCCAGCCCAGATCGCCGCAACTGCTCAATGCAGCCGACAGGGTAAAACCACCAGGTGTCACCATGTGTCGAAACGGTGATTGAGCCAGGACCCGGCGCAGTTCCGGCAGAAGACGCTCAACCCAAGGCAGGGCATAGCCTCTTAGCACGTAGGACTGTTCGCCAATCTGCTCGCGCCCTGCGGGTTGCTGCAAGGCGTCATCGGCGAACAGATCGGTCGTGGGGCCAGGCATCGGCTTACAGTGCCTTGCTCACGTTGATGTCGGTGATTTCATCACTGGCATCGTGAATTTTCGCCAGGGCTTGCTTGGCTTCTTCCACGCTGTTGGTGTGCAGTTGAGCGAACTCGAAGCGGCGTTCGCCGTTGAGCTTGTATTTGATTACGTACTTGGTGGTAGCGGTCACGGCTATTTCCTGTCGAGTGTTCAGCTCAGTTTGGTGCTGGTACGGCGCACAATGCGAATCTTGTGGGACAGCGCGGGTTTGCGGGTCACGCTGATTGCGCGGCGCGTGACCACGTCCAGGGTGATGTTCCAGAACCCGGTGCTCGGTGCGGTGATTTTGGCCGGGAACGTGTCGAAGGCGCCGCCGTGATAGGTGTGGCGACCGCCGTTCTTAAAGCTGCGAAAATTCGCGTCGCTCATCAGACGAATATTACAAGTCTGCGAGCATTCGATGACGACAATGTCTCCCTCGTTGAGGTGCTCGCGCTGGTGGATGAATTTCATGAGGGTGTCTCCAGAAGGGCTTTTTCTGAAAAATCAGAACGATACGTAGGTTAAGATGGAGTTTATCAGCCCCAGCGCGTTTATTATCGGGTCGTCTTCAACGACGTCGACAATTTAAAACAGTTATTTACCGAGTTATCAGGGATAAATCCTACTTGGGCGGGAGAAATTTACTATCCCCGCTGTCGTAGGGTCTTTATCGGAGGTTTTAGTATGAAGTGGAGTGTGTTGGTTCTGGCCCTGGCGATTGGTGGGTGTGCTTCGGTTGCAGATATCAAGCAGACCCCTCCGACCTTGGCGGTCATTTCCGGGAAGAAACCGCAGGAATATGCCGCGTGTGTGGTGAAGAAGCTGTCGGCGACCCGCCGGCCGTCGCAGATCGAGCCGCGTAAGGAAGGAGGAATGGAAGTCATTGTGCCGCAGAAGTTTTCGGCCGACCCTTCGGCAATCTTCGAGATTGATGAACGTTCCAGCGGTAGCAGCATCAAGCTCTACGAGAGCATGTCCAATGTGCCGATCCGTCCGGGTGATGTGAAGAAGGCCGGCGAGGATTGCATTTCCGGCTGACCTGGCCCGTTTCACCGCATAACTTTCCATCCGATGAAAAAGCCTGGCCCCCAAGTGTGATGCTGATTTTTTACCGCGCGTTGACGGGCTAGGGCCGTGGGGAGAAAACCTGGGTCAAGTTGCCCACCAATGACGGTGTCAATTTCTACGGTCAGATCGTAGGGGCGTGCTGATAGGGCAGGGCATACGTTAAACTGTCTGCCGATCAATGCAAAAATGCCGCGCAAACCCTCGGTTTGTGCGGCATTTGTCTTTTTGGGGAAGTCTTTCATGAAGCGTGAACACGTCAGTGCTCGCCAGGCCGAAGGCCAGATATCGGCCACTCACATCATCCAGAACCCTGCTGCCCTGGGGGAGTGGATCGTATTTTTCAAGAAAAGCGGCGGCCGCAGTTTTTTCCTGGTGGACGATCAAGATGAAGTCGAATCCTTTGCGCGCCTGGATGATCTGGTGGAGACCATTCGCGGCCTGGGTATCAAGTTTGCTGACATTCAGATGTAGGCGTAATGCCTACTTGCAGACCACCACCACGCTGCGGTTTTTGTAGTTGCCAACGTCCTGGCCCAGGGTTTTGTCACTTTCCTTGAGAGAGGGTGTGCCTTCGGTGCCGATGATACGGTAGCCGGTGCCCGCACAGGAGGCGTCAGCTTTTTCGTAGCAACTGGCCCAGGAATTGGCCTCGCCCGAGCAGTCGATGGTCAGGCCTTGCTCACCGTTTTTGAGGTAGACGTCAGAGGTGGTGGTGCACCCGGCGAGCGCCAGTACCGCTATCAGTGCCAGAAACTTGTTCATATGGGTTCATCGTCGAGGGTGTTGGAGGGAGCGCAGACACAGTCGTGAGGCGTTGGCGCAAGTTTATAGCTAAATGCCACCTTATGCGCAGTCGCAGAAATAATATCTGTGACTGCGTAGTCCATAAAGTGACGCAAGAGGCCTTCGGTTTCAGCCTTGTGCGTGGGTTATGGCACCCCCATTACGAGCACACCGCTTCCCGTTATGGGCCCTGCCGCGGGTAGGGTTCCAGCGCGCGAGACGAGAGAAAAGATCACGTCATCGCCCCCCACGCTGTTGGTGAGCTGGGTCAGGAATGAACCGTTGACCGGAACCGCTGACCCCGCCCGGATCAGGGCCGTGCCGACGTCAGGATTGGTCATCGTCAAAAGCCGTGTGTCGAACGACGACGGGATACCTTTGTAGGTAATGGTGATCGGCGTGGTGATGCCGCCGGTCGGGCATGAGTAATTGAGCCTGCGGTTGCTGTTGATGGGCGTCGTCAGTGGGTTAGTGCCTATTTCCCTTTGATTTACGTTGCCGAAATTTATCTCGATTGGATTGTTATTGTTGATCGTGCACGTAGAGGGTGAGACTGAGAAGTTATTGGCGGCCGTGTACGTGAGCATGAGCCCCGTCCGCTGTGTGTTGTAATTGTTTGTCTGGTTTAGACGCAACACACCAAGGACGTCCCCTATCCGAACGTCGATAGGGTTTGTTGGGTTATTGCGTATCAAAATATAGGGCGTTACATCCACGGGTACACCCACAGCGTTGTTGCGCATGGTCGAAATCCGAATGCCATCCGGAACCGGGGTGTTTCGGAAAACCCCGTTTATACGCAAACCTGTGCCTTGGCTGACGAATTTTGGGCCGGGCGTCCAGGCGGGGCCGGCTTGTATGGACGTCGCCCAATAGTCTTCCCACCAAGTCGGGGTGCTGGGGTAGGGCGTGAATCTGCACTCCAGCCTCACGCCATCCAGGATGATGCGGGTTGCGTCAGAACCGAGTTGGACCGTTACGGGAACCTGGAGATTTAGCGTCCCGCCATTGTCTACTTGCTGCCATGGGCCGTTATTCACACGGCATTGAGCTGCCTTCACATTCATCGCAGCAGCCATCAGGACGAAAAGCGCCATGGCGCCATAGAGTCGTTTCATTTTGATCTCTCGCTGCTCCTCTATCCAGGCACCGCCCGACGAACTTTCGGTCCGTGCGCTAAAGCCGCCCAGGAAATAGAGTTGAGGTTTATCTGAGGCGGTTATGGATAGTCCAGCGTAAAAGTCGAGGTCACCGTGAACCTGCCGTGCCCGATGGTTTGATCCCTGATCGCTTCCGGCTCACCCTGCACATAGGCCTTGAGCTCGATCACATTGCTGCCATCGCTCAACACCTGTTCGTCGCTGGCTGTATTCAGGGGTAACGGTTTGTTGTTCGGCGTCTCTATACCAAGCCCAATGCCTGAGGCCCCGCTGGCAACATCGAGCGCGAACAATCCAGGTAGCGCCGCGTTCTCCCTACCGCCAAGCGTGATGGTGACCGTGTTGCCAACCGTGGTGTCACAGTCCTCCAGGTGAACCTTGAAACCCTTACCCTGTGTGCGCGTATTGATGTAGAGGTGCTTGCTGGTCACGTCCCAGAGTTCCAGGGTGATTGCCTCGTCACCCGGGCGGATCGTGCAAGCCTCTTCAACCAGGTTGCCTTTGAAACTCAGGTTGTCCGCCGCATGCCCCGCGGGCACCAGGCTGAAGCTCAGCAGCAACGCCACGCCGGCATATGGCCGTCCTTTAGGGTTCATCGCATGTTGCATAAGCTCAGCTCCTACTCGTATTCGGCCAATAACGTGGCCACCGCGGTAAAACTCGCGGGGGTCAGCACGGCACCGGGCTGCTTGACGGGGACGACTTCCAAGGTCGGTGGGGACGACAGGGTTATGTCCATTGGCGTGTTGAGTAGGAACGGCACGTTATTCTGAAAAACCCGAATACCCAGGTCAGGTACGTTGGTCTGCACCGCCGAGCCATCAAACGCTGTTGCTGTAGCGTTGACGCTCAGTTTCAGCTCCCAGGGGAGTGTGTCGGTGCCGCAGTTGATGGTGTAACCAACACCCCTGCGGTACTGCACGCCGTCGATTCGCCTGATCCCGACATCGCCAAAGTCGACCTCTATCGTGTTGCCTGCATCAATCGTGCAGGGTGGCGGTTCGTTCAATGTTCCGCTGAACGTCAGGTTGGCCGATGCACCCGTGCACAGGCCTATGGAGCACAACGCGAGCAATGCTCGCTGCGGCCAACATGTCATTGATCTTTCCTCTTCATTGATAATCGACCACCAAGGTGGCGGCCGCATCAAAGGCGCCTCCCGTGAGCTCGCTGCCAGCCCGCTTGACGGGCACCGCCTGCACCACCGGAAAGTTCGGATAGGTAAAGTTCACCGCTGTATTGAGTGGCCAGTCGGCACCATTTACGAACAGCTTTACCCCAAGATCCGTTTTGCGAGTCATCAGCACGCGATGGTCAAACGCAGCCGCCGTGCCTTTCAGTTCGAGTGTCAACGCATTGCTGAACGGGGAGTTGCAGGTAACGGTATAAGGCACCCCTCGACGATAATTAATCCCGTCGACCCTGGATGTCAGAAGGTCGTTTCCGAACGGCACATCAAGCGTACTGCCGCCGTTAATGACGCAGGGTGGAGGCGCAATGATGACCGCGCGGATCGCCAGGCTGGTCTCGGCCTGTACGCCCTGGTTGGCAACCCACAGCAGGCCGCCACTGATAAAAATGGCCCGCAGGCCGGTAGGCTTAACCATTATCACGCCCTTACTCATAGTTGAGCCTGAAATCCACCACGGCCCGAAATGCCCCGCTTGTCAACGGTGCAGAGGTGCGTGTGGGCTGAACAGTCCACGTCTGGGTATTACCGCCCAGTGGCAAAAACAAAGGTTCGCCCCTCGATCCCAACTGAACATCCCGCCCCAGGGCATCGGTCAAGCGCAAACCCATGCCAGTGATGCCTTGCACCTTGACCAGCCGTGGGTCATCGGCATCGGCGGGCGCATAGAACGCGACCGACAGCACCGGTTGAAAGGCGCTCCACGTCAGGTTTCCCGTACGTTCGCTGCGGATGCTGCCGGCGGTGCGTTGGCAATCGGTAAAACGCAACTGGAATGCCACGGGCCTGGCTTGATCGCCGGGGCGTTGCAGTTGACTGGTCGATACGGCGCCCAGGTCGATGGTTTGATGGAGGGAGGTCATTTCCAGCACGCAGGGGATTTCGTGCAGGCTCCCGGAAATGTTCAGCATCCCATTCATGCCCTCGACATCCTCGGCGTGTGCGCCTTCCACAGAGGCCAATAGCAGTCCGCTCAGGACCTTCACGGTGTGCGACTTCATGGCTTTCTCCCACGGCATGCGCTACTCACCTGATGTCGATGCTTGCGAGTTCACCTTGCAGGTGCCGCCGCTGCAGGTGAAGGCTATCAACGGACGCCCACCGTAATCGTTCACGTAGGCCAAATAGGGGGCAGAGCCGAGCGCCTTGGCGGTTGGCCCCAGGGTCAGCGTGCCTTTGGGCGGGACCATCAAAGGCTCAAAGCCCGACGCGGTCTTGCCGTCCTTGGTGCTGCGTGCATCCACCAGGGTCACGTAGTAAGGCGTGGGGTTACTCACCCGGTAGTGCTCGCCGTCGCGCGTCAGGGTCAGTTTTTCCTGCCAGGGTGTGGACAGGTCTTGCTGGCTTGGCGCAATGGCTTGCGGTCGGTAGAACAATTTAATCCGGGTTTGCAGCGCAATTTGCAGGGTGTTGGACTTATCGCTGCGCGGCGGAATTTCCCTCAAGTTGAAGTAGTAGACGGTCTCTCGATCCTGTGGCAAAGACTTGGCCGCCGGTAATGCCTGAACTTTCACCTGGCTTTGTTTGCCGGGCTCCACGCGTTGAACCGGCGGTAGCACGATCAAGGGCGTGGTGATTTTCTCGCCGGCTTCATCCTCGATCCAGCCTTGCGCCAAATACGGTAACTGGGTGTTGTTGTTGGTGATGTTCACGCTGGTGGCATCCTTGCCACCATCAAAAATCACTCGGGTGCGGTCCAGCCCGATGGCGGCGTAGGCGCTCTGGCTCAAGCCGAGAGCCAGCATCACGCAGGTTTGTGTGAAGCGCGTGTTGAGCATCATGAAGGGGTGTTCTCCGTATCGTTACGCTGGCCGGTCAGTGCATCTGGCTCGGGCAGGGGTTGATCAATGGCTACCGTCCGGCAGCCCAATTGCAGGGCATCGGTCAAGCTGTCAGCGGGCAGGACGACGGGAAGCGTGAGGATGCAACGCTCGGAACCGCCCCAGCTGACAGTCATCTCTGCGCCAGGCTGTATGCCGCTCAGATAGACATTGCCGCCGTCATTCACGATGCCTGTGTCCTGCTGTTTCAGGTTTTTCACTGTCGCGCCGAAGGGTGGCGAACTGCCGTCTGGCAGGCGCAGGACAGCCATGGCCTTTTCGCCGGAAATCACCGACAGGGAGCGATAGCCGATGGCGCCTTCGGTGAGCGTCAGTTGCGTGACTGATTGAGTGGCTTCGACAGTGCGCGGCAAATTCTCCAGATCCACACTGGCTGCCATGCGTTGATAGCTGCCGATATCGGAAATGACCGCTTTGCCAAAGGCGTTGCTGCGGGTCGGTGTGCCGTAACCCCGCACAGGTACGTCGGGCACCCCGCCGGTATCGACCATCAGGCGGGTGCCGCCCGTGCTATTGGTCCGATGCAGTGCGCCACCGTAAGGCGTGAGCGTGCCGCCGCCGCGCGCAGACACACTGAGCGTGGTGTAACTGCCTTCTTGCGTGCTGGCAGCGATATCGATGTCTGACTGGTCACCGATATGGCTCAGATAACCGCTGGCAGCGTTGTTGCTGGCACTGAGTTGGTAGCTGTTACGCTCATCCAGCCGATCGCTGTAGCGCGTAGCAAAGCGGTTATCGCCTGCGGCCCTGTTAGCGTCCATAGACAATGTGCCAGTACGCCCCAAGGGCAGGCTGACCGTCAGCGCCACGCCGTTATCTTTATAGTTGTATTCCAGGGTGCGGTGAATATTCAGGGACATGTTTATGTTCTTGACGGTGCCGACATTAAAATAACGTGACACTGATAAGTTCCAGCGCTGAGTGGGCGGCCGCTCCCAATAGGTTTGTTTGTTGTAACTGGCATACACGGTGGCGCCTAAATCACGAAACTGCTTGTTGATGGTCGCCGTATAAAGTGCCTTGCTGCCGCCGATAGGTTTCCAGTCTTGCGTGTAGCCATCGTACCGATAGCGCCCCGCAAGCTCGCCGTTCTTTCCATAATGGCGCGCGTCCAGGTATTCACTCATGCTCAAGTAGTTCTTCTCAGAGAACCGGTAGCCGGCAAAGGTGATCTGGCTGTCGTACTGTTCAAAGTTCTTGGAGTATTGAAGACGGTAGGACTTGCCCGACAGTGTCTCATTCCACACATTTGCGCGGGCCTGGGTAACATCCAGCGAGAGTGCGCCAAATGCCAACAGATCACGGCCTATCCCAACAGACAACGCGCGGTAGTTGTTATCCGTTATGCCGCCGCCAAACAGCGACCAGCCATTGCTGACACCCCACGAGAACTCGCCCGTACCGAACAAGTCGCCATCGCCGCCGTATTGAAGATTGGAGGGCCGCCCAGTGGCCATTTTGTAGCGAACGTGACCCGGGCGCGTCAGATAGGGCACGCCTGCTGTATCGATCTGGAAGGTATGGGCCGAACCATCCTGCTCTTCCACCCGTACATCCAGCCTGCCGGACACGGCGTCGTTAAGGTCCTGAATCCGAAAAGGGCCTGCGGCGACCAGCGTTTCATACAGCACACGTCCTTGCTGGCTGATGATGACTCTGGCGTTGGTTTTGGCGACGCCGACCACTTCTGGCGCATACCCACGCAAGTTGGGTGGCAGTTGGCTTTCATCCGAGTTGAGGGCAGCACCGGTAAAGCGAAAGCTGTCGAACAGGTCCGAATACAGGTAGTTCTCTCCCACCACCAGACGTGCTTTCAGTGCAGGGAGTGCGCGATAGGCATAGTAACGACTCCACTCCAGCCTCGAGCGCCTGGCTGACACTTCGCGGTCCTGGTCCACACGGCCCTGCCAATCGGCGCGCAAGCGCCAAGCCCCGGCATTGGCCCCCAGTGTTCCGTTACCACTGATGTCATTGCGAGCACTGCCTTTCTTCTGGTGACTCGATTGCGCTGTCATGTTGTAGTCAAGCAACAGGCCGGGCACCCCTTCATCCCAGCGAGAGGGTGGGTCCCAATTGATAGCGCTGTACTCAAGGTAGGCTTGGGGAAGGTTGATGTTCAGCGTGGCGGTGGCCAGGTCTGCGCTGACCTCCATACCTGGCAGGCTCTGAATATCCAGGCACGCTCCGCCTTTCCACCACGTCAGTTCGGCGGCGCCGGATTCCTTCAGGCCTAACTGGTCCACAAGATCGGCAGATAAACAGGCTTCGCTCCCTTTGGGGTCGTCGTCGGGAGGGTAGAATGCTACCGATTGCTCGGACAGAGACTGGTTGTTTATGTGCACAACCATTGAATAGGTGCCGGGCAGAATAAAACCGCTGCGGGCAAACTGAGACAAGTCAATATTGGTGCGGTCATTGAGGTCTAGCACATCAGTATTAAACTCAACGTCCCCGGCACCTAATGCAGTTCCCGCCACGGATATCAACCCGCCAAACAGGCTTGGGCGGAGGGTATTTTTGATCTTCGACGCATTCAGCATGAAAGCAACCCATCAATGTTCAAAAGTAGTCCAACGTGAATCGCACCGCGGCACTGTGAGCCCCTGGCACAAGTTGCAACCCGTTGCCGACCAGGCGAACCGTGTAATGAAGGGTCATGTCACCTTCAGTCAGCGGTACCAGCGCCATGGGCTCACCCGGAATACTTTCCTGGCCCGCCGCATCCCAAATATGAAAAGCGACCCCTTGTGAAAAACCTGAGGCGGCAAAAGAGCGGCCCTCTCGGTCACGAGCCCCGTCAAACGTCACCCGCAGATGTTCCCAATCAGGCAGGCTGACGCCAGGGCGCAGTGGGTCCGGCCGACTCAGCGAACAATTGACCAGGCGCAACTGGAACGGGTGTGGATCTCCGATCGTATTGCGCAAAATCCGCCCGATTGGCTCGGCGGGCATCTCAATGGACTGGTCGGCGCTGGCCAGCTCCAACCCGCATGCTGAGTCAACGACTTCACCGCCCAGCGTGACCACGCCATCGCCTTGCGCAGGCGTCTGCGAGAGCGCGTAAGGGCTGATGAGCATTGCCAATGAAGAGGTAAATGCGAGGTTTATGAGTGTTTTCACCGTTATCTCCCGTCAGCTTCCCCCGCCACCTGAATGACGGGGGAGAAACTTACTGGTAAGCCAAGGTGAAGTTGGTGACCGCGCTGAAATCACCCGGAATGATGGGGTCCGTAGCCGCGCCTTGTACGTAGGCACCGAACTGGAGTGTGTTGTCACCGGCGACAATCGCCTGCGGGGTCGTCGCCACACCCAGCTCAATGGGTTGGCTGCCGTGTGTCATCATGATGCCTATGCCGCCCGCGCCGCCGATGGTGCCGATCGCACCTGGAACCACAGAAGATGGCGCAGCCGTGAAGGTAGTGGTCACCGTATTGTCGGTAAGGCCGGTGAGATCGCAGCCTTCAAGTTCGATCAATACAGAACGCGGCTCGGATTTTCCTCCCGTTTGCAATTGATGCTTTGCAATGGCGCCCAGGTGAACTGTCTGATCCACGGACTCAGGCTTGATGGAGCAGGCCCCCGAGTGAACCGAACCCAGGAACGTGACCGTTCCATCCGCTGCTTGAACCGCGGACATCGAACCCACCAGCAAGCCGATAGACAGCAACGCAGTTTTCATTTCAACTTTCATCAGCAAAGACCCATCTGTTAACAACGTCATATAGGAAACCTGCAGGCAGACGTGGATTGAACCGTCGCTTCTTTTATATAAAGAACGTGCAGGGAACTCAGCTCGTTGCGCACCCAGTTGCAACCAGGGAAATAACTTAATTTTCCAACTAATTGTATTGCTTCTCTGGAGCACGCTTGAACTCAGGCAATTGTCAGGCTTGTAGTGAAGAAAGTAAGTCGTCTAAGTCGCCTGGTTGCGTAGCCTGGACATGTCGAAATATGTAAGAGGGATATGGCAATTTGCCAAAAAACGCTAATTGTCTGTAAGAAATAAACTACATTTGATTTGGTGGGCGTTTCCAGTTGTTGTAATGACTGTAAGAATAGGGCTACATTTTTCCGAAATACAGCAGTGTCCCGTATCGCCCTGTAACGGCGTGACCGAAATTAAAGTTGGCGCCAAAGAGTGGCGCCCACAAAAAAGCCCCGTACAACGGGGCTTCATGCGCAGCGCAGCGGAACTTACTTGCCCTTCGGCCGTTTGCTCGACGCGTGACCCGCTTCATCTACAAATACTTCGGCTACCGCAATCGCTTGGCTTTCGGTGGCGAAGGCCCCGGCGACGCTGTCGCCGTGGAAATTGATCAGGTGCCAACCGTCCGCTCGCTGCGTGATCAGGTAGCCGTTTACGCCTTTTGGTTCTGACATCTATCAATCTCGTGGTGTGGTTCAAGGGCATAATGATAGCGCCAAATGTCGCAGGGCCGGGCAAGTTATTCTAGGTCAGTGTTCTGATCGCAAAAGCATGCTAAAAAGGATGCAGCCCATAGAAGCTCTGAGGTGCAAGCGTTTTTTGCTGTGTCGGTGGAGGCGCTCTTCACAACACCAGTGGAACTTACGCTGACATTTTTTCTCTATGATGAAATCGCAACGCCAGCAGGACCCATTGTAAGGTGCCTGCGGCCTCATTAGACTGCGCCGAATTCCGTACGCACAGCCCTCTGTAAGGACCCATATGATCAAGAAATGCTTGTTCCCAGCAGCCGGTTACGGCACTCGCTTCTTGCCAGCGACCAAGGCCATGCCCAAAGAGATGCTGCCGGTGGTGAACAAGCCACTGATTCAGTACGGCGTCGAAGAGGCACTGGATGCCGGTCTGAACGAAATCTCCATTGTGACCGGCCGTGGTAAGCGCGCGCTGGAAGACCACTTTGACATCAGCTACGAGCTGGAAAACCAGATCAAAGGCACCGACAAAGAGAAATACCTGGTCGGCATTCGCAAACTGCTGGATGAGTGCTCGTTCTCCTACACCCGTCAGACTCAGATGAAAGGCCTCGGCCACGCCATCCTGACCGGCCGCCCACTGATCGGTGACGAACCTTTCGCTGTGGTACTGGCGGATGACCTGTGTGTGAACCTCGACGGCGACGGCGTGCTGACCCAGATGGTCAAGCTGTACCAGAAATACCGCTGCACCATTGTTGCGGTCATGGAAGTCGATCCATCGCAAACCAACAAATACGGCGTGATTGCCGGTGACGATATTGGCGACGGCCTGATCCGCGTTCGTGACATGGTCGAGAAGCCAGCCCCTGAAGATGCGCCGTCCAACCTGGCGATCATCGGTCGTTACATCCTGACGCCGGACATCTTCAAACTGATCGAAGAAACCGAGCCAGGCAAAGGCGGCGAGATCCAGATCACTGACGCCCTGATGAAGCAAGCCAAAGATGGTTGCGTGATTGCCTACAAGTTCAAAGGCCAGCGTTTTGACTGCGGTGGTGCTGAAGGCTACATCGAAGCCACCAACTTCTGCTTCGAGCACTTCTACAAGACCGGCAAGGCTTACTGATCTACGTTAGCCCGCCTGTTGTAAGAGAAAGCCACCTTCGGGTGGCTTTTTCGTTTTTCAGCCCCATCTAAGTCGGTATGCTGATGTTCTGCCGAGGAGAGTGAAATGGCCTACGATTTTGACCTGTATGTAATTGGCGCCGGTTCCGGCGGTGTTCGCGCAGCGCGGTTTGCCGCTGGTTTTGGTGCCAAGGTGGCCGTGGCGGAAAGCCGCTACCTGGGTGGTACCTGCGTCAACGTCGGCTGCGTGCCGAAAAAACTGTTGGTGTACGGGGCACATTTTGCCAAAGATTTCGAGCAGGCCAGCGGGTTTGGCTGGTCCTTGGGGGAGGCGAACTTTGATTGGGCGACCCTGATCGCCAATAAAGACCGTGAGATCAACCGTCTGAATGACATCTACCGAAACCTGCTGGTCAACAGCGGCGTGACCCTGCATGAGGGGCATGCACGCTTGGTTGATCCGCATCAGGTGGAAATCAACGGTGAGCGCTTTACCGCCAAACATATTCTGATCGCCACCGGTGGCTGGCCGCAGATTCCTGAGATTCCAGGGCATGAGCACGCGATTGGCTCCAATGAGGCGTTCTTCCTCAAGGCGTTGCCCAAGCGCGTGCTGGTGGTTGGCGGCGGTTATATCGCGGTTGAATTCGCCGGGATTTTCCACGGACTGGGCGCCCAGACCTCGTTACTGTATCGCGGTGACCTGTTCCTGCGCGGCTTCGACGGTTCGGTGCGCACGCACCTGAAGGAAGAGTTGACCAAGCGCGGCCTGGACCTGCAATTCAATGCCGACATCGCGCGCATCGACAAACAGCCGGATGGCAGCCTCAAAGCCACGTTGAAGGACGGTCGCGTGCTGGAGGCTGATTGCGTGTTTTACGCCACGGGTCGCCGTCCGATGCTGGACAATCTGGGGCTGGAGAACACAGGAGTCAAACTCGACATGCGCGGTTTCGTTGAAGTGGATGATCTGTACCAGACCGCCGAAGCCTCGATCCTGGCCATCGGCGACGTGATCGGGCGCGTGCAACTGACACCGGTTGCCCTCGCCGAAGGCATGGCCGTGGCGCGCCGTCTGTTCAAGCCTGAGCAATATCGCTTGGTTGATTACGCGATGATCCCGACCGCGGTATTCAGCCTGCCAAATATCGGCACGGTCGGCCTGAGCGAAGAAGAAGCGAAAGAGAAGGGCCATAAGGTGCAGGTCTTCGAAAGCCGTTTCCGGCCGATGAAGTTGACCCTGACCGAATGTCAGGAAAAGACCCTGATGAAGTTAGTGGTCGACGCCGACACCGACAAGGTACTGGGTTGTCACATGGTCGGCCCGGATGCTGGCGAGATCGTCCAGGGGCTTGCGATTGCGCTCAAGGCGGGCGCGACCAAGCAACATTTCGATGAGACCATCGGCGTGCATCCCACGGCGGCGGAAGAGTTCGTCACCATGCGCACGCCTGTGGCGAGCTGATCAAGCGTCGGGTGTTGCCTCTGGCGCCGCTGCAATGGCGGCGGCCAGGCGCAACGCCTCAATGCTTGCCTGAGCCTTGATCAGGTCCAGTTCCAAGGTGTTGTTGGCGTGCTTGTGTTCGGTCAGCGCTTCCTGGCGTGACTGGCTCTCCAGCACGGCAACCCGCAGGCGCT
Organism: Pseudomonas sp. EA_65y_Pfl1_P113; assembly: GCF_963970525.1. Taxonomy (NCBI): domain Bacteria; kingdom Pseudomonadati; phylum Pseudomonadota; class Gammaproteobacteria; order Pseudomonadales; family Pseudomonadaceae; genus Pseudomonas; species Pseudomonas sp. EA_65y_Pfl1_P113. The sequence continues at coordinate 245,302 of NZ_CAXAQM010000002.1, forward strand.
CCTGAAGCAGGGTGCGCTCGCTTTCAATCAGGCTTACCTGTTCGCTCAGCTTGAGCTGCTGGGCCTGATCTTTTCGCAATTGCTCCTGCAGCGCAGCCAGGTCCTTCGCGGTTACGCGATGTTCGATCAACAACCGCTCATTGTCGCGATGCAACTGGGTGATCTCATCCTGACGCACCATCGCGCTCTGCTGGGCCTGGCGCAATTCGGCTTGCACCTGTTGTAGCTGCCCTTCGTGACGGCGCTGTTCCTGTTCGCGCTGTTCCTTGATCGCATTGCGGTAGTGCTCCAGCGCATCGCGGGCGTGCAGGTGCTTTTCTTCCAGTGAGCGAATCTGTTCGTCCTTGTCGTTAATCCGTAGCGCGTAATCGCTGCACGCCTGGCTCAGCCCGGCGTTACGGGTTTGCTCCGCCTGCAGGCTGGTGCTGGCCGTTTGCAGCGCTGCGCTTTCTTCTGCCAGGGCCGCGGATTGGATATCGAATTGTTGCTTGCGTTGGGTGTGAGCCTCCTCGAGGGCTTCGATCTGGGCGAGTAGGGCGGCTTTCTGCTGCTCGAATTGCACAAGGGCCAGGTCGATAGGCTCCTGGGCTTTCTCCTTCAGGCGTTGAGCGAGCCGCGCCACCAGTTCGCCAAGCTCGTCGTCTATCGGCGCTTCGGTGATGGTGAGGCGGGTTTCGCTTTCGTCCAACTCCTTTAAATACCGATGAATCGTGGTTTTAGAGCCCGTGTTGCCCATTTCGATGCGTACGGCGTCGATGCTGGGGTTTTCGCCGCGGGCGAGGAGCGCCAGGCGTGCTGTTTGAACTACTGCTTTATTGATGCCGCCGCGAGCCATGGGGTCTCCGTCGATTTAGTACTGTGGTACGTAGTATGTATTTACGTACTATATCATGCATTAAAACGTGTTGAAAATCATGAGTTAACAGATGGGATATTGGCGTATTATCCCGTGTCATTAGCTTTTTAACCGCGAATCCACCTGTCAGCAGTACGAATAGGCCTTCTATGAGCGATCTCGATCGTTATCTCAACGCCGCCACCCGCGACAACACGCGACGCAGTTATCGCGCCGCTATCGAGCACTTTGAGGTGAGTTGGGGCGGGTTCCTGCCTGCGACCAGCGACAGCGTGGCGCGTTACCTGGTCGCTCACGCAGGCGTGTTGGCCGTCAACACCTTGAAGCTGCGCCTGTCGGCATTGGCGCAATGGCATACGAGCCAGGGGTTTGCCGACCCAACTAAAGCGCCAGTAGTGCGCAAGGTGCTCAAGGGCATTCGTGCCGTGCACCCGGCGCAGGAGAAACAAGCCGAGCCGTTGCAGCTCAAGCATTTGGAACAGGTGGTTGCATCTCTTGAGGTCGACGCGAAAGAGGCAGCCCAGGCACAGGATCAGCCCCGGTTGCTGCGTGCCAAGCGCGACACTGCGCTGATTCTGTTGGGTTTCTGGCGTGGCTTTCGCAGCGATGAGCTGTGTCGCCTCGATATCGAGCATGTGCAGGCCACACCCGGTGCTGGCATTAGCCTTTATCTACCGCGCAGCAAAAGCGACCGCGACAACCTTGGCAAGACCTATCACACCCCGGCGCTGCTGCGTTTGTGCCCAGTGCAAGCCTACAGTGAATGGCTCAGCGCCTCGGCCCTGGTCCGTGGCCCGGTGTTTCGCGGCATTGATCGCTGGGGCAACCTGGGGGCGGAGGGGTTGCACCCCAATAGCGTGATTCCATTGTTGCGCCAGGCGCTGGAGCGCGCCGGCATTCCCGCCGAGCAATACACCAGCCACTCATTACGCCGAGGCTTTGCCACGTGGGCGCATCGCAGTGGTTGGGATTTGAAGTCGTTGATGAGTTACGTCGGCTGGAGCGACATGAAATCTGCCATGCGCTATGTTGAAGCGACGCCCTTTCTTGGCATGGCCTTGGCGACGCAACCGCTGCTTTGAGATTTCTTCTATTAATACAGCCACCTGATAGGGAAAACCAATCGTCAGCATGAGGTTTGCCAATGAGCCATCGTCAGAGAGAGTCGGTAGGATTCACTTCATCAACTTACTAAGCCCTTTTACAAACCTGACGGAGAGTCAACGATGCCTATCATCAACAGCCAAGTAAAACCGTTCAAAGCGACCGCCTACAAAAACGGCAACTTCGTCGAAGTGACCGACGCTGACCTGAAAGACAAATGGTCCGTTGTGTTCTTCTACCCAGCCGACTTCACCTTCGTTTGCCCAACCGAACTGGAAGACCTGGCTGACAACTACGCCGAATTCCAAAAGCTGGGCGTTGAGATCTACAGCGTTTCCACCGACACCCACTTTGCCCATGCTGCCTGGCACAACACTTCGCCAGCCATCGGCAAAATCCAGTACACCATGATCGGCGACCCAACCCTGACCATCTCCCGCAACTTCGACGTACTGATCGAAGAAGCTGGCCTGGCAGACCGCGGTACGTTCGTGATCAACCCAGAAGGTCAGATCAAGATCGTTGAACTGAACGACGGTGGTGTTGGCCGTGATGCTTCCGAGCTGCTGCGCAAAATCAAAGCCGCTCAGTACGTGGCTGCCCACCCAGGCGAAGTGTGCCCAGCCAAGTGGCAAGAAGGCGAGGCCACTCTGGCTCCGTCCCTGGACCTGGTCGGCAAGATCTAAGTCTGTGAAGCATCAAGGGCGGTATTCCGCACCTACCCAGTAAGCTGCAACCGCCCTCAAAAACGCCCGGGCGAGATTCGCTCGGGCGTTTTTTTATACCCAGAATTCAAGGAAATCGCCCGTATGTTGGACGCCAATCTTAAAGCTCAGTTGAAGTCATACCTGGAGCGGGTTACCCAGCCGATCGAGATCGTTGCCTCCCTCGACGACGGCGCGAAATCCCAGGAAATGCTTGCTCTTCTGCAGGACGTCGTCAGCCTCACTACGCTGATTACCCTGAAAACCGATGGCGATGATGCGCGTAAGCCTTCGTTCTCCATCAACCGCCCGGGTGCCGAGATCAGCCTGCGTTTCGCCGGTATCCCCATGGGCCATGAATTCACTTCGTTGGTGTTGGCCCTGCTGCAAGTCGGTGGTCACCCGTCGAAGGCCAGTGTCGAAGTGATTGAACAGATTCGCGCCCTTAAAGGCGAGTTCAGCTTCGAGACTTACTTCTCGCTGTCGTGCCAGAACTGCCCGGACGTGGTCCAGGCGCTGAACCTGATGGCTGTGCTTAACCCGAACATCCGCCACGTCGCCATCGACGGCGCGTTGTTCCAGGCTGAGGTCGACGAACGCCAGGTCATGGCAGTGCCGAGCGTGTACCTCAATGGTGTGAACTTCGGCCAGGGCCGCATGGGCCTGGAAGAGATTCTCGCCAAGCTCGACACCAGCGGTATGGAAAAAGCCGCCGAGAAAATCAGCGCCAAAGACGCCTTTGACGTCCTTGTTGTCGGCGGTGGCCCGGCCGGCTCTGCGGCTGCGATCTACGCCGCACGTAAAGGCATTCGTACCGGCGTGGCGGCTGAGCGTTTTGGTGGGCAGGTGCTGGACACCATGTCCATCGAGAACTTTATCTCGGTACAGGAAACCGAAGGCCCGAAACTGGCCAGTGCCCTGGAAGCCCATGTCCGTCAGTACGACGTGGACATCATGAACCTGCAGCGTGCCAGCAGCCTGATCCCTGCGAAAAACGCCGGTGAGTTGCATGAGATTCGCTTCGAAAGCGGTGCGACCCTCAAGTCCAAAACCGTGATCCTGGCCACCGGTGCTCGCTGGCGCGAAATGGGTGTGCCGGGTGAGCAGGAATACAAGGCTAAAGGCGTGTGTTTCTGCCCGCACTGCGATGGTCCGTTGTTCAAGGGCAAACGTGTGGCAGTGATCGGCGGCGGTAACTCCGGCGTTGAAGCGGCCATCGACCTGGCCGGGATCGTCAGCCACGTGACCTTGCTTGAGTTCGACAGCAAGTTGCGCGCCGACGCTGTATTGCAGCGCAAGCTTTACAGCCTGCCGAACGTTGACGTGATCACCAGTGCACTGACCAGTGAAGTGAAAGGCGATGGTCAGAAAGTCACCGGTTTGGCGTACAAGGATCGCGACAGCGGCGAGTTCAAGACTATCGACCTTGAAGGCATCTTCGTACAGATCGGTTTGCTGCCCAACACCGACTGGCTCAAAGGCACCGTGGAGCTGACGCCCCGCGGTGAGATCATCGTCGATGCGCGTGGCGAGACTTCATTGCCAGGTGTGTTTGCTGCCGGCGACGTAACGACTGTGCCCTACAAGCAGATCGTGATCGCAGTGGGCGAGGGCGCCAAAGCTTCGCTGAGTGCTTTCGATCACCTGATTCGTACCTCTGCGCCAGCGTAAATTCCAGCCCGAAAATGAAAAACCCCATGAGCGATCATGGGGTTTTTTCGTTTACATCGGTGCTGGCTGAATGATCTCAACCCAGTACGCATCAGGGTCCTTGATGAACGCTAGGCTTTTCATGCGGCCATCGCTCAGGCGCTTCTGGAAGTCACAGCCCAGAGCTTCGAAACGCTCACAGGCCGCGACGATATCCGGTACCGAGATGCAGATGTGGCCAAAGCCACGCGGGTCGGTGTTGCCGTTGTGGTAGGCGAAGTCGGCGTCGTTTTCGGTGCCGTGGTTGTGAGTCAGCTCCAGGATACCTGGGATCGACTTCATCCACTGGGTACGTTCGGCAGCGTCGGCCGGGATCTGGGATTTGTCCACCAGGGCCAGGAAATACAGGCTGAACTCGGCTTCCGGGAAGTCGCGTTTCTCAACCAGCGAAAAGCCCAGGACGCGCGTGTAGAAGTCCAGCGACTTGGTGATGTCCTTGACCCGCAGCATGGTGTGGTTGAACACAAAGTTCGTGGTGGCGGTGTCAGGTTGGGCAGTGACGCCCGGGAAAGTGTTCAGTTCGTGCAGGCTCATGGGCCCTCCAGAAAAAATGGGGCAAACGCGGCTCTAAGATGTGAGCAGGTCCTTGGCTTGCGGCTGGCATCCGTGCAGCCAGGCCATGATACGCAAGGCCTGCGCCGCGCGCCAAATGAAAAAGGCCACGCAGGCCTTGCGACCAGTGGGGCTGGGGCTCAAACTTTGGCGCTTGAACCTTGGGTGTTTTTCGCAATGATCGAACTTCGTAAACCGTTGTTGAGCGCTGTGTGTTTGCTGTTGGGCAGTCCTTTCGTACTGGCGGCCGGCCCTGAGGTCCATTGGCCCAGCGGCTGGCAAATCGAAGAGGTGACGCACGATGGCGACACGCCCGGTAAACCTCGGCCTGTCTCTCGGCAACGGGCGATCAAGAACGATGAAAATGGCGCGACCTTGATGGTCATGGAGTTGACCGGCACGCCGATTGAAGCGGGGCACAATGTTAATCTTCAAGGTGTGCTGCTGGAGATGCGCAAGTCGATTCAGAAAGATTTTGCCAAGGGCGGTTATCAAAGTGTATGCAGCAAGATGCGCCCTACAACATTGAGCCGTCTGGAAGCGCTGGAAACTACTTGTGTGATAACCGAAAACGGGCGTCACGTGCTTTCGCAAACATTGGTCGGCGCGGTTGATGCCGATAAGGCGTATGTTTTTTCATACGCGGGGCAGGCCGAAGCATACGAAGCAAGCAAGGACGAAGTCAGTTCGGTGCGCGATAGCCTGAAACTTTAAGTATGTAGTGCCCATCGATCATGAACATGATGAAACGTTATTTAAGTTCGGTTTCGAACCGCTGAAATAAAAAAGGCCCCGCCTAAGCGGGGCTCTTTGTTAGTGCGGTGTGATCAGCCGCGCAGCCAGGCATCTACAGTGGTGGCGCCGTACTGTTCTTTCCAGGCCTTGAGGCCACGGTGGTTACCGCCTTTGGTTTCGATCAGCTCACCGGTGTGTGGGTTCTGGTAAACCTTGACCACGCGTGCACGGCGCTGTTTTGGTGCGGTAGCGGCAGCAGCGCTGGACTTGCCAGGGTTTGGATCAAGGATGGAAATGATGTCGCGCAGGCCTTTGCCATAGCTCTTCATCAGGGCTTGAAGCTTTTCTTCGAATTCGATTTCTTTCTTCAGGCCGGCGTCGTTCTTCAGGGATTCCAGCTGGGCAAGCTGCTCTTGAAGGGCTTTTTCTGCTGCGCGAAATTCGGCGAGTCTGGACAAAATCTGTACTCCAATAATGTTGTTGGCTGATATCAACTGCAGACAAAGCTATAAGCCAAGCGCTTTAAGGCGACCCAAGAAAGAAGTCGTCCTGCGAGTTCTGCACAGGCAGGAAAAATTGTAGTAGTTAATCCGCTGCGAGTAAATCATGTCTTTTGTCTAAATAACATTATTTCAGTGCGTCGCGTGTGTGGTTATTCAATGGCTGGCCAGGGATTTAATAAATTCATCGCAGGGCAAAGGCCTTCCGAACAGATAGCCCTGCAGGAAATCCACACCTTGAGTGGCTAGATAATCACGCTGTTCAGCGGTTTCCACACCCTCTGCAACGATGCCCAAGTCGAGCTTGCCAGACAGTTCTATGATGCTGTCCAGAATATGCCGTGATAGTGCATCGGCGCCGATCATGGCGACAAAACTCTGGTCGATCTTCAAGTAGTCCACATTGAAGTTGCGCAAGTAACCCAGGCTGGAATGACCGGTGCCAAAGTCGTCGATGGCAATCATCACGCCCAGTTCATGCAGCGCGTCGAACAAGCGCCGAGTGATATCGCTGGGCTCGATCAACTCACGTTCGGTCAGTTCTAGCACCAGCGTTACCTGGCCCACGGGGAACGCGGCGAGAAACTCCCGACAGTCATCCACCAGCGCCAGGTCCTGGCAATGGCGTGAGGTGATATTTACGCCGATATGAAAGCCAGGGCTGAAGCGCGCGGCGTGCGGCGCCAATTGCGCGGCGGTCTGGCGCAACAGGGCGCGGGTCATCGGCACGATCAGGCCCGAATGCTCGGCCAGGGGGATGAACAGGTCAGGACGCACCAGGCCTTCCTTAGGGTGTTGCCAGCGCATCAACACTTCGCAGCCGGCCCACGCGCGCGTATCACCGCGCACCACTGGCTGGAAATACGGAATGAATTCATTGGCGCCCAGCGCCCGTTGCAGTTCCTGGGTCGGCGCTGAAGAGCGCTTTTGCAGCCAATGCGCCAGTGCGCCCGCCAGCACGCCAAAGAACACCACCAGGCTGAACAAGGCCGCATACCGGGCCTGCATGTACCGCCACACTTCACCTTTCGGCATGCCAGCGGTGACGCGGTAGTGATAGCGATCGGATACCAACTCATGATGCGCCACCGCAAAAAAGGGTATGGCGGTGTTATGCACCTTGCCATCAGCCCCTAGCCAATTCGGGCCAACTTGCAGGACCAGGTAGGCGTAACGGCTGATCAAGCGCAGAGCGTTGGTCAGGTGATAGCCATCAATCGACGCAAAAGCGGCCTTGTCGCCGTCGACCAACCGGTAAACCAGTAGAGCGGTATTCGGCGTCACCGGGTTGCCATTCATCAGCCATAAGCGGCCGTCGACGTAGTCATCCGGATTGACCGGTGACGGGTATTTATCGCCAAACAGCGAGCTGCAATAGATATTTTTCTGCCAGGACAAGGTGGTCGCGCGCACAAACGGCCGACGCGTGACCTGTTCGCGCAGGGCCAACTGCGCACTGCTGTCACAAGGTTGCCCCGCCAAAGGCAGCAAGGCCTGGGCGGCGAGTGCGGTGTTATCGAGCATCAAGTCGAATTGGCGCAGGGCTTCCTGGGCTGTCTGGGCGGTGCTTTGCTGCAGGGTGCGTTCGGCTTGCCAGTGCAGGATGACCACCCCGAGTGCAATCGGCAGCAAGGCACTCAAGGACGTGATCAAGTAACGCGTGGCGCGTTTTCGCGGGCCGTTAACGGTCAGGGGCATGAAGTGAACGGCCTGTTGCCTGGGTCAGATTCAGTCGATGATAGTTGGCTTGGCCCAAATAAGCTCGTGGTGCCTAGCCATTTGGCCAGTAGCCAGCGCTACAGTTCCAGGCCTTGGGCAATGCGGATAAAGGCGAGGGTTGCGGGGGAAGACTGGCGCCGGTCCAGTACCGCCAGGCCCACGTGGCGTGGCACACGCGGTGACAGCGCGCACTGCACATAACGCTGGTCGCTCCCCGCCGGCAAGGAGGCTTGTGCCACCACGCTCACGGCCTCACCCCGGCTGACGGTTTCCAGCGTGCTCAGCAACTGTGAGCAGCGATAGCGCACGTTTGGCGTCAGCCGCGCCTCGTTGAACAGCCGCACCACCATTTCAGTGGAGCCGGCCTCAGTCAGGGCGAACGGTTCGTTGCACAAGTCCTTGAGGCTAACCTGTTCGCACGCGGCCAGATGATGGTCGGCGGGCAGCAGCGCAACCATCTGGTCCTCGAACAGGGCGAAGGTATCAAAGCGTTCCTGTTCCAGCACCACAAAGCCAATATCGATACGGCGCTCGTCGAGCCATTGGATAACCTGCCTGTCCGGCCCTTCGTCCACATGCACTTCAATGCCTGGGTACGCCAGGCGGAACTGGCTGAGGATCTTCGGCAACAGGTGATTTGAGGCCGTCGGTCCAAAGGAACCGATGCGCAGCGTCCCGCGTTTCATGCCCCGCGCATCCGCCGCTTCCTGTTGCAAGGTGTTCGCCAGGCCAAGCATTGCCCGGGCGCGTCCGAGCAATTGCGCGCCAATATCACTGAGTTCCACCTGAGCCTGGTGACGTCTGAACAACGCCACACCGAGTTCCTGTTCCAGGCCCTTGATTGCATGGGATACCGCCGACTGGCTGATACCCAGTCGGTGGGCCGCGCTGGTAAAGCCTTGCAGCTCGGCCACCTGGGAGAATATTTCGAGTTGGGTCAGGGTCATGAGTAATTACTCATTTTACGATGATTATGTATTACCAGAAGAATGGGCCAACCCTCAAGCCATTAGAGCCTCAGCCTGTGCATTTACCCCCGGATCGCATCACTTATATGAAGCTCGCTGCCGTCACCATGATTTGGGGCGGTACCTTCGTGGCCGGTCGCTACCTGGGCGCGGCGGTCGACCCTCTACTGGCGGCCAGCCTGCGGTTTCTGCTGGCCAGCCTGGCATTGCTGGCGTTCATGGGATTTGCGCGCATCCCATTGGCCCGTCCAAGCCCAAGGCAGATGGGACAACTGGTGATGCTGGGTTTTTTCGGTATCTTTTTCTACAACGTGTGTTTCTTCTACGGGTTGCACTACATCAATGCGTCGCGAGCTTCATTGATCGTCGCGTTGAACCCGGCGGTGATCGGCCTGGCGTCCTGGTGGTTATTCAAGGATCGCCTGAACACCCGCAAAATCCTGGGTATCGCGTTATGCCTGACGGGCGCCGCCCTGGTCATCGTCAGTCGCAATCCTCACGTGCTGGGCGAAGCGAACAACACTTGGCGCGGGGATTTGCTGATCTTCGGGTGCGTAGTGGGGTGGGGCGTCTACTCGCTGTTTTCCCGTGGATTGAACCAGAGCCTCGGGCCGCTACAGACGGTGACTTGGTCGATACTGTGGGGCACCCTGATGCTCACCGCGAGCACGCTGATCATGGGCCGCTTCTCGGTCGAGGCGATTGGCAGCCTGCATGCCCCGCAAGTACTGAGCCTGGCGTACCTGGGCGTGCTGGGTTCAGCGCTGGCCTATATCGGCTATTACGAAGGCATCCGCCAAATCGGCGCGACACGTTCCGGCGTATTTATCGCGCTTAACCCGCTAACAGCCGTGATCTCTGGCGCTTTGCTGCTGGGCGAGCCATTGACTGCGCCGATGCTGGCCGGTGGCACGGTGATCCTGCTCGGCATCTATCTGTGCAATAAACCCCTTGCACGTGCCAGGGCGTTGGGGATTTGATAAGAGTACGGACAAATACGGTTACGCTGTGTAGAATCGATTTACGCATACAAGAATATGACTTGCGCTCACGCAAGCCTCGGCCGTCAGAGACTGATGACACCATGAAGCTACTCGGCTCCCCCCTCATCTTCGGTGATTTCCTCGCCCGCAGTGTGCGAGGCCTCTCCTGTGCGCCGCCCGTGCCTCTCATCCTTGCTGGCAATTGAAACCGTCACTAAACAAGAATGATGAGGCGCCAAATCATGGCAGATCTATACGAAAACCCAATGGGCCTGATGGGCTTTGAATTCATCGAATTCGCGTCGCCGACGCCAGGCACCTTGGAGCCGATCTTCGAGATCATGGGCTTCAGCAAAGTCGCGACCCACCGTTCCAAGAACGTGCACCTGTACCGCCAGGGCGAGATCAACCTGATCCTCAACAACGAACCCAACAGCATTGCCTCGTACTTTGCGGCCGAGCACGGCCCGTCGGTGTGCGGCATGGCGTTCCGCGTCAAGGACTCGCAACAGGCCTATAACCGCGCGCTTGAGCTGGGGGCGCAGCCGATTCATATCGAAACCGGCCCGATGGAATTGAACCTGCCGGCGATCAAAGGCATTGGCGGTGCGCCGCTGTACCTCATCGACCGTTTCGGCGAAGGCAGCTCGATCTATGACATCGACTTTGTGTTTCTCGAAGGTGTTGAGCGTAACCCGCAAGGCGCCGGTCTCAAGGTCATCGACCACCTGACCCACAACGTTTATCGCGGGCGCATGGCCTACTGGGCCAACTTCTACGAGAAACTGTTCAATTTCCGTGAAGCGCGCTACTTCGACATCAAGGGCGAATACACCGGCCTGACCTCCAAGGCCATGAGCGCGCCGGACGGCATGATCCGCATCCCGCTGAACGAAGAGTCGTCCAAGGGGGCCGGGCAGATAGAAGAGTTCCTGATGCAGTTCAATGGCGAAGGCATCCAGCACGTGGCGTTCCTCTCTGAAGACCTGGTCAAGACCTGGGACGCATTGAAGAAGATCGGCATGCGCTTCATGACCGCGCCGCCGGACACTTACTACGAAATGCTTGAAGGCCGCTTGCCGAACCACGGCGAGCCAGTGGATCGACTGCAAGCACGCGGCATCCTGCTCGATGGTTCTTCGGTTGAGGGCGATAAGCGCCTGCTGCTGCAGATTTTCTCGGAAACCCTGATGGGCCCGGTGTTCTTCGAATTCATCCAGCGCAAGGGCGACGATGGATTTGGCGAGGGCAACTTCAAGGCGTTGTTCGAGTCGATCGAGCGCGACCAAGTACGCCGTGGTGTGTTGACCGCCGACTAAGTGTAAAAAAGCCCGGCCGAGGACAGGACAGCCTCGGCCGGGCTTTTTATTGCCTGCCAATCAGGCTCCGCGATGACGTACCAAGTGCTTGAACCCTTCAAACACCAGCACCATCACCGCCAGCCAGATCGGAATGTAGGTCAGCCATTCGCCGCCCTTGATCCCTTCGCCCAAGATCAGCGCCACACCGAGCAACAGTACCGGCTCTACGTAGCTGAGCAGCCCGAACAGGCTGAACGCCAGCAAACGACTGGCGATGATGTAGCTCACCAGCGCCGACGCACTGATCAGCCCCAGCAGTGGAATCAACGCGTACAGCTTCGGGTAGGCATCCAACACCGCAAAACCTTGCTCGCCACTCTGCACAAACCACCAGGCAACCGGCAGCATCAGCGCCATATCCAGCCAGAGCCCACCCAGATGATCGGTCTTAAGGTATTTGCGCACGACGAAGTACACCGGGTAGCCGATGACCACCACCAACGTTGCCCAAGAGAAACCACCGGCCTGGTACAACTCGTTGAGCACCCCAAGGCCTGCAAAAAATACCGCGACCCGCTGCAAGTACGAAAGCTGTTCGCCCCACACCAGGCGGCCGGTCAGCACCATGGTGAGTGGCAACAGGAAGTAACCCACCGACACATCCAGGCTGCGCCCGTTCAATGGCGCCCACATGAACAGCCACAACTGCACGCCCAGCAAGGCCGAAGACACCAACACACCGGCAATCAAGCGCGGCCGGTCCGCCAACATCCGCACCAACTCCCACACCCGTCGCCATTCGCCGCTGACGATCATGAATACCGTCATGCAGGGCACGGTGAGCAACATGCGCCAGCCGAAAATTTCCAGGCCGCTCAAGGGGGTCAGCAATGATGTGAAGTAATACATCACGGCAAACAACACCGAGGCCAAGACCGATAACACAACACCTTTAGACACACTGTCCTCGCGAAAACCATTGATACACAAGAGGGGGGGATTTCAGGAGGGAGATTATGGTGCTTTTGGCGGGAGAGGGTTGCTCTGTTTTGGGGCGGTTTTCAGGAAAATTTCTCGCGGCGGTCCATAAATTGAGCCCGATCTTGCGCGCGAAGCAGGTGAAATGTGGGAGCTGTCGAGCCCCCACATTTGATCTTGTGTTCACCACAAAAGCCTAGGCGCGTGCCACGCGGCCCGAAACAAAATGCCCCACATCGTTGAACCCCGGTGTCGACGCATGCCCCGGCGTCACCAGCGAATCAATGAACGCTTCATCTTCCGCCGTGATCTTCACATCCAGGGCGCCTATGTAGGCATCCCACTGCGCCTCGGTGCGTGGCCCGACAATCGCCGAACTCACCGCCGAGTTGTTCAACACCCAGGCAATTGCGAACTCGATAATCCCGACGCCGCGCCCTTGGGTGTATTGCTGGATCTGCTGGGCGATGCGCAGTGACTCCGAGCGCCATTCTGTTTCCAGGATGCGTTTGTCCTGGCGCGCCGCGCGGCTGCCGACCTCGGGGGCCACGTCCGGGGCATATTTGCCGCTGAGCACGCCCCGCGCCAGTGGGCTATAAGGCACCACGCCCAAACCGTAGGCCGCCGCGGCGGTGATCTGCTCGACTTCGGCCTGGCGGTTGACGATGTTGTACAGCGGCTGGCTGATCACGGGTTTGTTTACGCCCAGGCGTTCGGCCATGCGAATCACTTCGGCAATGCGCCAGCCCCGATAGTTGGACAAGCCCCAGTAACGGACCTTGCCCTGGCGGATCAGGTCGCCAATCGCCGACACCGTCACGTCCAGCGGCGTGTTGTGGTCCTCGCGGTGCAGGTAATAGATGTCGAGGTAATCAGTGTCCAGGCGCGTGAGGCTGGCTTCCAGTGCGTTGAAAATGTGCTTGCGACTCAGGCCGCTGCGGTTGGGAAGGCCGTCCGGCGGGCCGAACCCGACTTTGGACGCCACGATCCAGTCTTGACGTTGCCGGGTGATAGCGTCGCCGACGATTTCCTCGGAGCGTCCGCCCGTGTAGACGTCGGCCGTGTCAATAAAATTGATGCCCTGGTCCCAGGCCTTGTCGATGATGCGCAGCGAGTCTTCGGTGTTGGTCTGTTCGCCAAACATCATGGTGCCCAGGGTCAAGGCGCTGACCTTTAAACCGGATTGGCCCAATGTGCGGTAAATCATGGGTGACTCCTCAAGGCGGGAAACGTGCCCCTTGCAATACCAGACTCAAAGGCTCTGCGACAAGCCCTCTCCGCGTTTCTTCATGTGCTCAGCAAGGCCTGACAACGCACATGTAAAAAACGATGCAGTACCTTCACCCGTTCCGATACTTGCAGGCGGTGGGGGCACATCAGGTTGAACGGCGTCGGTTCGCCTTGCCAATCAGGCAGCAAGGGCACCAGCCGACCGGCTTTGATGTCGCGGGCAATATCCAGATTGGCTTTGTAGGCGATGCCGTGACCGGCCAACGCCCAGCGCCGGACGATTTCGCCGTCATCGCTCAAGTAATCGCCCGTGACCTCGACCTCCTGAAGCAGCGCGCCCTGGCGAAAGTACCAGGTACTGTTGGCCCGGCCCTGACGCATATAGCGCAACGTGTTGTGTTGCGCCAGATCGGCTGGTGTTCGGGGCGTGCCGTGGCGTGCCAGGTAATCCGGGCTGGCACAGGGGATGCGGTGGTGATCGGGCACCACTGGCAGTGCCACGAGGCTGGAGTCTCGGGGTACGCCAAAACGCAAGGCAATGTCCACGGTGTCGCGGAACAGGTCGGCATTGCTGTCGTTGAGCAGCAATTGCAGGCGGATAGTGGGGTGTTCGAGCTTGAACTCATCCAGCCAGCCCAACAGCACATTGCGCCCGAAATCCGACGGCGCCGCCAATTGCAGCAGACCGCTGAGGCTGTGGCCCTGCTGCCTGATGGCCTGTTCGCCCTCAGCCAGTGCTTCCAGCGCCACGCGCACGCTTTCGAGGTAGCGCCGGCCTTCCTCGGTCAGCCGCATGCTCCGCGTGGAGCGCGCCAGCAACCGGATGCCCAACCGGGTTTCCAGGCGCTTGAGGGCGATGCTCGCTGCCGCTGGAGTCAAGCCCAAGCTTCGTGCCGCGGCAGACAGGCTGCCGGTGTCAGCGGTGCGCACGAAGACTTCAAGGTCAAGGGTCGAGCTCATTTGTAAACATCCTTTAAAGATCTTGTCGTTTTACCGGGATTTTTCGCTGATTGCCAAGCTGGGAAGATGAACGCTCACTTTTTAATCAGGAATCTTCCCCATGGCTTCTTCCTTAAACGGCAAAACCGTCATCGTCATCGGCGGCAGCAGCGGTATTGGCGCGGCAGTCGCCAAGGCCGCCGCCGCGCGTGGTGCACAGGTGGTAGTCGCCGGGCGCCGCTTGGCGTCCGGCATCGAAAACGGCCTGCGCAGCGAACCGGTGGACGTCACCGACACGGCGTCGCTGCAACGCTTGTTCGAAAGCGTGGGGCGCTTTGATCACCTGGTCTATACCTCCGGGCCGAGCGTACGCGCCAGGACCTTGCTCGAAACTGACTTGCTCGAGGCTCAGGACAACTTCAACGTGAAGCTGTGGGGCTCGCTGCGGGCTATCCAGCAGGCACTGCCGTTTCTCGACGAACACGCCAGCATCTGCCTGACCTCCGGGCAGTTGGGTCGAAAACGGGTGCCTGGACAGTTCATCAAGGTCGGCATCAACGCCGCGACCGAAGCGCTGGGCAAGCAATTGGCCAAGGAATTGGCACCGCGTCGGGTCAATGTGATCAGCCCCGGGGTGATTGATACGCCAGCGTATGCAGGGTTGGCTGAAGACCAGCGTCTGGCCATGTTTGCCAAGGCGGGCGGTGGGTTGCCGGTCGGTCGGGTAGGGCAGGCGGAAGAAGTGGCGGCGGGGTATGTATTGGCCATGGAAAACGGCTTTCTGACCGGCGCCGTCATCGACATCGACGGCGGCGGCCAGCTGTGAACGCCGGACCAACATGTGGCAGCAGGCAAGCCTGCTCCCACACGGACTGCATTAGGCCTTCAGGGTTCGCGTCATCTGCAACGCCAACACACTACCTGCAACAATCACCGCCGCCAGCAGGTACATCGCCATGTCCGTAGACCCGGTGGCATCCTTCACAAACCCAACGATATACGGGCTGAGAAAGCCAGCCATCTGGCCCATGGAGTTGATCAACGCCAACCCGGCCGGCGCCGAGGCCGTACACGGTTTCGCTGAATTTCAAGGCATCAAGCATCTGCAATTTGGCAAAGCCAACGTTTACCCGGTCGAGGTAATTGAGCAGGTAGCAGATGAAAATGAAGGGGATCAAGCGCAGGGTGATGCGTTTGTAGATGGCGTTTTTATCGTCATCGGTGGCCAGTGCGGTAGCGGCGCTCTGTGATATGGCGTTCTCTCTTTATTATGATTTTTCGCGACGCGAGGGTAACGTTGATCGCCCAAAGAGTCTCGGCCACCTGGCAGGCTGCTGTCTTTGTGCTTGCGCACAGCCAACCCTGCTTTGCGCTGTGCCTATGAACAACCCGCTTTCTAAGGAATTTAGCCCCATGTTCGAGCTGGATCATGACTTGGCGCAGAATATCGTCGATCGGACCATGGCGATTCTGCCCTACAACGTCAACGTCATGGACAGTCAGGGCCTGATTCTCGGCAGCGGTGAGCCTGAGCGTATCAACACCCGCCATGAAGGCGCGCAACTGGTGCTAGCCAATGGGCGCGTGGTGGAAATCGATGGTCAGACCGCCAAGCACCTCAAGGGCGTGCAACCGGGCATCAACCTGCCGCTGATGCACGACCAGCGCCTGATTGGCGTGCTGGGCATTACCGGCGAACCGGAAGGCCTGCGCACCTATGCCGAACTGGTGCGGATGACCGCCGAAATGTTGGTGAGCCACCGCCACCAGCAGGCCGAACAGCAATGGCGTCGTCAGCGTTGTGATGACTTGCTCGCCTTGCTGTTGGCCGAAACCGGCGACTCGCCGCGCCTGGTGGATGAAGCCCAACAGTTGGGCCTAAAACCGCAGCTAGCGCGCACGCCATATCTGTTTGAGCTGGGCGCGGGGCAATCGGCAGAGGCCTTGAGTGCCTGGCTGATCTCGCGTTATCCGGACAGTTGGTGCGTCAGCTTGGCGCAATACTCATTGCTGTGGTGCCGGCCGGCGTCGTTACAGGTCGATAACCCTCGCTTGCTGGAAAAACTCGAAGGGCTGGGCTGGAATATCCTCCGCGTGGCCGTTGGCGGGCAAGCGGACGGGCTGGCTGGGTTGCGCCGCTGCTATCGACGCGTGGGAGACCTGCTCGCCTATGGTCGCGATGTATTGCCGCAGTCGCGCTTGCTGACGCTCAACCGTTATCGCCTGCCGGTGATGCTCTGGCGCCATCGAAATGATGATGCGCTCGATGAGTTGCTCAACCCGCTGCGCAAAGTCCTCGCCAAGGACAGCAACGGCCAACTGCTGGCAACGCTGCGCAGTTGGTGCGAACACGACGGGCAAAGCCAGGCCTGTGCCGATGCGCTGGGCATTCACCGCAACAGCCTGCGTTACCGCATGGAGCGCATCGCCGAACTCAGTGGTGTCGACCCGCTGACCCTCGACGGCATGCTCGCGCTCTATCTGGGCGTGCAACTGCTGCCCCAGGCTTTGTCGCAATGAACAACAAAGCGCATCCGTACTTGTGCATTGGACTGGCGTCAGCGGCGCTGCCAACTGGCAGCATGGGCGTTATAAAAACCGGAGAAAGCCCATGAAAATCATCATCGCCCCCGACTCGTTCAAGGACAGCCTGAGTGCCGAGGGCGTCGCCCTGGCCATTGCGGCCGGGTTGGCTCAGGTCTGGCCGGATGCACAGTTGATCCAGTGCCCGATGGCGGATGGCGGTGAAGGCACGGTGGATTCGGTGCTTGCGGCCTGTAATGGCGAACTGCGTCGCCAACGCGTGAAAGGCCCGCTGGGTGGCACGGTTGAGGCGCGCTGGGGCTGGCTGGCCGATAGCCATACCGCGATCATCGAAATGGCTGAAGCCAGCGGCCTGCAGTTGGTACCGCCAGGCCAGCGCGATGCGTGCTCCAGCAGCACCTACGGCACCGGCGAACTGATCCGCGCTGCGCTGGACCTCGGCGCCCAGCGCATCATCCTGGCGATTGGCGGCAGTGCCACCAACGACGGTGGCGCCGGTGCGATGCAGGCCCTGGGTGTGCAACTGTTTGACGCTGAGGAACACGCCTTGGCGCCGGGTGGCTTGGCGCTGTCCGGTCTGGCGCAGATTAACCTTGAACAACTGGACCCACGCCTGGCCCAGGTACGCTTTGAAATTGCCGCCGACGTGAACAATCCTCTGTGCGGTCCCCAGGGTGCGTCTGCGATCTTCGGCCCGCAAAAAGGCGCCAATCCCCAGCAAGTCCAACAGCTGGACGCCGCCCTCGGTCACTTTGCCGACCACTGCGCCAAAGTGCTGCCCAAAGACGTGCGCGACGAACCCGGCAGCGGCGCCGCCGGCGGCCTGGGCTTTGCCGCCAAAGCGTTCCTGGGTGCACAGTTCCGTGCCGGCGTGGACGTGGTTGCCGACCTGGTGGGCCTGGACACAGCCGTACGTGGCGCCGACCTGGTGATTACCGGCGAAGGCCGTTTCGACGCCCAGACCCTGCGCGGCAAGACGCCGTTCGGCGTGGCGCGGATCGCCCGGCAGCACAAAGTGCCCGTGATCGTGATTGCCGGCACCTTGGGCGATGGCTACGAGCAGATGTACGCCCACGGCGTGGACGCCGCATTCGCCTTGCCTTCCGGGCCGATGAGCCTGGAGCGGGCGTGCAGTGAGGCGCCGCGCCTGTTGAGTGAGCGGGCGGCAGACATCGCGCGGGTGTGGCGCACCGCTTCCAGGCACTGACGTAACGCCTCCTACATGGGACAATCCGCGTCTTTTCGACACGGAGAGTCCCCATGCTGCGCCCCGCACTCCTGGCCCTGATACTGACCGGCGCCACCGCTCCAGCCTTCGCACAAGCCCCCTCGGAAACCGTACCATTGCTGCGAGAAATCAAGGAATGGGTGGTCGGTTGCGACAACTTGCGCAACTGCCATGCCCTCAGCGCACCCAGCGGCGTTGATGAAGAGGCCTACAGCTCGCTGACGTTGCACCTCTGGCACCAAACCGGTCCTCAGGGGTATCTGCGCCTGCGCTTGGATCACCGTGGTGAACCCGTGGACCTTTCCACCTTGCTGCTGGACGGTCAGCCGCTGGGCCTGGCGTTGACCCGCAATTTGCACGTTGAGTTGGACGATCAGGGCGGTGATCCCGAGGTGCAGTCCTATGGGGTGATTGAGGACGCTTCGGCGCGGCGCTGGTTACGGCGTTTGCGCAACGGTCAGCAACTGCAGTTGCCAGGCGATGAGCACGCGCATGTGTCATTGAGCGGGCTGAGTGCTTCGCTGTTGTTGATGGATGCGGTGCAGGGGCGCGTGGATAACGTGACGGCGCTGGCCCGACCCGGTAAGGGCGCGGCCAATGAGGTGCCGCCACGCCTGCCGACGCCGGTGCTGCGCACATTCGTTTCACCGCCGCCGTTAAACGCGCAGGAGCAGGCGGGCCTGGTAGCGGTCGCGCTGAAGGCGGCCACGCCCGAGGAGGGTGACTCTGAAGCACAAGCAGGTGCCTTGACGGCGCAGCAAGCGATGACCGTGGTCAGGTACGACTGTGCGGCCTACAACTGTGAGTACGACGTCAACAGCCGCCAGCGACAAGCGCCCTACGCAGAAACGCCTCTCAATGTGCAACCGTTGCCCCTGGATGGCGCCGCGCTGCAAGGCTCGGTGTGGTATGACGAAGCCTCCGGCACCCTGAGTTATTTCTACAAGCAGCGTGGAATCGGTGATTGTGGTGGCGCAGGCTCCTGGGTGTTTGACGGCGAGCGTTTCCAGCTCAGCGAGTTTCACATCATGCCGCGCTGCACCGGGGTCGCTTCGGGGGATTGGCCAGCATTGTGGTCGACCACGCCGGCGCCCTAGCCATCGGGCAGGCTTGACCCCTACACTGGCCGGCCACGTGTTTTTCAAAGGATGAAACGCAATGCACACACCTGAACCCCATATCGTCATCCAGCGCTTCACCGAGGCTCACCTTGAAGGCGTCGCTGCGCTCTATAACGAACCGGCTGTATGCCGTCAGGTGCTGCAAATGCCTTTCCAGTCGGTCGAGGCGTGGCGTAACAAGCTGGTCCAGGACAATGAGCGCCGGCTACAGTTAGTGGCGGTGCATGGGGGTGAAGTGATCGGCCAGCTGGGTCTTGAGCAGTACCTGCGTGTACGCCGGGCCCACGTCGGGTCCTTCGGCATGGGCGTCGCGACGGCGTGGCAGGGCAAGGGGGTTGGCTCCCGGTTGTTGACTGCCGCGTTGGACGTCGCCGACAACTGGATGAACCTGCGCCGAGTAGAACTTACCGTGTACGCCGACAACGAAGCGGCGCAAGGGCTGTACCGTAAGTTCGGTTTCGAGGTCGAAGGCGTATTGCGCGATTACGCCCTGCGCGATGGCAAACTTGTCGACACCGTGAGCATGGCGCGTCTGCGCAAGTCGGCTTAATTCCCTAAAGCAAACGCCGCCGCAGCGGCTGCATGCAGCTCGGTGGTGTCCAGCAACGGCAGGTCGCTGTGTTCGGGCTTGATCAGCAGGCTGATTTCCGTGCAGCCGAGGATGATCGCCTGGGCGCCACGTGCGGCCAGGGACTCGATCACACCTTGGTAAACCTTGCGTGACGCATCACTGATCACGCCAACACACAATTGCTCATAGATGATCCGGTGCACGGCCTGGCGCTCGTCCGCCTCAGGCACCAGCACGGTCAAACCCTGGGCGGCCAGGCGCGACGTGAGGAAATCCTGCTCCATGGTGAACGCGGTGCCGAGCAGCCCGACCGTCAGCGTGCCAGCTTCCACGGCCGCCGCGCCCGCCGCATCGGCAATATGCAGGAACGGAATCGACACCGCAGCTTCAATACGTGGCGCCACCAAATGCATAGTGTTGGTACACAGCACTACACATTCAGCACCGCCCGCCTGCAAACGGCGCGCGGCCTCTTCGAGGATCAGCGCGGCGTCGTCCCAGCGGCCGGCGTGTTGGGCCTGTTCCACCGGGCCGAAATCCACGCTGTACATCAACAGTTGCGCCGAGCGCAACGGGCCGAGCGTGTCGCGCACGCGTTGGTTGATGAGGCGGTAGTACTCGGCGCTGGACTCCCAGCTCATGCCGCCGATAAGGCCGATGGTGCGCATGCGATGCTCCTGACACGGGAAGTCGCTTCACCTTACGCATTGACGCCTGCATAGTCATACGCAGTTGTCCGCGAAATGACCGGTGCAGTTTCACATGTTCTGGTTGACCAGCCCGGCTTGGCCTCTTGCGGCGCCACCTCCGGGTCATCGGCGAAAGGCATCAAGCTGGCGTCATCCAGGCTCTTGTCCGACTGACCGCGCAAGCAGTACTCCACCGCGTCATACAGGCACACCACCATCAGCAAGCCCCGCATATCAGGCGATCCGCGCATCAAGCTGGGCCAGTTTCAAGTCCGCGACGCGTACCGTGCGCCAGGTGTTGGAGGCCATCAACACCATCCCGGTGAGAAAGAACACGCCACCGGCAAACCGCACCACAAACCCCGGATGACTGGCCTGCAAGGCTTCGACAAACGAATAAGTGAGGGTGCCGTCATCGTTGATGGCCCGCCACATCAGGCCCTGGGTAATGCCGTTGACCCACATCTAGGCGATGTACAGCACGGTGCCAATAGTTGTCAGCCAGAAATGCAGGTTGATCAGCGCCACGCTGTGCATCTGCTCGCGGCCGAATACCTTGGGGATCATGTGATACAGCGAGCCGAAGGTGATCATCGCCACCCAGCCCAGCGCTCCGGCGTGCACGTGGCCGATGGTCCAGTCGGTGTAGTGGGAGAGGGCATTGACGGTCTTGATCGCCATCATCGGGCCTTAGAAGGTCGACATGCCGTAGAACGCCAGGGACAACACCAGGAAGCGTAGGATCGGGTCGGTGCGCAACTTATGCCAGGCACCCGACAACGTCATCATGCCGTTGATCATCCCGCCCCAGCTCGGTGCCAGCAGAATCAGCGACATTGCCATGCCCAAGGACTGTGCCCAGTCCGGCAGGGCGGCGTAGTGCAAATGGTGCGGCCCGGCCCAGATATACAGGGTGATCAGCGCCCAGAAGTGCACGATGGACAAACGATAGGAGTACACCGGCCGTCCGACTTGTTTCGGTACGAAGTAATACATCATTCCCAAAAAGCCAGTCGTCAGGAAAAACCCTACGGCGTTATGCCCATACCACCACTGCACCATGGCATCCGTCGCCCCGGAATACACCGGGTATGACTTGAACCAGTCCACCGGGATCGCCAGGTGGTTGACCACATGCAGCATGGCGATCACCAAAATGAATGCGCCGAAAAACCAGTTGCCCACATAGATGTGTTTGGTTATGCGCCGTACCACGATGGTGAAAAACACAATGGCATAGGCCGCCCACACCACGGTCATCCACACCGCGCCGGAGAACTCGATCTCAGCGTACTCGTTGGTGGTGGTGTAGCCCAGCGGATCAGTTGCCAAAATGCCTGCAGTCTATGGCCCAGAAATTCCAAGGCCTTGGCGTCAGTACGGCTCATGCCCAATGGGAATGGCGAGGTGCTGACCGTTAAGTCAGACACGCCGGCCACTGCACTTCGTTGTTTTGCCGGCGTTAGTCGCGCGGCCGGCCACCGCATCTGCCATGATTGAGCTTCGCAACCTGGCTCACCGGAGGAGATCCGCAATGGACGATGTACAGCAACTGGGCGAGATGCTTCGTCATTACGCCGATAGCGAGGCGCATAAAAAACAGCAATTCGACCTGCAGTCGGCCCGCTGGGCGCAAAAACTCGACGCGTTGTTCGGGCAAATCGAGCAATGGCTGGAACCCGTGAAAACGGTTGGGTTGCTTGAAGTGCACCGTGAGCCTTACGTGGCCAGCGGCCCAAGCATCCCGGTGGAGACGTCGACCTTCAAGACCGAGAAACTGACCGTGCAGATCACCGGCAAACCGGTGGAGTTCGTGCCGGATGTGATGGGTGTGGGTGGGTTGATCTCCGTCTCCGTCATGGGGTTGACCGCCGCGCGGCATGGCAGCGTTTCCCTGGTGTTGCCTGCGGATAAAAACGATTGGCTGTGGAAGAAGACCAATGGCCTTAAAGACCCGGACACGTTCGGCTTTGACGCAAACTTCCTGTCGTTGCAGTTGCAGAGCCTGATTCCTCGCGAACGCGGCTGAACGGCAGGGCTATTTGCCCAGGATTAGCTATACCTAAAGCTCAATGTTCCAACGCCGACCGCCAGGGAGTTCAATAATGAGATTAAGGCAAGTCATTACCGTGCTGTGTGTCGCTTCGCTTGGATTGGCGGGCTGTGCCAGCAAGATTACGCAACCCGATGAATACTCGGGTTTTCTCTCGGACTACAGCCAACTGAAGGAAGCCCAGTCGCCTTCGGGCGCCGAAGTGATGCGTTGGGTCGACCCAACACTGGATTTGAGCCGCTACCATGCGGTGTTCGTCGAACCGACACAGTTCTACCCCAAGCCCCAGGCCACTGCGAAGATTCCGCAGAGCACCCTGCGTGGCATCAACGATTACTATAACCAGGCGCTCAAGCGTGAACTGGCCAAGTCGTTGCCCCTGGCCAATGGCCCAGGCCCAGGCGTCATTGTGGTGCGCGCGGCGATTACGGCGATCGGCAGCAAGACCGAAGGCCTCAAGCCCTATGAGTTTATTCCGGTCGCCCTGGTGGCGGCGGCGGTCAGTACCGGTACCGGCATCCGTGACCAGGAAACCACCCTGGGCACCGAAGCGCAGTTTCTCGACAGCGCCAATGGCAAGGTACTCGCCCAAGTGGTACGCAAAGGCACCGGCAAGCCGTTGGCCAATGATTCCCAAGTGATGCAGTCCAGCGATGTGAAAGGCGTTATCGACGGCTGGGCCTCGGACCTGCACCAGTCCTATATGAAGCTGAAAAAGCACTGAACCTCAACCCCGTCCTGGCCGGGTCGTTGTGGTCACAACTGCCGGCCAGTCGCTGCTACTTCAGGGGGGTCAGGGGTGGGAGCTTCCATTGGCCATTAACCGCTTCCGGCTTGGGCAGGTAAATGCGCAGGACCGCGTAGAAGGGCGCGGGCGGCGCGGGCAGCCAATTGCTCTGTTCAGCCTTCGGCGGTTCGTGGTGTTGCAGCGCCAGTGTCACGCCGCCGTCGGCGTCGCGCTTGAGGTTGGGCAGCATCCGTGAATTGATCAGGTGGCGTTTCTTGTGGTTGGGCACCAATTGCCCGTTCTTGGCTTCATACATCGTCAGCGACCAGAACGCATCGGCCGGTGGCAGTTGGTCTTTGGCAAAGTGGACGGTGTAGCTATGACGCGCACCATTGGCCGGTTTGCCTTCGCTGTCGACGGAGTACGTCATGTAGCTGACTTCTTCGGCCGAATTGCCGAACAAACGCTGCATAGCGCCGGCGTAGCGGTACAGGTAGTTGTTTTTCAGGCGATCACGGCTGCCATGCAGTTCGCCATTGGTGACCTGAAGGGTGTCGAGCTTGTCTTTCTTGAATGCTGCAAACTCGGCTTTGCCATCTGCGATGCCTTGTTGCAGGGCTTTGCGTTGTTCCGCGCTGAGTTGGCTGACCTTGAAGGGCGCGCCAGGCGCGATGCCGATGGTGGCAAAGCGGGCCAGCAGGTCTTTCTCGCTGTCCTGAGGTTTTGCGTAGGCGAGCATAAAGTTGAGGTAGCGAAACAGTTGCGGGCTGTCTGTCATGGCCGCCGTGGGCTTGGGCCACTCGATCTTTGCCACCTTGGCCGGTGCGGCTTGCTTCACATAGCCGCTCAGCGGCTGCACCTTGTAGCCGTTCTGGATTTGCTTGACCTTGTTCAGGTCTTTTTCATCAAACAACTGCGTGCGGTAGAGCGCGTAGACCAGATTGCTTTCGCTGTAGATCACCCGGTCCACATCCACAGGCTGCTGGCCCTTCCAATCAGGACCCGCGACCATGTAGTGGCCGCCATGATTGCCGGTGCTGCGAGTGCCCAGGTACGCAATGTTCTGGCTATAAAGGTCGATCAACTGCACCGAGTAATAGCGATCGTCCTCAATCCCGGGCAACGTCAGCACCATCGGCTCCCTGCGCAGGTCCATCCAGACGAAGGAATAGGGCGTGTCAGGGGTCGCGTTGGCCTGCGTGGTGTGTTTCGGGCTGAGCACTTGGGCGGAATGCCCCAGTCGGTTGATCGGCGCCTTGAAGTTGGCGCCGCCTTGATCAACAGCCTGGGTATAGAGCGTCTTGTACATCTCCACCACCGGGTAGCCATACAGGTAGGCTTCCTTGGCAATCGCCCGGGCCTCACTCGGTGTTGCCGTGAAGTCAGCCCAGGCGCCGGTACTCATGAGTATCGAGAGGCTCGCCAACAGCAGGCGCGTCGGTTTTCCAATCATGTTGTTGCGTCCTTCGTGAGTGCGTTTTGAAGAATGAGTAGGGTTGGCGCGGGGAAACGCCGAGTTTCCGGTTTTATTCGTCGAAGGTCACGTTAATCTCTGAGCATCTGACGCAAAAATGCCGCCCATGAAGGCGGCACTGAAGACAAGCCGGGATTACAGCGCAGGCAACATCGATTTGACTTTGTCGCGCAGTTGATCGATGGAAAATGGCTTGGCGATGACCTGCATGCCTGCAGACACGTCGATATTCTCGGCATAGCCGCTGGCGAACAGGATTGGCAGGGCAGGGCGCAGTTCGCGGACCTTGGTCGCCAGTTGCTTGCCATCCATGTCTGGCAGGCCAACATCGGTCATCATCAGGTCGATCACCTGGTCAGTGTTTTGCACCAGTGCCAGCGCCTCTTGCGCATCGGCCGCCTCTACCACACTGAATTCCAACTCCTCCAAGACATCGACGATGAGCATGCGCACGATGGCATCGTCTTCGACGACAAGGATGGTGGAGGTGACTGCAGACATAATCGAATTCCCAAAAAAGGCGAGGGTTTACACGCGGCCGTTCTGACAGGCCTCTTCCTTGAGTAAGCGGGCACTTATGACAAGTTCCCGCTGGCCGTAAAAACAATGCGATAGGAAAGACTAGAGAGAATAGCGGGTTCCTTCGCAGGAATCTGTACAAAACCGTTCTAGAAAAATAGTCTTGCCCGCCACTTTGCGGCAAACTCCCGGTTTTTCCACCTTTGGCCAAGGCATTTCCATGACTCCCGCGTCGTCCGTCGATGAAAAGAGCTTTCGTAACCTCCTGAGCCGAAACGTTGCACTGCCCCTGGGTGTGGGTGTGCTCAGTGCAGTGTTTTTCGTCATGCTGATCACCTATCTATTGTCGGTGATCCAGTGGGTGGAACACACCGATCGGGTTATCAATAACCTCAATGAATCGTCCAAGCTGACGGTGGACCTGGAAACCGGCATGCGCGGCTTCCTGATCACCGGTGACGAGCATTTCCTCGACCCCTACGAAGTGGCCAAGCCGCGAATCCTCGCCGACCTGCGCAATTTGCAGGCGCTGGTGGCGGACAATCCGCAGCAGGTGGACCGTCTCAAACGCTTGGAAGCATTGCAGGCCGAGTGGAACAACTATGCCCAGTCGATGATTGATCTGCAGCGCACGAGCGGCGACTACCGCGGTGCGATCAAGGCCGGCCGCGGCAAGCGCCTGACTGACGAAATCCGCAAGGAATATGACGACGCGGTGGCGATGGAGCAGCAGTTCCGCATCGCCCGTAATGAAGATGTCACCCGCACAACGGTGATCAGTGTCACCCTGTACTTGGCCTTCGTGTTGGGGTTAAGCGGCTTCCTGGCTTATATCGGCCGTAAGAATCTTGTTTCATTATCAGACAGTTACAGCGAAAACCTTGCGTCGCAACAGAAGATCGCACGACGCCTGGAACGGCAAGCCTGGCTGCGCAATGGCCAGACCGAACTGGCTGAACAGGTCCTCGGCCAACTCACCGTGAACATGCTTGGCCGCAATATCCTGCAATTCTTTGCCCAGTACATGGGCTCGGCCGTGGGCGCGTTGTACGTGCGCGAAGAACACGGCGGGCTCAAGCGCGTGGCCACTTACGGTTTCTCCCGCGAGCAAGAGCAACGGGAGCAGGCCATCTACAGCGATGAAGGCATCGTCGGGCAGGCTGCCCATCTGGATCGCCTGATTCGCCTAGACGACGTGCCGGTGGATTATTTCAAAGTCAGCTCCGGCCTGGGCGAGGGCGCTACCCGCAGCGTGCTGGTGGTGCCGACCAACAATGACGAGCGGGTCAACGGGGTAGTTGAGCTGGGTTTCCTGCGCCCGTTGGAAGAGCGTGACGTAGAGCTGCTGGAGCTGATCTCCAGCAATATCGGCACCTCCATCGAAACCGCTCGGTATCGTCAACGCCTGCAGGAAGTGCTGGCCGAGACCCAGCAGCTCAACGAAGAGCTGCAAGTGCAACAGGAAGAGCTCAAGACCGCCAACGAAGAGCTGGAAGAACAGTCACGCATCCTCAAGGAGTCCCAGGCCCACCTGGAAACCCAGCAGGCTGAGCTGGAGCAGACCAACGAGCAGCTGGCCGAGCAAACCGAAACCCTCGCCGAACAGCGCGACGCCATGGACCGCAAGAATATCGAGCTCAACCAAGCCCAACTCGCACTGGAAGATCGCGCCGAAGAGCTGCAGCGCTCCAGCAAGTACAAATCTGAATTCCTCGCCAATATGTCCCACGAGCTGCGCACACCGCTGAACAGCTCGCTGATCCTGGCCAAGTTGCTGGCCGAGAACCCCCAGGAAAACCTCAGTGCTGAGCAGGTCAAGTTTGCCGAGTCGATCTATTCCGCCGGCAATGACTTGCTCAACCTGATCAACGACATCCTGGACATCTCCAAGGTCGAAGCCGGCAAGCTGGAAGTGCGCCCGGAAACCTCCAGCGTGGCGCGCCTTGTAGATGGCCTGCGCGGGATGTTCGAGCCGCTGGCGGCCGATCGTAAACTGGGTTTCCAGGTGGACGTGCAGGAAGGTACGCCGACCCTGCTGTTTACCGACCGCCAGCGTCTGGAGCAGATCCTGAAAAACCTGCTGTCCAACGCGCTCAAGTTTACCGAGCAAGGCGAGGTCAGCCTGTCGGTGTCACGCGCACCCCGGGAGGGCATTGCTTTCACGGTGCGCGATTCCGGCATCGGTATCGCCCCGGACCACCAGGAAAGCATCTTCGAAGCCTTCCGGCAGGCCGACGGCACCACCAACCGCCGTTATGGAGGCACCGGCCTCGGGCTTTCTATTTCCCGCGACCTGGCCACCCTGTTGGGCGGTTACATCAGTGTGACCAGCGAGCCAGGCAAGGGCAGTGTGTTTACCCTGGTAGTGCCGGAGCAGTATGTAGAGCGCGAAGCAGACGCGGCACCGATCGAACAACCACGCCAAGCAGTAGTGGTGCCTGCGCCAGTGCCGGTCAAGGTGTCACCGCTGCCGGTGGCGGATGCCAAGCAGATCCCGCGTTTCGCCGACGATCGCGACAAGGCCCCGTTCACCACGCGCTGCATCCTCGTCGTGGAAGACGAGCCGAACTTCGCCCGCATCCTGTTCGACCTCGCCCACGAGCTTGGTTATAACTGCCTGGTGGCCCATGGCGCAGACGAAGGCTACAGCCTGGCCGAAGAGTACATCCCTGACGCGATCCTGCTGGATATGCGCCTGCCGGACCATTCCGGGCTGACCGTGCTGCAACGCCTTAAAGAACACGCCAACACCCGCCATATCCCGGTGCATGTAATTTCCGTGGAAGACCGCGTCGAGGCGGCCATGCACATGGGCGCCATCGGTTATGCCGTCAAACCTACCACCCGCGAAGAGCTCAAGGACGTCTTTGCCCGCCTGGAAGCCAAGCTGACTCAGAAGGTCAAGCGCGTACTGCTGGTGGAAGACGATGACCTGCAGCGCGACAGCATTGCCCGCCTGATCGGTGACGATGACATCGAGATCACCGCCGTTGGCTTCGCCCAGGAAGCCCTCGACCTGCTGCGCAACCATGTCTACGACTGTATGATCATCGATCTCAAGCTGCCCGACATGCTTGGTAACGAGCTGCTCAAGCGCATGGCCACTGAGGATATCTGCTCGTTCCCGCCGGTGATCGTCTACACCGGGCGCAACCTGACCCGCGACGAAGAGGCCGAACTGCGCAAGTATTCGCGCTCGATCATCATCAAGGGCGCGCGCTCGCCGGAGCGCCTGCTGGATGAGGTCACACTCTTTCTGCACAAAGTCGAGTCCCAGCTGTCCCATGATCGCCAAAAGATGCTCAAGACTGCGCGCAGCCGCGACAAGGTCTTCGAGGGGCGCAAGGTCCTCTTGGTTGACGACGATGTGCGCAACATCTTCGCCCTGACCAGCGCCCTGGAGCACAAGGGCGCCGTGGTGGTCATTGGGCGCAATGGCCGTGAAGCCATCGACAAACTCAACGAAGTCGAGGATATCGATCTGGTGTTGATGGACGTGATGATGCCGGAAATGGACGGTTACGAGGCTACCGCCTTAATCCGCCAGGACCCGCGCTGGAAGAAGTTGCCGATCATCGCAGTGACGGCCAAGGCGATGAAGGACGATCAGGAACGCTGCCTGGCCGCCGGCTCCAACGATTACCTGGCCAAGCCGATTGACCTGGACCGCCTGTTTTCTTTGATTCGCGTGTGGCTACCGAAGATGGAACGCATTTAAGTGGAGCGACGTTTTTTGGAAACAAGCAGTGACATTGAGTTGCGCCTGTTGATTGAGGCGATTTACCTCAAGTACAGCTACGACTTTCGCGACTACTCCGGTGCGTCGGTCAAGCGCCGCGTGGCCCACGCGTTGCGCCAGTTCGACTGTGCGACCATTTCCGCCTTGCAGGAGCGTGTGCTGCACGATCCGGCGGCGTTCATGCAGTTGCTGCAATTTCTGACGATCCCGGTGAGCGAGATGTTTCGCGACCCGTCTCACTTCCTGGCGATCCGCCAGGAAGTGGTGCCATTGCTCAAGACCTACCCGTCGATCAAGATCTGGATCGCCGGCTGCAGCACGGGCGAGGAGGTGTACTCCATGGCCATCCTGCTGCGTGAAGAGGGTTTGCTGGAGCGTACGATCATCTACGCCACGGATATCAACCCAGCGTCGCTGGATAAGGCCAAGCAAGGCATTTTCTCCCTGGAAAACGTACGAGCCTACACGGCCAACTATCAACAGGCGGGCGGGCAACGTTCATTTGCCGACTACTACACGGCAGCCTACGATTACGCGATCTTCGATAAGACGTTGCGCGAGAATGTCACGTTCGCCGACCACAGCCTGGCGACTGACAGTGTATTCTCAGAAACTCAATTAATTTCGTGTCGTAACGTGTTAATTTACTTCAATAAAAGGTTGCAAGATCGCGCGTTTGGATTGTTCCATGATTCGCTGTGCCATCGCGGCTTTCTGGTGCTGGGCAGTAAGGAAACCCTGGATTTCTCCGCGTACGGCAAGCAGTTCGAGCCTTTGGTCAAACAGGAACGGATCTACCGAAAACTATGAATCAAGCGGCTGCGAGCCCGGCATCGGTCCGGGGCATAGAGGCTATCGTCATCGGTGCGTCTGCCGGTGGCGTGGAAGCCTTGTTGACGGTCTTCAGCGAGTTGCCAGCGGATTTCGGCTTGCCGATCATCACCGTGCTGCACTTGCCGGATGAACGTCGCAGCCAATTGGCCGAGGTGTTCGATCGGCGTGTTGCCATGCGAGTGGTGGAGGCCCGTGACAAGGAAATGCTCAAGCCCGGCACCCTGTACTTCGCCGGCCCCGGCTACCACCTGTCGGTGGAGCAGGATCGCAGCCTGTCCCTGAGCCAGGAAGACCGTGTGCACCACTCGCGACCGGCGATTGATTTCCTGTTTGAATCGGCCGCCGATGCCTACGGCAAAGGCTTGATGGCTATCCTGTTGACCGGCGCCAACCATGACGGTGCCCGGGGCCTAGCCCACGTCAAGCAGCAAGGTGGAACGACTGTGGTGCAAGAACCCACTGAAGCACGCATTGCTGTGATGCCCCGTGCAGCGCTGGCGCTGCACACACCCGACCACATTCTAACGTTGGGCCGGATTGGCTCACTGCTGGCTTCCCTGGAATATTCCCCATGTTAAGTACTGTCGAGGCCAAACTGCTGATCGTCGACGATCTGCCGGAAAACCTGCTGGCCCTCGAAGCGCTGATCAAGCGCGAGGACCGGCAGGTGTTCAAGGCATTGAGCGCTGACGAGGCCTTGTCCCTGTTGCTGGAGCACGAGTTCGCCCTGGCGATTCTCGATGTGCAGATGCCCGGCATGAATGGTTTCGAGCTGGCCGAATTGATGCGTGGCACCGAAAAGACCAAGAACATCCCGATTGTGTTTGTCAGTGCTGCCGGCCGTGAGCTCAATTACGCCTTCAAGGGCTACGAAAGCGGCGCCGTGGACTTCCTGCACAAGCCGCTGGATATCCATGCGGTCAAGAGCAAGGTCAACGTGTTCGTTGACCTGTACCGTCAAAGCAAAGCAATGAAGCTTCAGGTAGAAGCGCTTGAGCGCAGCCGTCGCGAGCAAGAATTGTTGCTCTCGCGCCTGCAGGCCACGCAGGCCGAGTTAGAGCAGGCGGTCCGTATGCGTGACGACTTCATGTCAATCGTCGCCCACGAAGTGCGCACGCCTCTCAATGGCCTGATCCTCGAGACCCAACTGCGCAAGATGCACCTTGCCCGGGATAACGCCGCCGCATTCACCCTGGACAAGATGCACGCCATGGTCGACCGCGACGAGCGCCAGATCCAGAGCCTGATTCGCCTGATCGAAGACATGCTCGATGTGTCGCGCATCCGCACGGGCAAGTTGTCGATACGCCCGGCGCGTTTCGACCTGGCGCAGCGTGTGAGCAACCTGGTAGAGAACTTCGGCCCCCAAGTGGCGGCGGCGGGCTCTTCCATGGAACTGATCGTCGACGGCCCCGTGGAAGGCAACTGGGACGAGTTCCGCATCGAGCAGGTGGTCACCAATCTGCTGACCAACGCCTTGCGCTATGGGGCCAAGAGCCCGGTGGAGGTGCGCGTGTACAGCGAACACGGCGAAGCTCGCGTGGAAGTGCGTGATCACGGGATCGGTATCAGTGAAGACAACCAGAAGCGCATCTTCCAGCAGTTCGAGCGTGTGTCTGCCAGTCAAGTGGCCGCCGGCCTGGGCCTTGGGCTGTTCATTTCCGAGCAGATCGTAGCGGCCCATGGCGGCACTATTGAGGTCGAGAGCCAGATAGGCGAGGGCGCCTTGTTTCGGGTGTGTTTGCCCCTTGAGGCATTGGCATGAAATCAATCGTCACCTTGACGCAACCTCTGCGTGACCCCATGGTCGTAATTGCAGCAATTGACCGGACAAAGGCTTCCCATGAGTGAAGATGCGCAAGATGTCGTTCTGATCGTAGAGGACGACGAATCCATTATGTTTGTGCTGGGCGAGTACCTGGCCGGCCTGGGTTATCGGGTATTGAAGGCCGTCGATGGGGAGCAGGCCTTCGAAATCCTCGCAA
The DNA here is from genome assembly GCF_963970525.1 of Pseudomonas sp. EA_65y_Pfl1_P113. NCBI lineage: Bacteria > Pseudomonadati > Pseudomonadota > Gammaproteobacteria > Pseudomonadales > Pseudomonadaceae > Pseudomonas > Pseudomonas sp. EA_65y_Pfl1_P113. Next base: position 277,065 of record NZ_CAXAQM010000002.1, read on the forward strand.
CCAAGCCGCACCTGGACCTTATGGTGACCGACTACCGCCTGCCTGGTGGGATTTCCGGGGTGCAGATCGCCGAACCCGCGATGAAGCTGCGACCCGAGCTGAAAGTGATCTTCATCAGCGGTTACCCGCAGGAAATCCTCGACTGCAACAGCCCCATCACGCGCAACGCGCCGATCCTGGCCAAGCCGTTCGACCTGGATACGCTGCAAGCGCATATCCAGCGGTTGTTGGCTTAAGGGCACGGCGCGCGCCGCGCATTTCAGTGGTTAATGGGACAGTTTCTGCACGTTCGCATTGAGCACACTGGCGGGTGTAAACGCGAATTGCCAGCCCTGCTTTCCATCGAACCCGTCGAGGAACGCTTGAAGGCCTTTACCGTTGGCTTTATCGAGGTGGTATACCGTCATCCCGCCGCTGACCTGCGGTGGGTTGCCATGGCGGATCATTGCCACGTCCAAGTCCGGACTATTGGTGTTGAACAGAAATAATTCATTGTGTTTGGTCTTCTGAACATAAACCGTGTGGCCGAAATCCCCACCGTCATTGGCATGCTTGAAGTTGATAAGCCCGGACTCCTTGATGTCGGCGGCGTTGAAAGTGGTTTTCAAGTTGTCGGGTTTGATGCCCATGATGTCCAGGTAACTTGGCGAATAATTGGTGGCCGCCAAGGTATCCATCCTAGCCAGAACAGCGTCATACACCTTGGTTGAGAGTGTTCTCTCGGCTTGCCCTACGCGCAGGGCCGCCCTGTAACAGATCAAACCCTTGTTGGCCGGATGGGTATGAAGTACCTCCCAGTTCTTTTTCAACTCAAGGTGGGAGAGGCTACGGGGCACTCCGGAGGGGATAATCGGGTCTTCATACAGCGTTTTGAAGTCTGCTGAGAACACACTGTTCCTGGCCTGCCAGGCATCGTCATGATCGAAGACCTTGAACTCCAGCTTATTGGCGTCTGTGCTGTGCGTTTTATAGTGCGGCCCCAGTTTTTTGTCATGAAAAACCTTTTTCAGGCCCGCTTCCATTGCGTCTGCGCTGGGAAAGGTGGCGACGCCGAGATTAGGGTCATAAAAGTAAAAGTTCTTTTGCCCGTTTTCGATTCGGACGCCGGCCGCCATTGCATGGTTGGGCGAGTCAATCATGAGGGATTTTGATGCGGTTGCCGCATCCAATTCCTTGACCATGTTTTGATAGGACACCTGTCGAATGGGCATGCCCGCATGGAAAGACGTTTCACCGCCGACCTGAGCCTGAAGCTTGCGTAACCTCTCGATAAATCTGCGAGAAGCCGGATCAGCCGGGAAGGCAGCAGCGGTATACAGGTTTTTGATCAGGGTTTTTTCCTTGCCGTGCGCCATGGCGGTTGCCATGGCGCGCGAAAGGGCGGCGCACTGCCCGTCTGACAATTGCGCGGTCTGACTGAAATACACCACTTGAGGCACAGGCACGACGTTACCGAATCGGGGCTCTATCCTGTTTATAAACCGCGTGGACCTGCTCTTGCCGACTCCGTAGGCGATGTCATCGTAGCGTCGGACGAGAACCCCTATCTGTTCCGCTGTCATGCCCCGTTTAGTGGCCAGACGCATAATGTCTTCAATGGATGAGGTGCTGGAGAGTTTCTCAACGATCTTCGGGTCACCCAACGTGTAGCCATCGTCAAACCTGGTTTTTTCTGGGCCGCTGCGATATTCACCGACAACGCGCTTCCAATTGTTGACCATGGCCTCATCGATACGCCTGGTGGGGTCCGATGCTCTTGTCCACGCTCCGAAATGATCCACCTCGATGCGTGCCGCCGGTAAAAAGTCCTTCAGTGGCGAACCATAGGGCTGTTGCGTAATGGGGTTATAGGCGTACCACTTGTCTTGTTTTAGAACCGCTGGACCCTCTATGAAGTCGTTGTTGAACTTGAATGTGCCATAAGACGAAGCGTCGACGTTTTTACCGGCCTTGAGCAGTTCGTAACTGTCAGTGCTGCCGGCCAAGAGTTTGTAACCGCCGACAGCGCCTTTTTGCAGGCCTTTGAGGGGGAGGGCCACCAGATTTGCGAAGGCGTCGAGGGGGTTGAGCGTAGACATCGCTGTTCGCCCGAATACTTTCGTAAGCCTGCCCAGCGTATTCAGGGATGACACCCCCGCTTGCACGCCCTTGGCGGCTTTGGCGGCAGCGCCCAGACCGACCATGAAACCGAAGGCATCAAATGCCAAGTCGACGATTCCCGCACCAATGTCCCCGGCCTGGAAGCTTTTGATCGCTGGATATAACGGAAGAAAGTTCACGACGAACGCGCTGGCATGCTTGTACCAAGGCAGCCGCGTATCGAAGGTAGTCTGGCCCCTGGCTTGATTTTCGAATGAGCGTATATCCGCGTGGCTCACCAGTGCATCGGCAATGTAGGCGGTACGGTCACTGTTGAAACTGTTGGGGATACTGTCGGACGCGGTTTCATCCTTGACTGTCGCTGCGTGGTTTTTCTTGGGCAGTACCCTTGGGTATTCAGAAACTGAAAAACCCGCTCGGTATGGCGCCACCATCGCTCCCGGAACCACGTTTTTCAAATCATCGCGCCGACTGAGCGTATTTTTTTCCAGGTTGATCTCATATACGGTAACAACGCCCTGGCGTTCGGTCCGGATCAGCAGGCCGGTGCGGTTGGTCAACGTGCGTCTTTTGGTTTCTCCGTAATTGTCAGTGCTTACCTGCACCTGTTTGAAGGTTTCAAGCGTGCCTTGCTCAATATTCTTACGCGCTTCGAGTGGCAGGGTGGCGATCAGGTGCTTCACCTGTGCACCCATTGCCTTCTCCATCTGCGCGGCATAAACCGCAAACGCTTTGGCGAATACGACATTGATATCGGGCAGGTCCTTTACAACGTTCAGGCGGTTAATGGGCACGCTGGGGTCGTTGGACGTCCAGCCCCGGCCAAGTGCCCCGGTGAATCCCCCGTTCATGTAAATATCCACGACCGAATGCGGGCCTACGTCATCTCGGCCCTTAGCCACCGCCTCAAGGCTTTGCTTTTCAAAGTCGATGCCTTCACCGAATGCCTTTTTCAAGGCCCCGAGCGCCAATGCGCGACGCGTCGGCATTTCACGGGAGAACGCCTGAGACCCTGCGCTCAACTCTTCAAGTTGTGCGTTGTAGGCCGTGCGTACGCTGTCCATCTGGAGCGCGGCGTACTCATCCTTGGCGTTGGCGGTGATGACGCCATTGGCGATGCCCCAATCCATGAGCGCAGCCTGTTGCGCTGAGGCCGCGACCATTCGATCTTCAACGGTAATGGGTGCCCGTTCCGCAAGAGTGATCACTTGCACATACGTCATAAGCGCAGTCGACCCCGGTGCCTTGGCTTCCAGGCGTGCCACTGCGACCTCAAGGCTGACCCAGGAGTGGGAGCCGCAGGTGACGCCGGCGGGAATGTCCTTCACCAGGTAAGCCGGCGCCCGGCGTGATAACAACAAGTAAGCGGCCACAGGAGCCAGTTCCGCAGTGGCTTTTTGCTTGTCCTCTAGATGATCGGACAGCGCCGTGACAACCGTTGAAGGGTGTTTGCCGACGTGCTCGGAATGCGCCAGGTCGAAACCGGCAACCTTATTACGACTGGGGGCGCCGGAGCGGTCCAGCAAGGTTTCCTGGTCCAGGGACAATTGCAGGGCCGTCAACAGCCAATCGGCAACACTGGTTTCGCTCGAGAGGCCTGCGAATTTGGCTTCAAGTGACGTGCCCACCCGCTGCCCTTCAGTCGAGTTGATGATGCTCTCGATAACCCTGCGGGGCTGGGCCAGCGTCGATCGATCCAGGACCAACTTGCTGGTCAATTGCCTGAATAGGCCGTATTTGGCGCCTGGCAGCATCGCAAGCGGTTGGTAACTGCTCAGCTGATCTTGATGGCTCGGTGGTAGCGGCCAGGACAGTGCGCCGCCCAGATTGCCATGCGGCGGCGACAGGGGGGCGGCGGCAGTGGTGCTTGTGGCGAGGTTGCGCAACTCTGCCAGGGTGGTTGGCATCATCCAACCGTTGTCTTCTATAAATCGCTTGAGGCTGGCACTGCCTGCTGCCGCTAAACCCTGGTCGCGATAGTAGGGCGAGTGTGGATCGATAGGCAGAGTGATGACGCCCAGAAGCTGTTCCAGATCGTTTTTTACCCTGGCCTTGAATTGATCGGGACTAATATAACCCACAGAACCGGGCGGTAATTGCGCCTTCTCCTGAGCATCCAGGTACAACGGCACAAATGCGGCCAATACCCGATTAATGATCTGGTTGCTGAATGTGTGCCGGTTATTGACGTCGGCCATCTGAGTCTTTTGGTGTTCGAGCGCATCGCCGTGGTTCAAGTGTGCGCTGCCTGCGAAAACGTTCTGCTGCTCCAACTGCGCAGCACGGTCGTTCGCAGCATCAACGGTTGTTGGCAGGGCTTCGCCGTAAAACGCCGCCACCTCCTTCACCTGCGCCATGTCGCCCCTGGGCGCGACGATGTAGGTTTGACCGTTCGCCAGAACAGCCGCTGCCTGCATGATGAGGGACCAAGACAAAGGCAATGCGTGGCTCCTGTCCCCGACGAAACTGCCGAAATACTTGGACGTCACCGACTGGCTCCGCGCACCAGCAAGAGGCTTGACCCTGAGCGCGGCGAAACCCGGGGTATTGCCTTGCGGCGGGAACAATGAGATGGGTTTTGGAAGGTCGATCCGATTTTTCTGGGCCCAGTCCTTGAGGTCCGGGGACTGGAGGAGGGCGCTTAGCTGTTGGCGCCATTGCCCGAACGTCGAATCAGGCGGAATCGGCCCAATCGGCTGATCGCCGATAGACCAGGGCTTATCACTGTGAGTGCGCAAGCTATTGACATACAGTTCGGCCAGTTGACGGTCACCATCAACGCTTGGCGGCTGTACAGAGGCGTCGGTTTGCAGAGCCGACAGCGACAGGCTCGGTGCTTGGATAAGCGGGGGGGCAAGTGGGACAAAATGGGCAAGCGACGGCGTGGAGAGGTGTGCAGACAGGGTCATCAGTGCGTTCTCAGTCGGGACTGTCGAATAGGTTCGCAGCGTCGTTCTGCGAGGGTTTCCTACCTGTTCGTGTACCGAAGGAACTAAATGATTCCACGATTACCCTGCCGACCAATTACCAAGTAATGCAGGACGGGTGACAGTTGCTTGTCAGTGATCCCTCATGTCGACTGACTGCTTGATCATCTCCCGGACCTTCGCCGTCAACAGATCAAAGGTGAACGGCTTGGTGATCAACTGCATCCCGGGATCAAGGAAACCGCCACGCACCACCGCATGCTCGGCGTACCCGGTGATGAACAGCACCTTGAGATCCGGGCGGATCTGCCGGCCGATTTCCGCCAGTTGGCGGCCATTCATGCCGGGCAGGCCAACGTCGCTGATCATCAAGTCAATACGTTGCTCCGACTCGATGATCGGCACCGCCGTGTTGGCGTCACCCGCTTCGACATAGCCATAACCCAACTCTTTGAGTACCGCGCTGACCAGCACACGCACGGCGGGGTCGTCCTCGACAATCAGCACCGTTTCCCCCGCATTGGCGCAAGGCAGAAGCGCTGGGTCAGCCGCCACCTCGGCGGCGACGTCGCCGATGAACCGTGGCAGAAACAGACTGACCGTCGTGCCTTTGCCCACTTCGCTATGGATGATCACATGGCCACGCGACTGGCGGGCAAACCCGTAGATCATCGATAAACCCAGCCCCGTGCCCTGGCCGATGGGCTTGGTCGTGAAAAATGGGTCGAACACGCGGCCGATCACACTTTCCGAAATGCCACAGCCCGTGTCGCTGACGCGCAGTTCAACGTAGTCACCAGGCAGCAGGGTGCCGTAGGCGGCGGTGAATACACTATTGAGGTGGCGGTTAGTGGTCTCCACGGTCAGGCGGCCACCGTTGGGCATCGCGTCACGGGCATTGATCACTAGGTTGAGCAGGGCGTTTTCCAACTGATTGGGGTCGGCCTCGGCGGTCCACGGCTCGTGGGTGAGTTGCATGTCCAGCGCGACACTTTCGTTGATGCTGCGTTTGAGCAGCTCACCCATCGAGGTCACCAGATGGTTGATCTCCACGGGCTTGGGGTCAAGTGATTGCCGGCGCGAAAACGCTAGCAGCCGATGGGTAAGGCTCGCCGCACGGTTAGCGGAGGTCACGCCCAGATCGATGAGGCTGTCCAGGTCGTCCAATTTGCCCCGGGAAATACGCCTTCGCAGCATTTCCAGGCTGCCGATGATCCCAGTCAACATGTTGTTGAAGTCGTGCGCGATACCGCCGGTGAGCTGGCCAACGGCTTCCATTTTCTGGGATTGGCGCAGGGCTTCCTCGTTGCTTCGCAGCTGCAGGGTGCGTTCTTCGACCTGCTGCTCCAGGGTTGCCAACGTACGTTGCAGGCGCAGTTCGCTCTCACTTAAGTCAACCAGGCGGTCGCGCGCATCATACTGCCGGCGCCGGCTGCGCACGGCAGTAGTGACCAGGCTGATCAGTGTGGAGGGGTGAAACGGTCTTTCCAGAAAGGTCACGTTGCCAAGCAAATTGCTCAGGTGAGACGAGCCGCTTTGCTCCTTGCCGCCATGGTGAGTCATCAGCACGATGGGCAAATCGGACCAGGGCGGCTGGCGACGCAGGCATTCAAGCAACGCATTGAGGTCAACACCACGCAAGGCTTCGACGGCCACGATCAGCAGGCCGGCGCCTTGCTCCAGCGCCTCGCACAGTCGTGGCAAGTCGCTGGCAATCAGGCTGCCATACCCCGCTTCTTTAAGCATCATTGACGCAATTACGCTATCACGTCCCATCGGCGCAAGAATGATTGCTCGCTCGGATACCGTTAACTGCGTACTCACTCTGACGGGTCCGCGAGCAGCGGGGCTTCAGTCCCCATGTAAGTCGGCACCCCGCGCAATACGCCCTGGAACGACTCGAGTGGGTCACCAACAGCCACACCGCCCGCGCCGATGCGGTACTCACGGATGGTCGACTCGTGGGTACCGGTACGTTTCTTGATCACGGAAATAGCCCGTCGGACTTTGCCGAGTGCCTCGAAGTAACGCAACAGGATCACCGTGTCTGCCAGGTAAGTAAGGTCGACGGGCGCCTGCATGTCACCGACCAGGCCGTGCTGGGCAACGGTCATGAAGGTCGCGGCACCGCGCCGGTTGAGGTAAAGCAACAGTTCGTGCATGTGTAGGATCAGCGAGTTCTCTTCCGGCATGGCGGCCTGGAAACCGTTGACGCTGTCGATCACCACCGTCTTGATGCCGCGCTCGTCCACGCAGCGCCGCACACGGTGAGAAAACTCGCCCGGTGACAGCTCGGCGGCATCCACCTGCTCAATGAAAAGATTGCCGGTTGCCTGCAGTGCTGGAAGATCGATGTTCAACTGCCGCATGCGTTCGAATAGCAGGCTGAGTTCTTCATCGAAAATAAACAGCGCGGCTTTCTCTCCACGCGACACGGCGGCAGCAGCGAACAGGATCGAAATCAGCGACTTGCCAGTGCCGGCTGGGCCCAGGATCAACGTGCTGGAGCCGGTCTCGATACCGCCACCCAGCAATGCATCCAATTCGCCAATGCCGCTGGTGAGTGTTTGACGGACATAGCCGGCGCGATGTTCGGCGGCCACCAGTCGCGGGAATACGTGGATGCCATCGCCGGCGATGGTGAAGTCATGAAAGCCACCGCGGTATTTTTGCCCACGGTATTTAACCACGCGCACGCGACGCCGCTCGGCACCGTAGACGGGTGTCAGCTCTTCCAAGCGGATAACGCCATGGGCAACGCTGTGTACGGTTTTATCCAGCGCCTCGGTGGTCAAGTCATCCAGCAACAGGACCGTGGCGTCATAGCGCACAAAGTAGTGCTTAATCGCCAGGATTTGCCGGCGGTAGCGCAGCGAACTCTGCGCCAGCAAGCGGATCTCCGACAAACTGTCGATCACCACGCGGGTCGGCTTGACCCGTTCCACCGCTTCGAAGATCTGCCGGGTCGCTTCGCCCAATTCCAGGTCGGACGAATACAACAGACTTTGCTGGTGATCAGTGTCGAGAAAGCTCTCGGGCGGCGTCAGCTCGAATATGTGGATGTTGTCATCGAGGTCCCAGCCATGGGACTTGGCGCCCTGGCGTAACTCGCGCTCGGTTTCCGAGAGTGTGATGTACAAGGATCGCTCGCCGCATTTGGCGCCGTCCTGAAGAAAGTGGAGGGCGACGGTGGTTTTGCCTGTCCCAGGCTCACCCTCAAGCAGGAACAAATGGCGGCGAGACAAACCGCCGGCAAGAATGTCGTCGAGACCGACGATACCGGTGGCTGCTTTGTCACTTGATAGCGCGTTGGATGTAGACAAGAAGTGCCCTCAGGTCACATGCGAGTAGAGGTGCGCGGTCGTTCGAACGCGCCATATTCTCTTGACCGTTGTGTATTCCGGGGGTTCAACCGTTTCAGGAGGTTTGTGCGGTGTATCAGCGTTCAGAACACTTTGCTGAAGCGCTATAGACCCTGTTGCAGTGCCGGATCGTCGGGATTCTGCTGTTCCAGTTGCGCGAGCAGCACTTGTACGTTCTGGAGCTGACCGCTTTCCTTCCAATAGTTGACCAGCAAAACCCGGGCTTTGCGATTGGCGGGGTGGCGTTGAATGATCTCTTCCAGTTGTCGCTGGGCGGCTTCCAGTTCCTGCTGGGCGTGCAGGGTAGTAGCGAGGTCGTAGCGGTAATCCTGATTGCCCGGTTCCAATTCCACCGCTTTGGACAGACCCAGCAGGGCATAGGGGCGCTCGCCATGGTGCAGCAGCCACATCCCCAGCGCGTGTTGCAGATACGCTGATTCCGGGTGCGCCGTCAATTGGCGCGCCAGTAACTGCCGGGACTCGTCGGTCTTGCCCTGTTTGTCTAGCAGCTCGATCTGCGCCACCACGGCTTGCAGGTTGTCTGGCTGCAGTCGCATCGCCTGTGCCAGCGCATTTTGGGCTTGCGGCAACAGTGCGCTGTGAATGTACAGGCGCGCCAGTTGAATCCAGCCTTCGGCCGTTTCGGGTTGGGCCTTGAGCGCTTTCACAAACTCATCCAGCACCTGCTGCAAAGGCCCGAAGTACAGGCCCAGGGTGTCGGGGGACAGGCCCAACAGGGCGTTGGCGGCGGTGAATCGTACAGCTTGTTCGGGATCATCCAGTACCGGGCCGAGTAACAGCGTGCGCTGGCCGGTGGGCACCAGGCCGACAATGCTATGGATGGCCGCCTCGCGGACCAGCGCCGATTCGCTGCTCAGGTCTTTGTCTGCAAGCTTCAAGGCATGAGGGCTAGGGTAATTGGGCAGTTCGGCGTGCAACGCCGCGCGGCGCTCGGGCGAAAGGTCCGTCCGGCCGAGTTGCTGATACAGCACACGGGCGGCGCCGGGCTCACCGTTGCGCGCCTGTTTCAGGGCTTTGGAGTAACCATGGGCAATCGCAGCCGGTACGGCCACCGGGGTGGAACGGGAGAAATACCAGATCAGCACAATCGACAATAGGGCGCACAGGCCGATGATGGAGTAACGGCGAGACTTTGACATGCAGGCGTCCGAAAGCAAGGCAGGAATGCAAAGCCGTCAGCTTCGGTCAGAGCATGGCGGGTGTCAAACCCGGGAGAAGCTTGCGCCCCATCGCATGTTGATCGGCGGGGGCGATGACTGGCCAAAACAGTCAGGTAGCTTGAAGGTTTTGACCATTGCCGCAGTGGCGCTCCAGAGCGACTATTCCGACAATTCGGACCGTTCAAGGAAACAATAATGCAGATTGAAAATAAGATCTTCCTGGTCAGCGGCGGCGCTTCTGGCCTCGGTGCGGCTACCGCTGAGATGCTCATTGCCGCCGGTGCCAAAGTGATGCTGGTGGACCTCAACGCCGACGCGGTGGCGGCCAAGGCCCAGCAGCTCGGCGAGAACGCCCGCAGTGCAGTGGCGGATATCAGCCAGGAAGCGGCTGCCGAAGCCGCCGTGCAGGCCACGGTTGCAGCGTTTGGCGGTTTGCATGGGCTGGTGAACTGCGCCGGAGTGGTGCGTGGCGAAAAAATCCTCGGCAAAAACGGCCCCCATGGGCTGGCAAGTTTTGCCCAAGTGATCAACGTCAACCTGATCGGCAGCTTCAACCTGCTGCGCCTGGCGGCTGCGGCCATTGCTGATACCGAGGCGAATGCCGATGGCGAGCGCGGTGTGATCATCAATACCGCTTCCGTGGCCGCATTCGACGGGCAGATCGGCCAGGCAGCCTACGCCGCCTCCAAAGGCGCTATTGCCAGCCTGACGTTGCCTGCCGCACGTGAGCTGGCGCGCTTTGGCATTCGCGTGATGACCATCGCCCCCGGCATTTTCGAAACACCGATGATGGCCGGCATGACGCCCGAAGTGCGCGACTCCCTGGCTGCCGGCGTGCCTTTTCCGCCACGCCTGGGCAAACCCGCCGAATACGCCGCGCTGGTGCGGCACATCATTGAAAACAGCATGCTCAATGGCGAGGTGATCCGTCTCGACGGCGCCTTGCGCATGGCTGCCAAGTAAGGAGCATTCCCCATGACTGATCCCATTGTTATTGTCAGCGCCGTGCGCACGCCCATGGGCGGGTTCCAGGGCGACCTCAAGGGCCTGACCGCGCCGCAGCTGGGTTCCGCCGCGATTCGTGCCGCCGTTGAGCGCGGCGGTATCGCCAGCGACGCCGTGGATGAAGTGTTGTTTGGCTGCGTGCTGCCCGCAGGCCTCGGCCAGGCGCCCGCACGCCAGGCCGCATTGGGTGCCGGGCTGGACAAGGGCACCCGTTGCACCACCCTCAACAAGATGTGCGGCTCGGGCATGGAAGCGACGATCCTGGCCCATGATTCGCTGCTGGCCGGCAGCGTCGACGTGGTCATTGCCGGCGGCATGGAAAGCATGTCCAACGCGCCGTACCTGCTGGACCGTGCGCGTAGCGGCTACCGCATGGGCCACGGTCGTGTACTTGACCATATGTTCCTCGACGGCCTCGAGGACGCCTACGACAAGGGGTGTCTGATGGGCTCCTTCGCCGAAGATTGCGCCCTGCATAACGGTTTCACCCGGGAGGCCCAGGACGCGTTCGCGATTGCCTCGCTAACACGTGCGCAACAGGCGATCACCCATGGCAGCTTTGCTGCGGAGATCGTCCCGGTGCAAGTCACCGTGGGCAAAGAGCAGAAAACCATCCTGCATGACGAACAGCCGCCCAAGGCCAAACTGGACAAGATCAGTAGCCTCAAACCGGCGTTCCGCGAAGGAGGCACCGTCACGGCGGCCAACTCCAGCTCGATTTCCGATGGCGCGGCGGCGCTGCTGCTGATGCGCCAGTCCGACGCTGAGAAACGCGGCCTGAAGCCTCTGGCAGTGATCCATGGGCATGCGGCATTTGCCGATGAGCCGGGGCTGTTTCCGGTGGCACCGGTGGGGGCGATTCGCAAGCTAATGACCAAGACCGGCTGGAGCCTGGATGACGTCGACCTGTTCGAGATCAACGAAGCTTTTGCCGTGGTCAGCCTGGTGACCATGAGCAAGCTGGAAATCCCCCACGCCAAGGTCAACATCCACGGTGGCGCGTGCGCCCTGGGCCATCCGATCGGCGCCTCAGGGGCGCGGATTTTAGTAACGCTGCTCTCGGCACTGCGCCAGAACGGCCTCAAGCGCGGCGTCGCCGCCATTTGCATCGGCGGTGGTGAAGCCACAGCCATGGCCGTCGAATGCCTGTACTAAGGACTTATCATCATGCTGGCGAATGAAGAACAACGACAGATCAGCGACGCGGCCCGGCAATTTGCCCAGGAGCGCCTGAAACCCTTTGCTGCCGAATGGGACCGCGAGCACCGTTTTCCCAAGGAGGCCATCAGTGAAATGGCCGGACTCGGCTTTTTCGGCATGCTGGTGCCGGAGCAGTGGGGCGGATGCGACACCGGTTACCTGGCTTACGCCATGGCGCTGGAAGAAATCGCCGCAGGCGACGGTGCCTGCTCGACCATCATGAGCGTGCACAACTCAGTCGGTTGCGTACCGATCCTGAAATTCGGCAACGAGGAGCAGAAAGAGCGATTCCTCAAACCCCTCGTCAGCGGCGCGATGCTCGGCGCCTTTGCGCTGACCGAAACCCAGGCCGGCTCCGATGCCAGCAGCCTGAAAACCCGCGCGCGCCTGGACGGCGACCATTACGTGCTGAACGGCTGCAAACAATTCATCACGTCCGGGCAGAACGCCGGTGTGGTGATTGTGTTTGCCGTGACCGACCCGGCTGCCGGCAAGCGCGGGATCAGCGCGTTTATCGTGCCGACCGACTCGCCGGGCTACAGCGTGGCGCGGGTCGAAGACAAGCTCGGCCAGCATGCGTCTGACACCTGCCAGATCCTCTTTGAAGACCTGAAGGTGCCGGTCGCCAATCGGCTGGGTGAGGAGGGCGAAGGCTACAAGATTGCCCTCGCCAACCTCGAAGGTGGCCGCGTGGGTATCGCCTCGCAAGCGGTCGGCATGGCGCGCGCGGCGTTCGAAGCGGCCCGCGACTATGCCCGCGAGCGCGAAAGCTTCGGCAAACCGATCATCGAACATCAAGCCGTGGCCTTTCGCCTGGCCGACATGGCCACTCAAATCGCAGTTGCCCGGCAGATGGTGCATTACGCCGCCGCCCTGCGTGACAGCGGCAAGCCAGCACTGGTGGAAGCCTCGATGGCCAAGCTGTTTGCCTCGGAAATGGCCGAAAAAGTCTGCTCGGCCGCCTTGCAAACCCTCGGCGGTTACGGTTACCTGAGCGACTTCCCACTGGAGCGGATCTACCGCGATGTGCGGGTCTGTCAGATTTACGAAGGCACCAGCGATATTCAGCGCATGGTCATCTCACGCAATCTTTAAGGAGCCGATACATGAGTTACGAAACCATCTTGCTCGAAGTCCAGGGCCGCGTCGGGCTGATTACCCTCAATCGCCCGCAGGCCCTGAACGCCCTGAATGCGCAACTGGTCAGCGAATTGAACCAAGCGCTGGATGGCTTGGAAGCCAACCCCGAAATCGGCTGCATCGTGCTGACGGGCTCGAAAAAGGCCTTTGCCGCCGGCGCCGATATCAAGGAAATGGCCGAGCTGACCTACCCGCAGATCTATCTGGACGACCTGTTCAGCGACAGCGATCGCGTAGCCAACCGTCGCAAACCGATCATTGCCGCGGTCAACGGCTTCGCTTTGGGCGGCGGTTGCGAACTGGCGTTGATGTGCGACTTCATCCTGGCCGGTGATAACGCCAAGTTCGGCCAGCCGGAAATCAACCTCGGCGTACTGCCAGGCATGGGCGGCACGCAGCGCCTGACCCGCGCGGTGGGCAAGGCCAAGGCTATGGAAATGTGCCTGACCGGACGCTTTATCGATGCCGTGGAAGCGGAGCGCTGTGGAATTGTCGCGCGTATCGTGCCGGCCGATGAGTTGCTGGAAGAAGCGCTGAAAGTCGCCACCCTGATTGCCGGCAAATCAGTGCCAATCAGCATGATGGTCAAGGAAAGCGTGAACCGTGCGTTTGAAGTGAGCCTGTCGGAAGGCGTGCGCTTTGAGCGCCGAGTGTTCCACGCAGCGTTTGCAACGCAGGATCAGAAGGAAGGCATGGCGGCGTTCGTGGCCAAGCGGGCGCCTGAGTTCAAAGATAAGTAACAGCTGCTAGCCTCAAGCTGCAAGCCTCAAGTAAAAACCAGTTTCCCTTTACTTGCCGCTTGCAGCTTTTAACTTGATGCTGCTAAAGCATGTAATTCTTCAGCTCCCTGGCAATCACCATCCGCTGAATCTCGCTGGTCCCTTCGTAAATCTGCGTGATCCGCGCATCCCGGTAGTAACGCTCCACCGGGTAATCCTCCAAGTACCCATACCCGCCGTGAATCTGCATGGCTGACGAGCAGACTTTCTCCGCCATTTCCGAGGCAAACAGCTTCGCCTGGGAGGCTTCCGACAGGCATGGCTTGCCCGCGCTGCGCAGTCGAGCGGCGTGCAGGATCAGCAGGCGCGCTGCATTCAGCTGGGTTTGCATGTCCGCCAGCAGATTGGCCACGCTCTGGTGTTCGATGATTGCCTTGTCGAACTGCACCCGGTCACGGGCGTACGCCAGCGCCGCGTCAAACGCCGCACGGGCGATTCCCAATGCCTGGGCGGCGATGCCGATGCGCCCGCCTTCCAGGTTGGACAGGGCAATCGCCAGCCCCTTGCCACGCTCGCCGAGCAGGTTGGCCTCAGGCACCGTGCATTGGTTGAGGGTGACGGCGCAGGTGTCCGAAGCGCGGATACCCATCTTGTGCTCGGTGCGATCCACTACAAAGCCCGGCGTTGCCGTAGGCACCAGGAACGCTGAGATGCCTTTCTTGCCCAGCTCCGGGTCGGTCATGGCGAACACAATGGCCAGCTTGGCGCGCTTGCCGTTGCTGACGAACTGCTTGGCGCCATTGAGGACCCACTGGCCGTCACGCAGTTCGGCACGGGTGCGCAGGTTGTGGGCCTCAGAACCGGCCTGGGGTTCGGTCAGGCAGAAGCAGCCAATCGCTTGGCCGCTGGCCAGGTCCGCCAGCCAGGTTTGCTTCTGTGCATCTGTGCCGTAGTTGAGAATTGGCCCGCAACCCACTGAATTGTGGATACTCATCACTGCACCGACGGCACCGTCTCCGGCGGAAATTTCTTCCACGGCGAGGGCGTAGGCGACGTAATCGACATACGTACCGCCCCATTCTTCCGGCACCACCATGCCCAGCAGGCCCAGTTCGCCCATCTTCGCCACCAGGGCGTCGTCGATCCAGCCGGCTTTCTCCCAGGCTTGCGCGTAGGGGGCGATTTCGCCGCGGGCAAAGTCGCGCGCCATGTCGCGGATCATCACTTGTTCTTCTGTGTATTCAATGTCTTGCATGGCTCAGTTCGCAACCTTCTTGAAGTGATGAAAGAAGCTTTCTACATGGCTGAGCGCAAGCCCATGCAGGGTTGGCGGGTTCCAGCGGGGGCTCTTGTCTTTGTCGATGATCAGGGCGCGAACACCTTCGATCAGGTCGCCGCGTTCGAACCATTGCCGGTCAAGGTGCAACTCCAGGGCAAAACATTGCTCCAGGGGCAGGCGGCGGCCGCGACGTAACATTTCCAAGGTGACGGCCATGGCCAGCGGCGAGCGGGTTTTCATCAGGTTGGCGGTGGTCAGCGCCCATTCGTGGCTATCGGCGACGGTGACTTCCTGAAGCTGCTCAACGATGCTCGGTACATCCGGCAGCGCGAAGAAGTGGTCGATGGCCGTGCGCAAAACGGCCAGCGGTGCATCGGGCAGTTGCTGCACCGCCAGTTTGGCGAGCACGCCTTGCAGGTCTTTAAGCGGTGAGTCGTGCCATTGCAGACGATCAAGCTTCTGGTCCAGCTCGGCGAGCTTCGCGCTGTCGAGATACCAGTCTGCCAACCCGCAGTACAACGCATCGGCCGCTCGGATCTGCACCCCGGTGACGCCCAGGTATGTGCCCAGCTCGCCGGGGATACGCGACAGGAAGTAACTGCCGCCCACGTCAGGGAAGTAACCGATTGCCACTTCCGGCATCGCCAGGCGACTGCGTTCGGTGACGACGCGCAAATCGGCGCCCTGCACCAAGCCCATGCCGCCGCCCAGGACAAACCCGTCCATCAGCGCCAGTACCGGTTTGCGGTAATGGTGAACGGCCAGGTCCAGCGCGTACTCCTCGACAAAAAAATCTTGGTGCAGGCTGTCGCCGTTCTTGAAGCTGTCGTACAGGGAACGTATATCGCCGCCGGCACAAAAGGCCTTCTCGCCCGCGCCGCGCAGGACCACGGCGTGCACCTGCGGGTCATCGGCCCACGCCTGCAATTGGGACGCCAGGCGGCGCACCATGTCCAGGGTGATGGCATTCAAGCCTGCGGGGCGATTGAGGGTGAGGTGGCCGATATGGTTGCGAATCTCGGCGAGCACTACGTGCTGATGCGTATCTGCGTGGCTTGCCTCGGTTGAAACCTGAGCAGTCATCGATAACTCCCTGCTTTTATTGTTCTTTATCAAGATGTTCGCGAACGAAACATCCCTTGATCGTACCAGTGCAAATTTGCCCAGTACAACCTTCAATCATGCAGGTCGTTTTTGCATTTATGCAGCGAGTGGGTGATGGACTCAAGGCACCCGACTCGCCAGCACTTCACCAATACTGCGGCGCCTGGCGTGGGTTTGCGCTGCGTGGATCAGTTGTTCCAGCGCTGTGGGCTCCACGTCATAAAATTGCTCCATTTCGGCCAGCGCCTGTTTTAAATCGGCGGCGGTGATGGCGGGGTCTCGATCCGCGTTGGGGTGTGGCAAGAGGGTGGCCGGTGATTCGGCGGCGCCTTTGGGATAGCGCGTGCGCGTGGCATTGTTATAAGCCAATGCGCAGGCCAACAAGGCGCCGGCACCGAGTAGCACGGCGCCTAACTCATACCAACCCAGTGCGGCGGACGCCGGGTCAGCCAATACCAGCGTCATGGCCAGGCCACCGGCCGGCGGATGCAGGCAGCGCAGCCAGCACATCAGCACCACCGTGATGCCCGCCGCCAGGCAGGCGCCACCCAGGGAAGTGCTGAGAACTCGGGTTACCAGCAGGGCGACGACACCCGCGCAGAGGTAGCTGCCGATGATCGACCAGGGCTGCGCCAATGCACCCGATGACACGACGAACAGCAACACGGCCGAAGCGCCGAGCGGGCCAAGCAGGTGCAATGCGACCTCCATGCCAAACACTTGGGCGCATAACCAGATACTGAAGAGTGTGCCCACGGCCATACCGACGGCGGCACGGCTCCATTCGGCGGGGCGGGTGTTGATTGCAGCGGGGAGCCAACGAGCGAGCATTGAAGAGGGTCCATAAACAGCGGGCAAAAAAAAGGCTTGTCTGGTTGCCCGGAAAAGCCCTTTGAGCGTTCCAACCGTTGGGGAAGGAACGCTCCGCAGTGTGCCGACCTTGGAGAAAGGGTGCCAATGCATATTAATGAAGCTTGAGTGCAATAATAATGAATTGTAACGGCATTAATTGGGCAGAGAGCAACAGACCTTACCGAGCACGCGATTACAGGTTTCTTCGTCCAAAAAACGTCGGTGAAGGCTTTCCTGTAGCCCCGGTTCACTGGCCAACGGCCCTTTCAAGGCCACCAAGGCATCGCGCAACCCCATCAGCCGGTCCAAAGGCAGCATGGACACGTAGCCGACATGCACTTCGGCACGGGTCAGGGCAGGCTTATCAAGCGAAACATGATCTGGCACGGTGTTGTCCTCTCGTCCTTGTTATGACCCATGGCCTATGGCGGTAAATAAATACCGCACTCAGGCGAGTTTACAGTCGGGTTTTGGGCACAGGAAAGGGAAAAGGCACCAGCCATTACGTAAAGCTACGTAGGAGTTTTCTGCACCGGGAGCGCCGGCGCAGGGGTCAAGGTTGCGCGGTTTTCGCCAGGTGCAGTAGCACGTAAGGGGTGTGGTCGAATTCGCCGGCCAGGGTTGGGGTGATGGAGCGAAAGCGCGGGTCCGTCAAGCCTTCGTAGTCCGCAGCGCTCATCACCAACCAGGCGGGCCCTTGGATCGGCTTCAAGTCGGCCGCTTGCTGGGTGAACAACGGCACTTGGTCACAGTCGACGTTGACCATGTATTTGATGGCCTTGGCGTCCTTGCCCAAACCGTGCAAAACCACCGGCGCCCGTTGTTGCATCACCTGCTCATGGACCTGAAGGGTAAAGGTGCGGGTATCGTAGACACTGCGTTCCAGCGGTTCGACCACCAGAATATAGGTGGCCCAGACCGCCAATACGCCTGTAAATGCTGGTCCGACCGGGCGCAGCCGCGTCTTGAGCAACGCCAGCAGCGACAGAACCTGCAGCCCCCCAAGCACGCCGAGCACCCAGCCAAGATGGCTCATTTGTTCCGGATAGCGCGGTCTCGCGAACAGCAACCCGGCAATCAAAAGCGTCGGTAGCGCCGTCCAGATACCCAGCATCAACCCGCGCAGCCAGGCGAAGAGCCGCCCGTGCGCCACGTGGAAGGGATACGCCGCAATAATCGCCGCCATGGGCAACATCGGTAGCACATAACGCGCCTTTTTGGCCTGGGGAATCGACAGGCCGAGCATCACCAGAAGCCCTGCGGCCGCGCAGTACCACACCAACTGCAACGCCGGCCCTGGGGCGCGTCGCCCGCTGATCAGCATCGCCAGCAGCACCAACAGTGCCATTGGGTACGCCATGGCATAGTTGCCCAGGGAACTGGTGAAGTAATACAACACGCCACTGGAGCCTTCGCGGCCATCCATGCGTCCGAGGAACTGCATGCGGATCACGTCCTGCATGAAGCCTTCGCCGCCACTCAGCTTGGCCATCAGCAACAACAGGCCAACACACGCCCCCAGTAACGCCAGCGCGAGTAGGCCGAAGCTGAACAGCTGGCGCCATTGCCGGTTGATCAGGTAGTAGCTGCACAACACGCCAGTGGGGATGACCAGGCCAATCGGCCCGCGGACCGCAAAGCCGACAATCAGCAACAGGTACAGCCAGTGCAGGCGTTTTCCCGCACCGAAGTGGTCATGGGCATAACCCAGGTAGAACACCGCCAAGGCGATCGCGGCCAGCATCTGGTCGAGGGACACCGAGCGGGTTTCGCTGATAAACGTGCTGCTTAGCAAGAGTATTGCAATGCTCAGCAGGCCCCAGCGCTGGGAGTAGGGCGCCGTCAGTCGATACACCAGGGTGACGATAAATGCCGAGGCAATCGCCGTGGGCAGCCAAGCGGTGAAGCTGGTGACCTGGCCCAATGGCAAGGACAGCAGCCACGTCAGCAGTGTCGAAGTGGCCAGGTAATCTGCATAGGGCTGCCCGTAAGTGGTGGGGAAAAAGCTAGGCCCATGGCGCAACATCTCCTGGGCGAACACCACGAAGCGTGAGTCGAAGCCAATAATCGCCTGGTGCCAGCTGCCGGCGATAAACAGCAACAACGCCAGCAACCCCAAAACGAGGGATTGGCGGCGGATCGTTGGATTTAACAAGGGCGGTTGAGCTTTGTTCACGTCTCAGGCTTCCACAACCTGTGGCAGCCACTGCTGCTGGGGAATCGGCAAGTTGCACGAGTCGCCGCGGCCAATCGGGTAGTACTGGAAGCCTTTACGCGCCAGACGTTCGCCGTCGTAAAGGTTGCGACCGTCAAAGATCACCGGGGTTTTCAGGCGTTGGTGGATCAGGTCGAAGTCCGGCGCCTTGAACTGTTGCCATTCGGTGCAGACGATCAGCGCATCAGCCCCGCCCAGGGTGGACTCCGGGGTGCCCATGAGCATCAGTCGTGGGTCATCGCCGTAAAGGCGCTGGGTTTCCTGCATGGCTTCCGGGTCGAACGCACGCACATTCGCGCCGGCGGCCCACAACGCTTCCATCAGCACGCGGCTTGGCGCGTCACGCATGTCGTCGGTGTTGGGCTTGAACGCCAGGCCCCACAGCGCGAAGGTTTTGCCGCGCAGGTTGCCCTTGAAGTACGCGTTGACGCGCTCGAAAAGCTTGCTCTTCTGGCGCTGGTTGATGGCCTCCACCGCTTCGAGCAGGTCGCTGGAGCAGTTGGCTTGCTTGGCGCTGTGGATCAGGGCGCGCATGTCTTTGGGGAAGCATGAGCCGCCGTAGCCACAACCGGGGTAGATGAAGTGGTAACCAATGCGCGAGTCGGCGCCGATGCCAAGACGCACGGCTTCGATGTCCGCGCCCAAGTGTTCAGCCAGCTCGGCGATCTGGTTGATAAAGCTGATCTTGGTCGCGAGCATGCAGTTGGCGGCGTATTTGGTCAGTTCGGCGCTGCGCAGGTCCATGAAGATGATGCGGTCGTGGTTGCGATTGAACGGCGCGTACAGGTCACGCATCACATCACGCACTTCTTCGCGCTCGCAGCCGATGATGATGCGGTCCGGGCGGCGGCAGTCGGCCACGGCCGAGCCTTCCTTGAGAAATTCCGGGTTGGAGACGATATCGAACGCCAGGTGCCGGCCGGCCAGGTGCAGGGCTTTCTCGATATGCGCGCGCAGGGTGTCGCCGGTGCCGACAGGTACGGTGGATTTTTCCACCAGGATCACCGGTTCCTTGCGGTGACGCGCCACTGCATCGCCGACTGACAGCACGTATTTAAGGTCAGCCGAGCCGTCCTCATCCGAAGGCGTGCCCACGGCGATAAACAGCACTTCCCCATGCTCGACGGCCAGCTTTTCATCAAAGGTGAAATGCAGGCGCCCGCTCTCCAGGTTCTCTTTCACCATCGCCGCGAGCCCCGGCTCGAAGATGCTCACATGGCCTTGCTGCAGCAGCTTGACCTTGTTTTGATCGACGTCCATGCAGATGACATCGTGACCGACTTCGGCCAACACGGTGGCCTGCACCAGACCGACGTAACCACTACCAAATACACTGATTTTCATGGGGCATTCCTGGGACTTGTAGCGCTAGCACGACGAGAGTTGATAACCAGCACACCGAGGATGACAAGCGCCACCCCCAGGGTTTTTGAAACGGAAAAATCTTCGTTGAACACTGGCAGGCTGGCCGCCAGCAGGTACACCAGGGCGTAGCTGATGCTCAACAGCGAATAGGCGCGGCCCAGCGGCAGCTGCTTGAGCGCGCCGAGCCAGCAGAGCATCGACAGCGCATAGGCGAGGATCGCCAGCATGACGACACCCAGTGCACCGAGGTCAATGCTTGCCGTGAGCCATTCATTGGGCTGCGGCAGGCGCGTCATGCTCCAGCGCATGCCCAACTGGGCGGCACTGACCAGGCCGACGCTGCCCAAGGCCAAGGCAAAACCTTGTACCCGGCTCATACGTGGCGCCCCAACAGCACGACACCGCCGATCACCAGCGCTACACCCAGCCAGTGACGGCCGTCGATGGGCTCATGAAAGACAAACCGCGCCACCAGTGTGACCAGCACGAAATTCAGGCTGAGCATGGGGTAGGCAATGCCCACTTCAAGGCGCTGCAACACCAATAGCCACACCAGCAGGCCCAGGCCCAGGCACACCAGCGCCGACCACAACCACGGCGAGCGCAGCTTCAACGCCCAGCCATCCGGCAGGTCGCGCCAGCTTTCCACGGCGAACTTCTGTGAGACCTGGCCCATGCACGTCAGCAGGCAGGCGGCCAATAGCAGTAGCAGGGTGATCATGGGTTCACCTGCGGGAAGATCAGAATCACGATGTTGCCTTGCTCATAGCGCTTGCCGTCACCTGGCAGCAGCGCCACTTCGGCGATTTCATCGTCACCCTTGACGCGCATTACCACGCCGACCGGCCCCTTCCGGCGCGCATCACTCATCCATTGCTGGACTTGGGTGGTGTCTATCTTGTGGTCCCCGGCATCCGGGTAGGCGAGGCCGTATTTGACTTCGCCGACGGTGTTATAGAGCGTCACGTCCGGGCGTGCCAGACGCCACGACAGCGCCGACGCCGCGCCCAGGTCATTGCTCAGCAACGCGGTGGCGGGTTGCAGTTCCTGCAGGTGGTCGATGATGAATTGATCCGGGGTCTTGTTGTACACCACCGAGTGCGGCAACGCGGCCGGCAACAACGCGACCATCAACCCACTGCCGAGTATGGGGGCAGCCCACCAACGCAATGGCTGCGCGGCCTGCAGCAAGTTGACCAGGATCCAACCGAACAGGAAGGTGAACACCAGCACCAGGCTGAGGGTTTCCTGGCCGTGCTCGTATACCGGTTTTTTCAGTTGGAACCAGCTCAGCGCCAGCAGCACCACCACGCCAATGACGAGGTTCAGCCAGCCGTTGATACGCAATGCCCGGTAGCGGCCCTGGGCCAGCTTGTCGGCCAGGGTATTGCCCATCAGCAAGGCCAGCGGCAGCAGACACGGCATGATGTAGGAGGGCAGCTTGCCCTTGGCCAAGCTGAAAAACGCCAGGGGCATCAGCAGCCACAGCAACACAAAGCCGATTTTCGCGCTGCGCTTGTCCAGCCACGCCTGTTTCAGGGTGGACGGCAACAGGGCGACCCACGGCAGGCTGAACGCAACCAGCAACGGCAGGTAGTACCAGAACGGCTCGGCATGCTGCGCATCGTCGCCGGCGAAGCGTTGGATATGCTCGTGCCAGAAGAAGAAGTGCCAGTAGTCCGGCTCTTGCAGATGCACCGCCAGCGCCCACGGCACGCTCACGACGATCGCCACGATCACGGCGACCACGCCGTAACCCAGCAGCTCACGCAAACGCTTCTGCCAGATCGCGTAGGGCAGGGCGATCAACACCGGCAGCAGCCAGGCCAGGAAACCCTTGGTCATAAAGCCCATACCACAGGCCAGACCGAGTAGCGCCCAGGACCCGAGACGACCGTTGCGAGTCGTGCTGTCGAAGCAAAACCACAAGGCCACGCCGGTCAGGTTTACCCAGAAGGTGAACTGCGGATCGAGGTTGGCATAGCCACCCAGGGCCGCAACGCTGACGAAACTCATGTAGAGCACGGTGCTGACCAGGGTTTTCTGCGGGTCATTCCACAAGCGACGGCTGACCAGATACACCAGCAGAATGCTCAGGCCGGTGCTCAAGGCCGACGCAAACCGCACGCCAAACAGGTTTTGCCCGAAAATCGCCTGCCCCAGCGCGATCATCCAGTAGCCCGCTGCAGGCTTCTCGAAGTAGCGAATGCCCATGAAGTGTGGCGAGGCCCAGTTGCCGGTCAACAGCATTTCCTGGCTGATCTGCGCGTAACGGGTTTCATCCGGAATCCACAGGCCGTGAGTGGCCAGCGGCAGCAGGTAAAACATGCCAAACGCCAACAGGAGCAAAGGCAGGGCCATGCGACGAATCATGCCTGCTGCACTCCGAGCCAACCTTCACGGCCACTCAAGGTGCCGCGCACCAGTTGTTGCTGGGGCAGGGTGGTCAGGTCGCTGGGCAACAAATCGCCCAGCGGCTTGAAGTCGATGCCGCGCTGCGCTGCCTGCGCGAGCAACTGGCGAAAATCATTGGCCATCAGAATCCCTTCTACTTCTGCGTGGACCGTGTAGACGTTGAGCTTCGACGCGGCAAAGCGGTCGAAAATGAACGCATTAAAGTCTTTGGCAGCCACCACCGGCCCGACGACTTCATCGAAGGTCGGCAGGTCTACCGGAATTTGTGGAGTGCCCGCGCTGCCATCGGCCAAGGTAGGACGAAACAGGCTGGTGCCCCGGCAATCGCTGTTGTAGCGAAAGTTGAACCCTTGCTTGGCTTGCACCACGCGCTCGTCGGCACGCCAACCGGCGGCGGCCGAGCAGTCGATGCGTTCGCCGAGGATATCGCTGAGGGTGTCGACACCACGACGGATCTGTTCGACCAGCTGTGCCTCACTCCAGCGCCCGGTGTTGGCCTGCCAGCCGTGGTGATCCCAGGCGTGCAGGCCGACTTCATGCCCAGCCGCCTTGGCCTGGCGCATCAAGTGCCCCAGGTCACGGCCGATCGGTTTGCCCGGCCAGGCCGTGCCGGCCAGCAGGATATCCAGGCCATACAGGCCTACCGCATTGGAACGCAGCATCTTCCACAGGAATTGCGGGCGGATCAGGCGCCACAAGTGGCGCCCCATATTGTCTGGCCCGACACTGAAGAAGAACGTCGCTTTCACCGAGGCTTCATCCAGGGTTTCGAGCAACCGCGGCACACCTTCACGGGTGCCTCGGTAGGTGTCGACGTCGATGCGTAGGCCTGCTTGCATTAGTGCTTATCCGCGATTTCGAGCATCGCTTCACGCAAGAAGAAGTCCAGCGTGTTGCCGATGGTTTCGCTCATCTCTACGGTCGGCTCCCAGTTCAGCAGGCGCTTTGCGTTTTCGATGCTTGGCTTGCGGTGCGCCACGTCCTGGTAACCGGTGCCGTAGAACGCCTTGCTCTCAACGTCGCGGAAACCGGCGAACGGCGGGAAGTTGCCACGCAGCGGGTGCGCTTCGAACTGACGCAGCAGCTCTTCGCCCAACTGGCGGATGCTGGCTTCGTTTTCCGGGTTGCCGATGTTGATGATCTGGCCGTTGCACGCGTCGTTGTCGTTATCAATGATGCGTGCCAGGGCTTCAATGCCGTCGGCGATGTCAGTGAAGCAGCGTTTTTGCTCGCCACCGTCGAACAGGCGGATCGGCGTGCCTTCCACCAGGTTGAGGATCAGCTGGGTAATGGCGCGGGAACTGCCGATACGTGCAGAATCCAGGCGGTCCAGGCGTGGGCCCATCCAGTTGAAGGGACGAAACAGGGTGAAGTTCAGGCCCTTGGCGCCGTAGGCCCAGATCACGCGGTCCAGCAATTGCTTGGAGACCGAGTAGATCCAGCGCTGCTTGTTGACCGGGCCCACCACCAGGTTCGAGGTGTCCTCGTCGAAGTACTGGTCCTGGCACATGCCATAGACCTCGGAGGTCGACGGGAAGATCACGCGTTTGTTGTACTTGACGCAGTAGCGCACCAGCTTGAGGTTTTCTTCGAAGTCTAGCTCGAACACACGCAGCGGGTTGCGGGTGTATTCGATTGGGGTGGCGATGGCCACCAGCGGCAGGACCACGTCGCACTTCTTGATGTGGTACTTGATCCACTCGGTGTGGATGCTGATGTCGCCTTCCACGTAATGGAAATTCGGATGGCTGCGCAGGCGCTCGATGGCGTCGGAGCCGATGTCCAGACCGTAGACTTCGTAACGGTCGTCACGCAGCAGACGCTCGGACAGGTGGTTACCGATAAAGCCGTTCACACCCAGGATCAGCACGCGGGTACGGCGTGGCTTGCGGCCGGACTCGGCGCCGCGCAGCACGGAACCGTCGACCAGGCCCAGTTCGTTGGCCAGGGACGGGCCGGCCAGGTACAGACCGTTGTCATTGCGCTGGCCAAACTTGATCACCAGGGAGTCTTCGCCGCAGGCAATGCGCAGCGGGTTGACGCTGATCACCCGGCCCGGCGCCAGGCCTTCGTTGCCCTTAAGCACTTCGGCTTGCCACACGATCAGCTTGTGCTCGCCCACGGCGCAGAAGGCGCCCGGGTACGGTTGGGTGACGGCGCGAACCAGGTTGAAGAGCTCTTCAGCTGGTTTTTTCCATTCCAGCTTGCCATCGGCGGCGGTGCGGCGGCCGAAGTAAGTGGCCTGGCTTTCGTCCTGGGCAGTTTCAGCGAGTTTGCCGGCGGCCAATTGCGGCAAGGCATCGCGCAGCAGTTTGCTGGCAGCGTCGCGCAGTTTGGCGTGCAGGGTCAGACCGTTGTCGCTGCGCTCGATGATGACTTTTTGCTGGGCCAGGATCGCGCCGGCATCAGCACGCTTGACCATGCGGTGCAGGGTCACGCCGGTTTCGGTCTCGCCGTTGACCAGCACCCAGTTGGCCGGGGCACGGCCACGGTACTTGGGCAGCAAGGAGCCGTGCAGGTTGAACGCACCTTTGCGCGCAGTGGCCAACACTGGCTCGCTCAGCAGGTTGCGGTAGTAGAACGAGAAGATGTAATCCGGGTTCAGCTTGGCAATGCGCTCGATCCACAGCGGGTGGTTGGCATCTTCCGGGGCGTGCACCGCAATACCGTTGCGCGCGCACAGTTGGGCGACGGAGCCGTAGAAGTTGTTTTCCTTCGGGTCATCGGCATGGGTGAACACCGCAGCAATGTCGTAACCGGTATTGAGCAGCGCTTCAATCCCTGCACAACCAATGTCGTGGTACGCGAATACAACAGCTTTTGAACTCATGATTGGACCTGATCAGCAGAAGTAGAGGTATGGGAGGACACCAGGCCGTCAACGACGACCACCGGAGCCGGTGCTGCCGGCGTGTTGCGCAGCACTTTTTCGATAAAAAAGCGTGGGCGGGCACGCACGTCGCTGTACATTCGGCCCAGGTATTCACCCAAGAGCCCCATGCCGATGAACTGGCCGCCGGTGAACACGAACAGCACCGCAAACAGCACGAACAAGCCATCGCCAGCCCAACCGGCACCGAATACCAGGCGCATGATGATCAGGGCAAAGGCGAACAGCATGCCCAGCGCCGCCAGGCTGAAGCCGACGATGGACAGCAGGCGCAGCGGGGTCGTGGTCATGCAGGTCAGCAGGTCGAACATCAGGCTGATCAGGCGCATGGCGCTGTATTTGGATTCGCCGTGTTCGCGCTCGGCGTGATGGACCAGGATTTCCGTGGTGTGGCGGGCAAAGCCGTTGGCCAGGATCGGGATAAAGGTGCTGCGTTCACGGCAGGCGAGCATCGCATCGACGATGGTGCGGCGATAGGCGCGCAGCATGCAGCCGTAGTCGGTCATGGCCACGCCGGTGGAGCGTTGTACGGCCAGGTTGATCAGGCGCGAAGGCCAACGGCGGAACGCCGAGTCCTGGCGGTTGTTGCGCACCGTGGCGACCACGTCGTAACCCAGGGCGGCTTGTTCTACCAGGCGCGGGATTTCTTCGGGCGGGTTCTGCAGGTCGGCGTCGAGGGTAATCACCACTTCGCCTCGGCACTGCTCGAAACCGGCCATGATCGCCGCATGCTGGCCGTAGTTACGGTTGAGGATCACCGCCACCACGTTGCTGGCGTCTTCAGCGGCGGCATCTTCCAGCAATTGGGCCGAATTGTCGCGGCTACCGTCATCCACCAGGATGATTTCGTATTCGTAGGCCAGTAGCTTGCAGGCTGCCGTCGTGCGACGCAGCAATTCAGGCAGGCTCTCTTGTTCGTTGTAGACCGGGATAACGATCGACACGCAATGAATAGGGTAGGGTTTCAAAGATTCATGACCTCGGGTTAGAGCAATTTGGAGCGTGGAAACAGCAGCTGTCATTGGGCAAAAGCCCGGTCCGTAGATTTAGAAGCGGCGCCAAAGGTGAAGCATAATCAATAGGTTAAACGATATAACGCGGTTTGCTATGAAGTGCTGTGTTTAAGATTAAGCGTAAATATGTGGAACAGATATGAAAGGCAGATGAAAAACTCGTTTATTTGACAGGTAGACAGCTAGGGTTCAGCTAAACAACTAAGGGGCTTAGGGCTTTAGTTGGTTGGCGAAATAGGAACTGTTTCTGGTGCCTGTGGTTCAACTTGGGCGTGCACGCTCAGCCACCGAATGTTAGTGAAGAATCTTCTCTGCAATGCACCCCAAGTGCCGGTAAAGTAAGCCGTCTCTTGCCAGGGTGATCGGATGAATAGCGTGCAGCTTTTACGCGGCCAGTTGCGGCCAGTGTTGATGGGGTTGTTGATGAGCGTGGCGTGTGTCACGACCGTGCAGGCCGATGACGGGGTGGCGCTCAACAGCATCGACCAAGTGCCGGAAGGTGTGGAAGTGCGTGGTAAGCAGATCGCCGCCTATACCTGGGACGATAAACAAGGCAAGAACCTGCTGGTGCTCGCCGAGCAAGTCGGCGAGCGTGACGACGACGGCACCCAGTCCGCCTTTGTGTACGCGGCCCAGTACCTGATCGACGGCAACCGCCCAAAACGCGTGTGGATGCTGTACGACGATGTGCAGCATTGCGAGTTCGACGCGTCTCTGCGCTTCGACCGGGCCGCCACCAAGGTCACCGACCTGACCGGCGACGGCATCACGCAGGCTACCGTGGGGTATTCGCGCACCTGCACCAGTGACGTCAGCCCTAACGAATTCAAGCTGATCATGCATGTCGGCAAGTCGCAGAAGTACCGTCTGCGCGGTGTCGACCGGGTTGGCGCGGCCTGGTGGGACGAAGAGGCTGGCGCCTTGCGCGGCATGCCGTTGCCCAAGGATTGCAGCGTGGCCGGGCAGCAGGCGCTGGTCAGCCAATACAAGGAGCAGGGCACCGAATTGCCATTGCCGGGGTGTTATGGCGACGAGAAGGACTTTGCCAAGGCGCCGGAATTGTACCTGGCGTTCATGCGCCAGCACTGGTTCGCGCTGATGCAGAAGCAGGACAGCGACTGGAGTCAGACCCTGGTCCAGCCGCAGGAACCCACCGAGGAGGAGGACACCGCCCCGTGACTTTGTGCCAGGGCCTGTCCTGAGTTAGACTCAGCCTTCGCCAATTCACTAAATACCTTGATTAAACAAAGGCTTGCTCGAGGTATTTAATCCAAAGGCTGATTTACTTTGACTGAGTCTATCCGCAACCCGCTGACCCTCTACCTCACCCGCTTGGCCCCCTCCAGCCAACTGACCATGCGCTACGTGCTGCAAGACGCGGCCGACCGCTTGGGCTTCGAGGACATTAACCTCGAAGACATCGACTGGCACCTGCTGCAACCCGAACACGTCATCGCCCTGGTCGCTGCTTTGCGCGAGGATGGCTATGCTCCCAATACCTCGTCGCTTTACGTGAACGCAGTGCGTGGCGTGATGAACGAAGCCTGGCGTATGAACCTGATCAGCCAGGAACACCTGCTGCGCATGCGCACCGTTAAGGCCACACCCGGCACTCGCCTGAGCCAGGGCCGCAACCTGCGGCGCAGCTTGATTCGCGAAATGATGGACGTCTGCGCGGCCGACCCACGCCCGCAAGGCCTGCGGGACGCAGCCGTGATCGGCATTCTGTATGGCTCCGGTATGCGCAAGTCGGAGTCGGTCAACCTCGATTTGGCGCAGATCAACTTCGAAGAGCGCAGCCTGCGGGTGATCGGCAAGGGCAACAAAGAGTTGATCAAGTACGCGCCGGACTGGGCGTTCGCTAAGTTGCAGGCGTGGCTGGCGTTTCGACGTGAGCAGCTCAAGGAGGGTGAGCAGGACGACAGCTTCCTGTTCAACCGCATTCGCCGCGGCAGCCATATCACCCGCGAGCGCATCACCAAACATGCGATTTACTACATCGCGCGCCAGCGCGGCGAGCAGGTGGGGGTGAAGATTATGCCCCATGACTTCCGTCGCTCGTTTATTACGCGGGTGATCGAGGAGCATGACCTGTCGATCGCGCAAAAACTGGCGCATCACACCAATATCCAGACCACTGCCAGCTATGACGTGCGCGATGACAATGAGCGGCGGCGGGCGGTGGATCGGTTTGATTTGTAGAACCGGTGAATGGGGTCCCCTGTGGGCTCCGGGCAAGCCCGCCTCCCACAAGGGTATTGGGCAGGATTCAGAGAATGGGTTTGCCGCCGGTCACCGCGTAGCGCGAGCCGGAGATATAGCTGGCCTCATCCGAGGCCAGCAACACGTAAATCGGCGCCACTTCCACGGGCTGCCCAGGCCGACCTAGCGGCGTTTCGCTACCAAAGCTCTTCACGTCTTCATCGGTCATCGTCGCCACAATCAACGGCGTCCAGATCGGGCCGGGCGCAACGCTATTGACGCGAATCCCTTTACTGCCGAGCAATTGCGCCAGACCACCGGTGAAGTTGGCAATCGCGCCTTTGGTGGCGGCGTAAGGCATCAGCGTTGGCTTGGGCATGTCGGAGTTTACGGACGAGGTGTTGATGATCGAGCTGCCGGCCTTCATATGCGGCACCGCCGCCTTGCAGAGACGAAACATCGCGGTGATGTTGATATCGAAGGTCTTGACCCATTCCTCGTCCGAGATGTCCTCGAGCGTTTCATGGCTCATCTGGAACGCAGCATTGTTGACCAACACATCGATGCGGCCGAATTGCTCCACCGTCTTGTCCACCAACGCCTGGCAGACGCTTCGTTGCGCGATGTCGCCGGGCAGCAATAGGCACTGGCGACCGGCTTCTTCGACCCAGCGTGCTGTTTCCTTGGCGTCTTCGTGCTCGTCCAGGTAAGCGATGGCCACATCGGCGCCTTCGCGAGCAAACGCGATGGCGACCGCACGGCCGATACCGCTATCGGCGCCGGTAATCAGGGCGATCTTGTTGGCCAAGCGGCCAGCCCCCTTGTAACTCTGCTCGCCGCAATCGGGGTACGGATCCATTTTTTTCTGGGCGCCGGGCACGGATTGAGCCTGCGGGGTGAAGGGCGGGCGAGGGTAGTCAGTCATTTCAATCTCCATAGATTTCCAAAAGTGCTATGGGATTAGTAATGAGCAGGCCGGCGATAGTTGTAATGGATGCCGGTTGGGCCCGACGAATGGTTTGCGCCGGGCCTGAACCTGTCAGGCGCAGGGCGGGGCGCTTGCCAGGTGCGCGGGAAAGCGTCGCAACGTCCACAACGTGGTGAGCATTGCCGCGATGGCACACAGTGCGATGCCAACCAACATCGGCGCGGGCGTGTGATCGGCAAACACGCCGATCAGGGTCATGGACAGCGCGGCGGTAATCATCTGATGACGAAGCAGCAAGGCAAGGTGGGCGATACGTTGAGGCATGGGGCAGTTTTGGGCGAAGCAAAGGTCGGTCAGCTTAAGGGATCCGCACAAAACCGCAAATGTGGGCTTCAATAACCAGTAGGTGCCGCCGATAACATGACGAGTGGCGCTTCAGCGGTTGGCTTTCCAACCGGCTCACCAGGCACGGGGATACCTGCATGACGATCAAATTACGCTTGATTCTGTTGATTGTGACCGGATTGCTCACTGCCTTGATCATGAGCTTTGTCAGTTACCTGGGAAATAGCCGGATGGGCGACGCCGTGCAGGACAATGAAGTCAGCATGACCGTGCTGCGCAACCACATGGAAGCCGACATGATGCACGATGCCCTGCGCGCCGATGTGTTATCGGCCATGCTAGTGGGCTTGGGTAAAAGCACCAGCACCAAGGCCGAGGTCAACAGTTCGCTGCAGGAACACGCCGAGCATTTTCGCCAAGTGTTGGCGGACAACCTGAAGCTGCCGCTGGACGATACGCTCAAGGCAAACCTGGAAAAAATCCGCCCGAGCCTCGATAGCTATATAGGTGCAGGCGAGCGAATCGTCGCCCTGGCGCTGGACAATCCGGAAGCCGCTCGCGGGGAACTGGATACGTTCAACACCGCTTTCACCCGGCTTGAAGAACAAATGGCAACCCTGAGTGAACTGATTGAATCCAACACCCAACAGACCAGCGTTGGTACTCACCAGACCATCAGCAACGCCAATTTCACCCAGGGCGCCGTGTTGATCGCCAGCCTTTTATTGCTATTGGCCCAGGGCCGCTGGGTCATCCTCAGCATTATGGGCCCGCTGCAGACGGCCAGCCGCATTGCTGCGAGCATTGCCAGTGGCAACCTGAGCGAGCCGATTGTCGAGCCCAAACGCAAGGATGAAGCCAGTTCATTGATTCGCAGCCTCGCCACCATGCAGCGGGATTTGCGCGGCATGATCGAAGTGGTGCGCAGCAACGCTCATGGTGTCAATGTCATGAGCGAGCAATTGAGCCACGGCTGTCATGAAGTGGCTGGCAGCAGCCAGCAACAAAGCACAGCCGCGAGCACCATGGCCGCTGCAGCGAGTGAAATGACCGCGAGCATCGAAGAAATCACTCGTCACGCCGAGCGCGCATTGGACATGGCTAACCAGGCTGAGACCTTGTCCAAGGACGGTGGCCGGGTGATTCATCAGGTGGTCAGTGACATGGACGGTATTGCCCGTTCCGCACAGCAATCCGCCCAGGTTATCCGCACGCTGGACAAGGAGTCCGAGGCGATTTTCAGCATTATCCAGGTGATCAAAGGGATCGCCGATCAAACCAACCTGCTCGCCCTGAATGCCGCAATCGAGGCCGCACGCGCCGGTGAGCAGGGGCGTGGTTTTGCTGTTGTCGCCGATGAAGTGCGCAACCTTGCCGGACGCACCAGTGCTTCGACCCAAGAGATTGCCAGCATGGTCGGGCGTATTCAGCAAAGCACGCGGGAAGCGGTGACCAGCATGGAGGAGGGCGTCGCCCAAGTGGATAAAGGCATGGCGGTGACCGCCGAGGTGGAGCGGGCGATTCGCGAAATTCTCCAGGCCACCTTGAACACCACGGAAATGGTCAACGATATCTCCCGTACGATCGGGGAACAAAGCCTGGCCAGCAATGAAATTGCGCATCAGGTCGAGATGATTGCGGGTATGTCGGAGAGTAACAGCCGGGTGATCGCAACGACGGCGTCGACCACGGACGAGTTGTCGTCGTTGGCGGGCAAGCTGTCGCAGTCAGTTGATCGGTTTCGCTTATAAATATGTAAGCTATTGATTTAACTAAACTAAATAGTCATTTAGTTTAGTTATTCTTAACGGCTATTAAAAGGAGGAGGGTAGCTCAACAGATGAACTAGGGGGAGCTCATACTTGCTCGTTATCTTCCAAATTTGAACGTTATCTCTCAAGGAAAGGAAATTAGCACCCAGTGAAATCACGTGTAATCGGTAACAACCCCGTGCTTTATGGGCTGCAGCCATCAGGCGCGTAGATGGCTGAATCAGTCCTACGCACGAACTGGCGTCAGGATTATCGTGCCGTTAGGTTTAACTTCCAGGTCGAGTTTGTCTCCGCTGGCCAACTTTATGGCCGACAGGAGATCGTCAGTCAGCGGTATGATTAAATCGCCAGTGCCATCAGCTGCATCCTGGCATTTGACTTTCCAGCTCGTATTTTTAGCCTTGGGCTTCGGGTTCATTATTTTCTCCGGGTGATCAGATGACAGAGCCAATTTATGATTATGACCCAGCAGACTCGCTGGTTGATTTAGAGGCCGTAGTTGTATTTTTGGCTGATGCACACGACACCGGTGACGCGGCTTTCATTACCGAAGCCATAGCCGTTGTTGCACGCGCCAAGATTCGTATCGAGGCAGATGGCCAAGCCTAGGAGTCATCGTCTTGAACGTGTGTTGCTAGTAGCAACACCTTAACGCTGATCACCTGGTGAAAAGCAGCCTCCAGAGCCCCCCAGTCCCGTATATGGCGGTTCGCATAATGTATATTATGTTAAATGATGGGTGGAAACTATTCCATACTGCCCGTGCCTCGAAGGTACCCGGAAGTGAAGATCGAAATTTCAGAGAAGTAAAAATCTAAATTGCGGAATTGTTCCTGCATTTGGATATTTCCTTCCATCTCAGTGCTACTGGAACGTCCTGAGATTCAGATGGGCGAGCTACCGGCCTGCTCAATCTGAGTCAACCCGACCTTCAGCTTTGATTCGACGAATTGGCTTTAGCACTATCGATCAGTCGACCAACTCGATGCTTGCGGATTCCACGGCCATCCGGCCACCTATTCCATGAACATCCGGCCACTGATTCCACGATGATCCGGCCACCCATTCCACGGTCATCCGGCCACCCTTGACCACTACATTGCAGCGAAGACAACGAGGAGGCTCGATCAGCTCACCTTCGAAAGAGATCGCCGCTTGTTGGTTGGTTAACTCTGCTGGACGCTTGCATGCGAAGCAGATCGGGCAGGCTAGGCTTCCATGGAGATGTACTACGTCTCGAGACCCGGCACGCTCATGCAATTCGTCAATATTCTGAGTTACCACAGAGACATCTCGATCGGAACTGGCCAAACGGGCAACCATCTCATGGGCTGCATTCGGCTTCGCTTGAATGGCTTGCTGGCGGCGCCAAAGGTACCACCCCCAAACCAAAGCGGGGTTTTTCCTAAAAGCGTTTGCAGTTTCAAGGGGCCGGGGATCGTGTCTTGCTCACAGTCCTGTGAGCTTATCTCTGAACGTGGGAATACCGCTCTCTGCTGAGATACCAGCACCCGTGAAAAACACGACTTTTCGAGCAACATCAAGGGCCTGAGAAGCCTTCTCCATATGGCACATCTGTGGAGCTTTTGTCTTCATATTCGCGACTAATCGCCAGTTTAACCCGCCGCCAATCGCCGGCCGGCGCACGCGTAAACTTGCCTCACACTTCAGACTCAGGCGCCCAGCGACGGAACATCACGCTCGCGTTAACGCCGCCAAAGCCGAACCCGTTTGAGAGTGCGTGCGTGATCGCCATCTCCCGGGACTTGAGGCTTACCAGGTCAAGCCCGGCAGCCGCCTCATCGGCATGATTCAGGTTGAGCGTGGGCGGCACGACCTGGTCACGAAGCGCCAATACGGTAAAGATCGCCTCGATGCCTCCGGCCGCCCCCAGAAGATGCCCGGTGGCAGACTTGGTCGAGCTGATT
The DNA here is from genome assembly GCF_963970525.1 of Pseudomonas sp. EA_65y_Pfl1_P113. Lineage (NCBI taxonomy): Bacteria > Pseudomonadati > Pseudomonadota > Gammaproteobacteria > Pseudomonadales > Pseudomonadaceae > Pseudomonas > Pseudomonas sp. EA_65y_Pfl1_P113. The sequence continues at coordinate 311,007 of NZ_CAXAQM010000002.1, forward strand.
GCCACGCCAGAGCCGCTCCCGAACACCGAGCGAATAGCGGCCAACTCGCCCTTGTCACCGACCTGGGTGGAGGTCGCATGTGCGTTGATGTGCTGAACATCCAGAGGGCTGACAGCAGCCTGACGCAGTGCCTGCTCCATAGCGCGCCGTGCGCCGCTGCCGTCCTCGGGACCTGCGGTCAGGTGATAGGCATCCGCACTGGTGCCATAACCCACCAGCTCGGCCAGTGGCGTGGCGCCACGCGCGAGGGCATGCTCCAGTGACTCGATCACTAACAACCCCGCGCCTTCGGACATCACGAAGCCATCGCGATCCCGATCAAAAGGCCGTGAAGCCTGCTGCGGGTGCTCGGCAAAACCGGTGGATAGCGCACGGGTCGCTGCAAAACACCCCAGGGTCACACGGTCGATCGCCGCTTCGGTACCGCCGCACAGGGCGATATCTGCCTCACCATTTCTGATGATTCTGGCGGCATCGCCGATGGCCTGTACGCCGGCGGCACAGGCCGTTACCGGGGCGCCGAGCGGCCCTTTGAAACCGTGCCGGATGGAAACGTGCCCAGCCGCCATGTTGGCGAGAAAAGACGGCGCAGTGAATGGCGACAATCTGCGCGGGCCACGTGTGTCGGTGGTCCGCACAGCATCGGCAATCACACCAAACCCGCCCACGCCAGATGCAATGATCGTCGCGGTCCTCTGCTGGTCTTCGCTTTCCGTCGGGTGCCAGCCTGCCTGCTCAAGCGCCTCATGCGCCGCCACAAGGGCAAACTCGATGAAGCGATCCATCTTCTTGCGGTCCTTGGCCGAAATGATGCGTTCCGGGTCATACCCCGCGATAGCGTCTTCCGCCAGTGACGGGACCTGACCACCGACTGCAACCCCCGTCCCCTCGGTCACCTCGCCCGGTAACTGGCGGATGCCCGAACGCCCAGCCAACAAGCGCTTCCAGACTTCCTCAACGCCGCACCCCAGAGGCCCGACCATGCCGACGCCCGTGACGACGATTCGCTTTTGACCGTTGAGATTATTCATTGAGCCCTCTTCATTTATCAGTCGAAAGTGCTTGGGTGGGTTTCGCCGTATGCGTGCTGCTTTCAGACTCAGGACGGATCTTGAACCAGATGGAATACATCGCGGGCAGGAAGACCAGCGTCACAATGGTTCCGACAAACGTGCCTCCGATCAAGGTGTAGGCCAGCGTCCCCCAGAAGACCGAATGGGTCAGCGGGATGAACGCCAGGATTGCCGCCATCGCTGTCAGCAAGACCGGGCGGGCCCGTTGTACCGTGGCTTCGACCACCGCATGGAAAGGGTCCAGCCCTTCTTGTTCGTTGTGGTGGATTTGCCCGATCAGAATCAGCGTATTACGCATCAGGATGCCCGAGAGCGCGATCAGCCCGACCAGCGCGTTGATACCAAAGGGTTGTTGAAACAGTAACAAGGTCGGCACCACACCCATCAACCCCAGCGGTGAGGTGAGAAACACCATGATCATCGCGGAGATTGAGCGGACCTGCAAAATGATGACCAGCAGCGTCATGGCGATCATGATCGGGAACAGCGGCAACATCGCCGTACCGGCCTTGCCCGACTCCTCGATTGCACCCGCTTGCTCGATCCGATAGCCGTCCGGCAGTTTGTCGATGATCGGCTGGAGTTCCTTCACAATCACACTCGACACATCCGGCGGCTGCAGATCCTCGGCAATGTCACCGCGTACGGTGATGGTCGGCGTACGGTCACGACGGCGCAGGATCGGATCCTCCATGCGTACGTCGACTTGCCCGACCTGCGACAATGGAATCCGCTGACCCGCCGTGCCGACCAGGGTAAAGCCTTCGATTTTGGCGGGATCAAGACGGATATCACCTGCCGCGCGCCCGACCACCTGCACCGAACGAATGTCCTCGCGCACCGCCGTGATCGGTACGCCCGCCAGCAGGAACTGCAGTTGCTGTGCCACCGCGCTTGACGTCAAACCCACGGCCTGCAAACGATCCTGATCCAGCGTGAAATGCAAGGTCGGCGTCAGCGGGCCCCAGTCGGTGTTGACGGTTCTCATCATCGGACTGGCCTGCAACACGTCCTGCACCTGGCCGGCGATTTCGCGAAGTTTCACCGGCTCAGGCCCCATCACTCGATACGCAACCGGAAATGGCGAGTACGGACCAAACACCAGTTGCGTGACCCTGACCCGCGCTTCTGGCGCAAGGCCTTCGGCAGCCGCCTCGCGCAGACGCAACTTGAGGGTTTCACGGGCCTCCTGGCTGTCCGTCAGCACCACGATTTTCGCGAATGACGGATCCGGCAGTTCCGGTGCCATCGCCAGATAAAAGCGCGGCGCACCTTGCCCGATGTAGGCCGTGACGATTTTTGCCTCCGCCTGCTGTTGCAGCCAGGCCTCTATCTTGGCGGTGGTGGCGCTGGTCTGCTCGATGGAGGTTCCATAGGGCATTTGCACTTCAACCAGCACCTCAGGACGGTCCGAGGTCGGGAAAAACTGCTTCTTGACCAGGCCCATGCCGAGGATCGACACCACAAACAAAACGATGACGGTACCGGCCACCAGCCATTTGCGCGCAATGACCTGCGTCAACAGCCGGCGGAAGCGGTTGTAGTGACGGGTGTTATAGATGGCTGCGTGGCCACCTTCGACTGTCTTGATGTTCGGTAGCATCTTCACGCCCAGGTACGGGGTGAAGACGACGGCCACCACCCAGGAGGCAATGAGCGCGATGCCGACAATCCAGAACATGTTGCTGGTGTACTCGCCGGCGGTCGATTGCGCGAAGCCATTGGGCATAAAGCCGATCGCCGTCACCAGGGTACCGGACAGCATCGGCGCCGCCGTATGACTCCAGGCGTATGCGGACGCCTTGATGCGGTCGTAGCCCTCTTCCATTTTCACCACCATCATTTCGATAGCAATGATGGCGTCGTCCACCAGCAGGCCGAGCGCCAGGATCAACGAGCCGAGGGTAATCCGGTCAAAATTCTTCCCCGTAGCCTCCATCACCACAAACACCACGGCCAGCGTCAACGGCACAGCGGCCGCCACCACAACGCCGACACGCCAGCCCATGCTGAGAAAGCACACCAGCATCACCACGAGCAGTGCGACGAAGAACTTGACCATGAACTCGCCGACGGCGGAATCGATATTCACCGCTTGATCGGTGACTTTGGTGAGCGCCATGCCCAGCGGCATACCCTGGTTGATCTTGACCGTCTCCGCATCCAGCGCCTTGCCGAGGTCCAGCCCGTTCCAGCCCTCGCGCATTACGATGCCCAGCAGCAACGCATCTTCACCGTTGTTACGTACGAGAAAGGTTTTGGGATCTTCGTAACCACGTTCGATCGTCGCCACATCAGAGAGCTTGAGCGTGCGTCCCTGGAGCGTAATAGGCGTGTCCCGGATCTTCTGCAGCTTATCGAAGGCGCCATCCAGGCGCAGGAAGACTTCGGGGCCTTGGGTTTCAATGGAACCTGCGGGCGTGAGCACATTCTGATTGTTCAGCGCGGCAAAAATGTCCTGAGGCGATACGCCCAGGGTGGCCAGGCGATCATGGGAAAACGAGATAAAGATACGTTCGGGCTGCTCCCCGATAATATTGACCTTCTTCACACCCGGCACATGCAGCAGGCGCTGGCGCAACGACTCGGCATCGCGCACCAACAGGCGCTGTGGCTCGCCTTTGGCCTTCAGGGCAAACAGGGCGAATGTCACGTCCGAGAATTCGTCGTTGACCATCGGCCCGATGACACCGGCCGGGAGTTTGATCGCCTCGTCATCGAGCTTTTTACGCGCCTGATAGAACTCCTCCTGCACCTGCGACGGCGGCGTGCTATCGAGCAATGACAGCATCGTGAACGCCAGGCCTGGGCGGGTATAGGTTTCCGAGCGGTCGTACCACTTCAGTTCCTGCAGGCGTTTTTCAAGCGGTTCCGCGACCTGATCCTGCATCTCCTGGGCAGTTGCCCCCGGCCACGCGGTGATGACCGTCAACTGCTTGACCGTAAAGGGAGGATCCTCCGCGCGCCCCAGCTGGAAGAACGACAGGATGCCCGCGACGGCAATCAGGAAGATCAAGAACACTGTGATCGAGCGCTCGCGTACGGCGAGCGCCGAAAGGTTGAAGCGACCCTCGCTCATGGATGAGTCCCCGCAACCTTGACGTCACCCTGTTGAGCCAGCCGCACCTCTTCGCCATCCCGCAGCAGGTGTGCGCCCAAAGCTACAACAGGCTCGCCTTCCTTGAGATCGCCTGCGACGCGCGCTGAATCGTCGCTTAAACCCAGGACCTGCACAGGCCGCCAACTCACTTTCGCCGGTGTACCGGCGATGACCCACACACCCGTCCCCTTGCCAGGGTCATAAACCGCCGCGATGGGTACTTGCAACACCGGCCCCTGCGCCGCGCCTTCGGCAATCCTGACCGTGACAGTCGAACCAAGTGGTGCATTCGCCAGTGCGCCTTCCAGCACATACCGCGCCTCGAAGGTGCGAGTCATACGGTCCGCCGAGTCCGACAGCAGCCTGAGCCTTGCGGTAACAGCACCGGTGGTGTTGCCATAAAGTGTCGCTTGCGCGGAAGACCCGGCTGCCGGGCGCGCGGTCTCGGGCAGGTGCACGATCGCTTCGCGCTGCCCTGCCCTCGCGAGCCGAACCACTGGCTGCCCCGGACTGACGACTTGCCCAGGCTCAGCGAGCGTCTCCACCACGACGCCGTCGGTATCCGCCACCAGCACCGCATAACCCAAAGCATTGCGCGCCACGTCAGCCTGCGCCTGCGCGGCGCCCAGTTGCGCCCTCGCGGTATCCGCCGCCGCTTTAATCTGGTCATAGGCCGATGCAGAGACCGCGCCTGCTGCGACCAGATCACGGTAGCGCGCTTCGTCATCCGCAGTCTGCTTGGCTCGGGCCCGAGCAGCTGTGACCGACTCTTGCTGTGCCCGCGCCTGTAAACCCAAGTCAATCGGGTCGAGGCGCATGAGCGGCTGGCCACGCTTGACGGTCTGGCCGGTGTCAACCAGACGCTCAAGGATCTTGCCTGACACCCGAAAGCCCAAATCGCCCTGAGTACGGGCAGCGACCACCCCAGTGAAAGAACGCGAGATATCGGAGGAACCCTGAACCGCTGCCGACCTCACCAGAGGGGCTTGCGTGCGCGGATCTTGAGCGGTGGATGAGTCACCACACGCCGTCAGGACGAGAGGCAACAAGCAAGCGGCAATAGGGACAGGTCGAAGCCGGCGCATAGATTCCCTTGATTCAATAATAGGATGGAAATCATATTTTTAGACTTGTGACTATAATTGTCAACGGTCACAATCATGGTGCACCAACTTGAAAGCGGTAAAAATGCTTGTTATCGGCCACTCTTCCCGTGGCTCGATAGTGTCAATTGACAGGCTGTGACCATTAAGTAATATGGTCACAATCAACATTCGATTCAAGGAATCTCAATGCCCTCCCTTCACCCCCTCGCTCTTTTGGTGAGCGCCAGCCTGATAGCAGGTTGCACGGTCGGTCCGGACTATCAGCGTCCTGACGCGCCGCTTTCCGGTGGATATATGGGCCAGGCGGCTGTTGAACAGCGGCCTGGTACGCCGCAGGCGAGTCTTGTCGCGTGGTGGGAAGGCTTCGGTGATCCACAGTTGGCCGACTTCGTCTCTAAAGCCCTTGCGCAGAACCTGGACCTGGCACAAGCGGCGGCGCGAGTCACACAAGCGCGCGCAGGACTGGGCGCCGTCAATGCCGCTTTACTTCCATCGGGAAATATCAGTGGTCAGGCTGCGCGGTCCTATCAGTCAATCGAGACGCCACTCGGCCAAGTGCTGAATTCAACCCCTGGCTTTGATCGCTACGGAAGCTCCTACGAGCTCAACCTTGATGCGAGCTGGGAGGTGGATGTATTTGGCGGTCTGCGACGCGGACGCGAGGCCGCACTGGCCGAGTACCGGGCCTCCGAGGCTGACGTTGCCGCCACACGCCTGGCCATCGCTGCGCAGACGGCTGATATCTACATCACGATCCGTGGATTTCAGGCCCGGCTGGACATCGCAAACCGACAAGTCAAAACACAGGAGCAATTGCTGGAAAAAGTCCAACTGCTCTATGGCAAAGGCCTCGCCGCCAGCTATGAGGTTCGCCAAACGGAGGGCGCGCTGTCGCAAGTCCAGGCGACAGTGCCGGCCCTGCAAACCGGCCTGGATGCCGCCATGAACTCGCTCGATGTGATCCTCGGCACACCTCCAGGCACGCATCGAACGCAATTGGCGAGTCAGGGCACGATTCCTCTGGCACCACAACTGAGCGACACTGGAACACCCGCCGATTTGCTGCGCCGCCGGCCAGATCTGATTGTGGCTGAGCGCCGCCTCGCGGCCTCCAACGCACGCATCGGTGAGGCCAACGCCGAGTACTACCCGAAGTTTTCACTTAGCGCATTGCTCGGCAGTGCCACGGCCGTATCCGGCGGCAACCTGTTTACCGGCGGTGCCAGCCAGTCGGCAGGCGTCCTGGGCTTGCGCTGGAGACTCTTCGACTTCGGTCGCATAAACGCACAGATTGACCAGGCGAAGGGGCAGGAAGCCGAAGCCCTGGCTGCTTACCGCCAGTCTGTACTACACGCCACGGAGGATGTCGAAAACGCCTTCTCCGCCCTGGTAAATCGGGAAGTTCAGGCAACCACCCTCGCCACAGGGGAGGACGCTCTGACACAGGCACGCCAATCGTCGTTCACCGCCTATGAAAAGGGCACCGCCAGCCTGATCGATGTTCTGCACGCCGACGAGACCCTGTTGCGGGCTTCCGATGCACGCGCACAAGCGCGAACAGAATCGGCTCGGGCGGCGGTCGCAGCATTCAGAGCGCTCGGCGGTGGATGGCAAGCGCCTGAACCTCGGCCTGTGGCGACTCGATAGCCAGCCAAGCCTGCTCTGCCGGCCCCTGGGAATAGCACAAAACGGCGAGTTGCCGAACAACACAACAGCAAGACGCCGGAGAACATTACTATGCAGTCGAACAATAATTCCTGGGTACTCATTACCGGCGCATCAAGCGGATTCGGCAGAGAGTTTGCGCGACAATATGCTGCAGAAGGAAGAGCATTGATCCTGGTTGCGCGCAGGCTGAATGAGCTTGAAGCGCTCGCTGATGAGTTGCGCGCACGTTACGCCGTCGATGTGTTGGTGCAACAGGCGGACCTTTCATCCATTAATGTAATTATCGATTTGCATCGATCCCTGCATGACCGCAACATTGTCGTCGACATACTGATCAACAACGCAGGCTATGGCCTACAGGGCGCATTCCTGGACGAGCCTCTGGAAAGCTCCTTGGCTATGATCGACTTGGATGTCGCCAGCCTGACCGCCATGACTCGTCTCTTTGCTGAAGATATGCGAGCACGGCGCAAAGGGCATGTCTTGATGGTTGCAAGTCTGCTGTCTTACCAAGGCGTTAAAAACTTTGCCGTTTACTCCGCCGCCAAAGCTTATGTGCTGAGATTCTCCGATGCGCTTCATCGTGAACTCAAAGGTGACGGTGTCGTCGTCACTGCGCTGTGTCCAGGCATGTCTGACACCGGCTTTGCATCAAACGCCAAGCAAAAGATCACACCCCTCTTGCGCAGGGTGATGATGCAACCCCAGCCCGTGGTACAAGCAGGAATCCGCGCACTGCAAGCGGGACGAATGAGCGTTGTGCCGGGTTTCGGCAACAAGGCCATCAGCGTCCTGACCTGGGCCACGCCTCGTCGCTTTCATCAGGGGCTGATGGAGCACGTAATGGGCGTCTGAGCGCGTGAAAAAATAGCCTTTCCCAACGGTAAGCGTTGGGAATGTTCTAAACGGCCGGAAGTAATGCGCGACTCCCGGCCGGTGTGTGGAAGCAGCCAATCAGAACCGATAACTGACAGAGGCTCCAAGACCGCTCGCGCTGTTTTTATACTTGGAACTGTATGCGCCCCTGGTCGCAGAGACGTGGTTGATCTGAACACTCTCTTCCCACAGATAAGAGTAGGCGACATCAATCGTGACATTGTCTACCGGGGTCCAGCCTGCGCCGACGCTGAACACTTTCCGGTCGCCCGTAGGAATGCGCGGCCCTCGATCGGTGTTATTGGTGGGCGACTGATCGACCGAGAAGCCGGAACGAAGCACCCAGTGATCATTTAACTTGTACGCCGCGCCGATCGCGTGAGCCCACGTATCATGCCAGTTCTGTTCTTCGGTGACGGAACCTAGCTGAGCATTCAACAAAGGAGGCAACCCTTTGGTCTCGCTGGTCAATTCCTTGAAGCGACTCCACCGCGTCCAGGTACTCCCAGCGTATAGGGTCCAGTCATCATCCAGTTGATGAGTCAACGACATGTCCACGGACTCTGGAGTATCCACCGCCAGCGAAGCGTCATAGCTGCGACCACTCACCCCCAGCACGCTAAAGAGACCGCCAGTGACCTTGGTCTTGGCATCCAGGCGGTAGCTGACCTTGGAATGGTAAGTCATCCCCAGGCGGGTTCGGTCTGTAGCCTGCACCAAAATACCCACGTTGAAACCCAGAGCCGTGTCATCCCCAGTGCTTTTGAGTTTGCCGTCATTGCGGCCGGGGCTCAGCGGATTGGGCACCATCCCGGACAGCTCGCCGCTGATGCGGTTGATGGTAGGACCAAACCCGATCGATACTTTATCGTTAAAGGCATAGCTGACCGTGGGCTGAAACGTAAGGGTCGTGACTTCACTTTTGTTGGCATAGTAACGGCCAGCAAAATCGCTGCCGTAATCGGTCATCAGACCAAACGGCACATAGAACCCCACACCGAATGCCCAATGCTCATCAATAGGCTTGACGTAGTACCCCATCGGTACCGTGGTCACTGGCACCATGTCGCCGTCTTCCTGACCGCCGAATGTACTGCGCGTCTGGCTTATATCCGACTTCGCGAAAAGCGTCGCGCCGCCCACGCTGACCTGCTCGTTTTTCAAGCGAGCCATACCCGCCGGATTACCGAAGACGGTGCTCGCGTCTTCAGCCGAAGAAGAGCGACCGGCAAACCCGGAGCCCATCCCGCTGATGCTTTGTTCGTTTAGCGCAAAACCGCTCGCTAGCACATTAGAAGAAGCAAGCACGACAGCCAGTCCAAGTGGACGCTTGAGCATTTTTTTTTTCATTATTAGAACTCTTCTTGATTACCGGAAAGAACCGGTTAGCAGTAGTTTTGTTATGGCTTTCAGTTCGTTTGCATCATGTAAAAGGGCCACCGTCTGTCACGCCCAAAGGACCCGGCGACCGTCACGGAAGTAATAGAGCGGCGCTGAATCATGACAATTCCTCCGAAGCTGAGGCGTCATATTTAGCTATGTGACCATTTATGTCAATGGTCACAAATCAGACAGAAAGAGTTACCACGCAGCACGATGCCGTGGCAGAACCTGGAAAGATATTTTTTAGACCCTCACATGAAAGCTGCGCAGGATACGCAGCCTGGAATCACGGCATGAGGCTGCGCAATATTAAGTTTGAGGTTAGCGTGGGTGCTGTCTCAACGAAGTCGAGATTGTATTGCAGCAGCAAAGGGTTGACGAAAGGCCGCAACGCAAAATGGATGGAATCTACCGTCTCGTCCAATGGAGTTTTGCGTTCAAATTCACCGCTTTCCCGGCCGTCACGCACAATCTGCAATACGAAACGTTTAATCTTTGCGTCGTAATTTTGTGTACTCGGCCAGCTTTCTGACGCCGCAAGAGCGGCAATGTCATAGAGTTTTCGATCGTTAAAGAACAGGCTTGCACCTGTGGAGATCAAGGTCCTGACCAAGCGTCGAAATCGCTCCGTCGACGAAATATCATCGACACTGATGGCATGTTCAACCGCCGCAACGATTTCCACCAGGCAATTTGAGCAGATGGCTTCGCCGATCGCCTGTTTGGAATCGAAGAATTTGTAGATGTAAGCCTTGGAAAATCCGATAGCATTGGCCAGGTCGGAAACCGTGGTTTTGCTGTAACCATACTGGCTGAAATGCTCGTTGGCCGCCGCGACAATCTGATCTCGAATGTCATGATCGGCTGGGCCACGAACGCCGGGTGAGGAGACTGATGACTGGTTCATGCTCGTAGCTTACGCATCCCCATCAAGGTTGACAACTTGTGACCATTTTGCAATATAGTCACAATGCACTTGCACCACTCAGCGCAGCAACTCGTGTGATTCATCCCTCTTTACGGCCTTAACCGGCCGTTTTTTTCTGGCAAATATATGGATTAAGTCCAAGGGCGATACGAACTGACTAGGCGGAGGATCAACTGCACACCAATTTGACACGGGACCTAATGATAACTGTCGCTTCAACGTCTTTGAGATAAGGCGCATCAATGGGGTGTTCGCCAAGCTCGAATGGGCTGTTCACCCAGCTACTTTTTGGATCTCAGCCACCACATGCTTCACTGCGTCTTCGATCGCACCTTCATTACGGCACATCACCCAGCCATGATCCGCAACCGCCTGCTCGAACATCTCTGTGCATGTAACATGCTCTGCATACTTCTGGATCACTGTACCGCCCAATCCTCGCGACCGTGCAGTTGCCCTCGCCCACGAAATATCCGGCGCGGTGACAACGCCGACATGCACATCCGGTACTCGCACGTCTCGCTCCTGGTTCAACTGGAGAATCTCTGCAAACGAGACGGTGTGTCGAAACGCAGCATCGGACGGATACCAGCGATCAATCAGGATAATGCTGTCCAACGGCTGCTGAGTCAGCACGTTCCGGGATATCCAGCTGCGACTGTCGGCAAAGCGCTCGCACACAGCCCATTCCAGATTCCGTGAGGGATTTCTGGCAAGCTCATTAACCAGGGCCATGGTTTCCCTTCTGTAGGGATCGCTTTTTCTCTCGCAAAGTCGGATGACTTTCTTGTTGTCCGCCCTCAGTGTTGCCGTTACGGCCTCCAACAGCGTGGTTTTGCCGGTGCCTTTGGGCCCATCCAGAGAAACAAAAAACGGAATATTCATTTGTCACACAGTTATCAGGACAAAGATGACCACTCTAACTGCATTTTCATGCTGCCCACGCACCCATGCACTTTCACAAGTAATTTTCCCACCCCCTAGGTATGCTCCGCGTCTATTGCCGATCACTGATACCGGGATGCCAGCCCAAGTCTCTGCTGCACAGTCGCAGTCTATGGAGCCGTATCCTCTCAAGGACGTTTGAAAGATGAGCACCCCCGCGCTGGACATCAGCAGCCTGACCCCCTTGCCTTACCATCAGCGTGTGGTCGATTACCTGAAAGCCCATGAACCTGTCGTGTGGGAATGGGCCTCGTCTCTGGGTGTTCAGCAGGAACATGCCCAGGATGTACGCGCGCAGTTGCTAAGAAACACGTATCGCCTGAGCCCAGAGACCCACCCGCAGGCCTATCAGGCGTGTGAGACGGCGCTGCAATGCTTGCAGATCCAGGCGCCCGCGACCCTTTATCAAGCCGGCGATGGCACGATGAATGCCAGCCTGTATTACCTGGCCGGTGAAGTGCACGTGGTGTTCTACGGGCCGGTTCTTGAGCGACTGGACGCTCAGGAGTTACTGGCGCTGCTGGGGCATGAGCTGGCCCATTACCGCTTATGGTCTGAGCACGGTGGCGACTATCTCACCGCCGAGCGGATTCTCAATCACGCCATGGCCGATATGAATACGCCTCCCAGCCTGGAACAGACCGCACGTTTATATAGCCTGCACACCGAAATCTACGCCGACCGAGGCGCGGCCCTGGTGGCTAGCGGACCGGACCGACAGCGTCGATTACCTCGCTGGTCAAGATTCACACCGGGATTGTCAGCGTCGATGCCGCCAGTTATCTGAAGCAGGCTCAGGAACTGGATGGTAATGAGGCACAGGTCTCCCAAGGCGTTTCGCACCCGGAGACGTTTCTGCGCTCCCAGGCGGTGGACAACTGGTGGCGGCAGGTGCCGGATACCGACAATTGGCTATATGGCCGGTTGCGTGGGCCGTTGTCGCTCAATCGCTTGGATGTAACCGGCCAAGTCGAGCTGACCGCCCTCACCCGCAGGTTTATCGCCGGCTTCATCGGCACCTCTGTGCTGCAATCGGAGGTGGTGCTCAATCAGGTGCGTGGTTTCTTTCCCGACTGGAAAGACAATGAAGCGACGCTGGACCTGGGCACGCTAAATGCCGAGCTTGTCGACGCGAGCATCCACGAATACCTGCACTTCATCATGCTCGACCTGAGCCTGGTGCACCGCGACCTGCGAGATGAGGCCTTGTTGCACGCGGCGCGCACCGCGAAGAAACTCGGCAGTGCCGACGACTTTATCCGCGTGCTCAAGCGCGATATCAAATTACCCAAACGTGAGCTCGACCCGATCGTTCGCGCGCTCAAAGCGGAGGTCGACACATGGACCCGATAACCCAACCCATCAACTTCACTCAATTGCTGCAGACCCACGATGGCGTCGCCGTCCCCATTGACGATGTGCTGTTCCTGGCGCTGCCGCTACTGCGTCAGGTCGCGCACTTGCATGAACTGGGACGTGTCGCCCAGCTCAGTTATCTCGATGTGCTGCAAGGGCCGGAACGCACGCTGCAACTGCGCAATCCCGAGGGCGTTACGCCACGGCTGGCGTTGGAAGCGATCAAGCAGGTGCAACCTAATCCCGAGTCGGCGCTGAATGTCGTCGGCAAGGTCCGCCTGATCCGGGATTCGGAAAGTGGTGTGGCCGTGACCGACCTGCAAGTCCAGGAAGACCCGCATGAGACGATTGATCACCCGGTTTTCCTCACTGACCTGCACAGTTGGGAGCATCGCCTCGGGCACCACGACGAAATCACCGATATTTTCCAGCTCGGCCAATTGCTGGCCTGCCTGGCGTGCGGGTTGGATTTCGCCGATATCAACGACCTCAAGGCCTTTGCCCGTCACCGCCGTAACCTGTTTCAGCTCAACGGTCGGCTCAACCCGGTGCTGGCCAATCTGATCGTCGAAATGACGGAGCTGAACCGCCATGAGCGCTCCAGGGATGTCAGTTCGCTGATTCGACGCCTGGAATCCTGGCGCGAGCAGCCGGCCAGCCTGGATGTCGAGCGTGTGTTGGCCCAGGCCGAAGGCCCGGCTTCACGGCGCACCGTGGTGCTGGAGCATCTGCGCAACCGGTTGTTTGACCTTTCACGACGCAACCGCCTGTTGTACTTCAGACCGACACAAGCCAACGTCAACTTGACCGTAGCCAGCGTCCCCTTGGTGATGCGTGTTGAAAGTATCCGGCCCGAAGCCTTGTGCACCTGGCAGCCCACCTTCGGTGGCTTCTCCGAGCAGGTGTTGAGCGGCAAATCGGTTGGCCTGCAACAATGGTTGCGGTTTGAAGACCAAACCTGGTTGCAGGCGTCGCTCGAACGCATCATTCAGGAAACCCGCCGCGACCGCGCAGAGTTCGGTTTCAGCAACCTGCGCCTGGTCGTAGCCTTCATACGCTGGCACAACCTCAAGGACACGCCGCAAGAGCGCATCGTCACTCCCCTGCTCTGGCTACCGGTGGAACTGAGTCGCAAAAAGGGCGTGCGCGACCAGTTCATGTTGCAGTGCGATGAGACCGAAGCGGAGTTCAACCCGGTACTGCGTCATCAATTGCGTCAGCTCTACAATATCCAGTTGCCGGAAACCGTTGACCTGCAAAAGACCTCCCTGGAAGCCATCCACGCCGATATTGCGCGCCAGATCAAACTGACCGAGCCCGGCGTCGAGTTGCGCCTGCAAAGCAAGCCGCAAATCGAGCTGATCCACCAGAAGGCCGTGCAGCATCTGCAGCACTTCCAGCGCCGTCGTGCCCGCCAGCGCTTGTCGACGCCTTTGGTGAAACCGGATTTCAGCTACGACCGCGAAGATTTCCGTCCGCTGGGCCTGCAATTGTTCCAGCAGAAGGTCCTGCCCAGCGAGTTGCCGCTGCGCCTGGCCGTAGGCGCCAAACCCGTGCTGCGCAATCAACATCCTCAGATGGTTGCCAGCAGCGCCGAAAACAGCACCTTCGCCATGCCCGAGAACCAGGGGCATCGCTACGCCTGGGACATCGACCTCACCCAGGTAACCCTGGCCAACTTCAACTATCGCAAGATGTCGCTGGTGCGTGACTACGCACAGCTGATCGACGAGCCGGCGCAAAATGAAGCGTTTGACCGGATGTTCTCGATCGAGCCTCGAGACGTCGAAGTACAGTCCTCGGACCCGATCCCGCTACCCGACCAGTGGAACGTGGTGGCCGGCGACGCGACGCAGAACGCCGCCGTCAGTCTGGCCAGGACCGGTCGTCACTTCATCATTCAAGGGCCTCCGGGCACCGGCAAGTCACAGACCATCACCAACCTGATCGCCGACTATGCCGCGCGGGGCCTGCGGGTGTTGTTTGTGTGTGAAAAGCGCGCGGCGTTGGACGTGGTGTTCCATCGCCTGCAACAGAGTGAACTGGGCGAATTGTGCTGCCTGATTCACGACTCCCAGACGGACAAGAAAGCCTTCGTGGGCAACCTGCGCGAGTGTTATGAGCGCTGGATTGCCGGCGATGCTCAATCGCCGCAGTTGCAAGCACGGCGCGACGCCACACTGGCCACCCTGAGCCAACAACTGGGCCTGATTGAGCGCTTTGAGCAGGCGATGGTCGGGGTGCCGGAGTCCTTGGCCTGCTCGGTGCGTGAGTTGGTCCGTCATGTGATCGAGCTGCCACCCGTTACTGCATCGCTACCGCCCGAAGCCCTGGAGCGCCTTCCCGAATGGCGTCACTGGCAGGCACAACACGAGCTGACCGGCCGGTTGTATCAGGCCATCAAGGAACGCTTCGGCCTCGACAGCTTTGCGCGTCACCCCTTCAGTCGTCTGGCCTCAGGCCTGATCGCCCACGAGCATGCCTACGGCCAGCTCAAGGCGTTTCTGGAGGAAGCCAGTGGGCTGATGGACAGCGTCGAGTCTTTCCTGGAGTCATCGTCCACCCTGCTGTCCGGTGACACCCACCTGACGGATGCATGCTTGCTGACCCAGGCCGCCGAGCAACTGACCGGGGCCAACCTGGCGGCGCACCTCGACCTGCTGGAGCCTGGTTCAGCGGGTTCCCAAACGCTGCACGCCGAACAGGCCGCCTTGCAGGCACTGATCGTGCAACTGCACAACGCCAGTGAAACCACGCGCCATTGGCGCGAAAAACTTGAGCCTCAAGATACCAAAGCGGCCCTGGAGCAGGTACTGCGCCAGGAAGGTTCACTGCTGCGTTGGTTGCAACCCGCCTGGTGGCGCCTGCGTGGCGAACTTCAACGCCGCTACGACTTCAGTCAGCACGCGATTCGCCCCAGCCTGCGCAGTGTGCTCGACAACCTGGCCGGCGAACACCGCGCCACTGCCGAGCTGCACGTCGAACAGCAACGCCTGCAAAGTCGCTATGGCATCCAGGATATCGACTTGTTCGTGCACAATCTGAACGCCCTGCTACAGCAACTGAGCGCATCACCGTTTTTGCGAAAGTGGGTCGAAGGTCTGCGTGGCAACCCGAGCACCTTGCCCGGTGTACGCCAGGAAGCCAGCCTGCGCCAGCCCATAGCGCGCCTGGACAAGCTGGTTGCCCAGCATTGCGTGTTCGACCCGGCGCCAAGCCTGGCCGAGCTGGCCGAATACCTGCGCGACCTGCGTGAAGAACTCGACGAACTGCCCGACACCCTCCCCCTGCTCAACGAGCTGCACCAGGCCGATCCCGTCTGCCTTGCGGTCGTGCAGCAGTATGCTTTGCCACAGCACGCGCTGGACGGGTTGATTGCCCAGGAAAACCTGACCCGCCTGTACCGCGCCAACCCGCAGTTGGCACGCTTCGATGGCCCGGCCTTGAGCCTGGCCGCGCGTCAGGTCAGCCAGGCTGAAAGTAACCTGCTCAAGAGCAATGCTCACGTGCTCAGCGCTACGCTGCACCAGCGTTTTTTGGAGCATGTAAAGCAATCGGCGATGTCGGTGACACAATTGGACGCGCCGGCCCGCGAGTTCAAGAAAGCCTATGCCAAGGGCCGTCGCGAACTGGAACATGAGCTGGGCAAGACCATGCGCTATCGCTCCATTCGCGAAATGGCCAGTGGCGACAGCGGTCGGGTGATCAACGACCTCAAGCCCATCTGGCTGATGAGCCCGTTGTCGGTGTCCGACACCCTGCCGTTGACCCCAGACCTGTTTGATGTGGTGATTTTTGACGAAGCCAGCCAGATCCCCAGCGAGGAAGCCGTGCCAGCCCTGAGCCGCGCGCAGCAGGTGATTGTGGTGGGTGACGAGATGCAGTTGCCACCGACCAACTTCTTCTCCAGTGCCGGCGACCAGGACGATAACGACCTGATTGCCATGGAGGACGGGGAACAGATCGCAATCAACCTCGATGCCGACAGCCTGCTGAGCCAGGCCGCACGCAACTTGCCGGCGACCCTCCTGGCCTGGCACTACCGCAGCCGGCACGAAGCGTTGATCAGTTTCTCCAACGCAGCGTTCTACGAAGGGCGGCTGATCACCATTCCTGACCGGCGTATCGAGCGCCCTGCCCCAGCCCACGCCGCCCTGGACTCCACCGATGCCCAGGCGGTGATTCAGGGTGCCAACACGCTGCTCGACAGCCCGATCAGCTTTTTGAAGATGAGCGATGGCGTCTACCTCAGCCGCAGCAACCTGGCCGAAGCCCGCTACATCGCCAACCTGGTGCGTGAACTGCTGCAACGCGAGACCGGCCTGAGCCTGGGCATTGTGGCCTTTTCCGAGGCCCAGCAAGGTGCCATCGAGCAAGCCCTGGAAGGCCTGGCCAGCAACGACCCGGCCTTTGCCACACGCCTTGAGCGCGAGTATCTGCGTGAAGATGCCGGGCAGTTCAATGGCCTGTTCGTCAAGAACCTGGAGAACGTCCAGGGTGATGAGCGCGATGTGATCATCCTGAGCATCTGCTACGCGCCGGGACCGAACGGCAAGATGTTGATGAACTTCGGCCCGATCAACCAGCGCGGCGGGGAAAAACGCCTTAACGTGATCTTCAGTCGTGCGCGCAAGCGCATGGCGATTGTCTCCAGCATTGAGTCCGAAGCCATCACCAACACCCACAACGATGGTGCCGCCGCACTGCGTGCGTTCCTGCAGTTCGCCCAGGCCAGTGCCAGCGGGGATGCGCCGCGCTCACAGGGTATCCTCGCCAACCTCAATCCAGGCGCCAAGCAGTCCTTTGCCGTCAGCCTGCCCAAGGACCACCTGCGCAGTGCCCTCGCCGCCGCGTTGCGCAAGCGCGGCCATTCGGTCCAGGAATATGTCGGGCGTTCACAGTTCCGCTGTGACCTGGCGATCAGCGACGCCAGCGGTGAACACTTCAGTCTGGGAGTGCTGCTGGACAGCGACACGTCGGCCGCGGCTGACGTGCGTGAGCGTTACATCTTCCGCCCGACGGTTTTGCGCAGCTTTGGCTGGAAGATCATCGATGTGCTCAGCCATGACTGGTTGCGCGACCCGGAAGACGTGCTCAATAGCATCGAAACACTCCTACGGGGTGAGGAAGCCCCTGCGCTGCCAGAGCCCGAACAGGTAGAGGAAACAGTCGAGATTGAGGCCGAACCACCAATCATCACTGAAGCGACACTCTTGATGCGTGAGTTCACCTTTGGTGAAGGCAACTCCAACAAGTTCTGGCGTATTGGCGTCGCGGAGTCCGAGGTGACGGTGAATTTCGGCCGCATCGGCACCAAGGGCCAGACCCTCATCAAGTCCCTCAACAGCCCTGAACGTGCTTTGCGCGAAGCGGAAAAGCTGATCGCGGAGAAACTGCGCAAAGGGTATCAAGAGCAGGCGGGCTCACTTCTTGATAGCAAGGCCACCGGCCTGTTGAAGGGCTCGGACAAGGAGAATAGATAACGGGGCCTGGCCATCGCCTTCTTGGCCGCATCTCCGACCCTTAGCCCAGAGTGGCGTCTCCTGATCATCACGGGTTTCTGTGGTGGACTTACCACTTTCTCCACATTTTCAGCCGAAACGGTTGCCTTGATTCAGGAAGACAGACTGCGATGGGCGCTCGGCTCTATTTCGTTGCACGTCCTAGGTTAGTTAGCGATGACCGCTGCCGGGCTTCTGTCCTAGCAACTGATTGCGACTCGCTGAAGAGATAGAAATGACAGCTTCTCGATCACCGTTTGATCGCGGTTTATCCTCATGCCCATCGTCTAGAATTGCGACAGTAGTTGCGCAGTGAGTGCACGCTGTCGGGCGACGGTGCAACGGATTATTTATTCCACTAAGAGGTCAGTCTGGCTTCAAAAGCCCTGCTCAGGTAGTTGCGGGTTGTTAATAATGGGGTACGTCAAATTGTCGTCAGTCATTGAGACATAACGCTCAGTGAACTCATGAGCCGTCATAGGACGACCATAGAGGTAGCCTTGGCCCTCTCCGCATAAATAATGCCGCATCAGACTTTCCTGTTCGCGTGTTTCTATGCCTTCCGCAGTGACCTGAAGATTAAAGCCGGCAGCCAGCCTGACAACAGCCTCGATGATGACTTCATCTTTTTTACTACGTTCGACGCCACTGACAAACGAACGGTCAATCTTAAGCCGTGTGACCGGGTAGTCTTTCAGAAGGCTCAAAGAAGCATAGCCTGTGCCAAAATCATCGAACGCAATGCCTACACCCAACGAGCGAAGGTAGCGCAGGGGCTCCATAATTCGCTGTTCGTTTCGCAAAATTATATTTTCTGTAATCTCCAGTTCGAGTGCGCTCGCCGGTAAAGAAAAGTCGTTAAGCGCACTTTCAACCGTTTCAGCAAAGTCGCGCGTCCGAAACTGAGCTGCGAACAAGTTGACGCCGATCCTGAAGCCGTCACAGCCGATATTTCGCCAATGAGCTGCCTGTTCACAGGCTGAGCGCAATATCCACTCGCCCACCGGTACCGCTAGAAGGCCTGCTTCTAGTACAGGTAAAAAAACCGCTGGAGACATGACACCCAGTGTTGGATGGTTCCATCGTATAAGTGCTTCGGCCCCAGTAATCACGCCATCTGCAAGGCGTACCTGGGGCTGGTAGTACAGTTCAAATTCTTTGTTCGCCCATGCCTGACGCATTGATGAGCTGAGCGCTCCTCTCTTTGACGCGGTGTGTCGATGCTCGGAGGTGAACATACGAACAAGGGATCGCCCGTCAGACTTGGCTTGATAGAGCGCCAAATCCGCGTTGCCTAGCATTTGCTCCCCATCGTAATCAGAGCCTGATCTCATCGACACGCCAATACTGGCTCCGATATAAATAGAATTATCTTGAAACTCTATAGGTTCCTCAATGAGTGCGATGAGCGCCAAACCAAGCTCAATCGCTTTGTGCTCATCGGCAATCTCTGCCATGAACACTACAAATTCGTCCCCACCCAGACGGGCCACCATATGACACGTCGGTACGCGTTTGCGAAGACGACTTGAAGTCACCCTGAGGACAAAATCACCAGCCGCGTGGCCTAACGTGTCGTTAACATCCTTGAAACCATCCAGGTCGATCAGAAGAATTGCCGCTGCTATCTGCGCGTCACACGCCTCCTTAATACGCTGCTTAAGTGTTGATCGATTAGCGAGGCCTGTCAGATGATCGTACTCAGCAGCGTGCTTCAGTAGTTTTTCCGCCGCTACACGTTTTGTGACGTCACGGATGATCGCCCCAACTTGTGCCTCACCGGCTTCAGTCCATTGTGAGAGAGAGAGCTCGATGGGTATTTTATGGCCGTCACGATGCAGGGCCGTCAAGTTGACGGATTTTCCGATGATGCTGGTTGGGCCGCCTGAGACTACCCTCGAAAAACCGGCATGATGCCTGGAGCGCATCTCTTGCGGAATAATGATGTCGAGAGTCTTTCCAACTGCGTCTTCGGATCTATGCCCGAAAATAAGCTCGGCCGAATTATTCCACGAGGTGATTTGATTTTTGCTGTTTGAGCAAATAATGGCATCGGGTGAAGTCGACGTGATATTCATGAACCGAGTGAGGCTATCCTCGTTCTTGAGTTCGAGCCGACGTAACTCCATTTTTTCAATAACGATGACGGCCAAGTCCTTAAGAACACGCTGGTCACGTTCTGAAAATTTCTCTCTTGGCTTATTGTCGATCAGGCATAAGCTACCCAGCATATGCCCCGTGGCCGTTACCAGTGGCGCCCCCGCGTAAAAGCGAATATGGGGAGCTCCGACAACCAGGGCGTTTGATCTAAACCGCTCATCCTGCAATGCATCAAGTATCAAAAAAACGTCACGACCCATGATCGCATAATTACAAAATGAGACGTCACGACCTGTTTCACACACAGCGAGGCCAACACGTGCTTTGAAGAATTGTCGGTCGCGGTGTACCAAAGAAATCAGGACGATGGGTACATCAAAAATCCGAGATGCCATTTGGACGATCTGATCATATTCGTGCTCAGGTGGCGAATCCATCAGCTCGAAAGCATTCAACATCTGAATGCGCTCTTCATCATTATCACTGACTGGGTAAGTACTCATTTGAGGTTATCGCTAAAAGCTGACCGCACATAGAAAGCGACGCGATTGGTATGGATCGCTGCTACTTCAGCATCGCTGCAAATAAGCCGCAAAAATATGCTCACGTCATGAAAAAAAAAGAAAATTCTGTACATTTCAATACCTGTCCGCAGCGTATCGGCAGCTATTTCGAGCGGCTCATCATCTGTATCGTCAAAAAAACGGATATCTGTAGAAATCTCTTTCAGCGCGCAGGCGTGCGGGATGAGCGCGTATCGGGCCGAGACGCGACGCATCGACTTCATATTCGAACACGATGAGCACCTTGATCCGTTCAAAGTTGCTGAGCATCGAAACAGGCTTCGCCTCAATCGAACCCCTCCCGGCAAGATGGGTCTGCTCTTGTATCACTCTCGGGAATAGATCCAATGTCCACGCAACACAGCCTAGTAGTACTCGCTCGCGGCGGATACGCCGCTCGAGGCGTGCTTTATTTGATCATCGGTATCTTCGCGCTGCTGGCAGCACAGGATTCGACAAAGCCGAAGGACAGCCATAAGAGCCTGGAAGCCTTGCTTGGCCAGCCATTCGGCTATTTTTTGGTTGGGCTTGTGGTGGCAGGTCTGCTCGCTTTTGCTGGTTGGCGCGTCCTGCAAGCGACGCGTGATGTCGATCATCACGGCACAGAACTCAAAGGTTTGGTTATTCGAGCGGGCCTGTTTTCCGCAGGTGTCTTCAACGGGGCTTTAGCGTTTTTTGCACTCGGCCTCCTCATGAGCGGCATTCGAAGCTCGGGCAATTCCGGAGGGCAAACCCAAGATTGGCTGGCGCATCTGTTGTCTTGGGAATACTCGAACGTGTTGGTGTACGTGATCGCCCTCATTCCACTTGGCGTTGGAGTGGCTCACATCATCAAGGGATGGAAAGCGTCATTCGAGAAATACTTTAACGCCGATGAAGACGTCATGCGCTACGTACGGCCAGTGTCTCGGTTCGGTCTCATAGCTCGTGGCGTCGTGTTTATAGAGATTGCGTTACTACTGGCAGTCAGCGGTTCATCCTATCAAGCCATGGACCCACCTGGTATGAAGGAAGCGCTCGACGCGCTCCAGAACCTCCCGGGTGGATGGTTGATTTTGATGGTGATGGCCTTGGGGCTGATTGCTTTCTCGGTTTACAGTTTTTCTGAAGCGTTTTGGCGCACGATAAATATGGATGTGCCAGGCGTACCGAAAACGTAGTTGAAGCCGTTACGACGAGTGTTTTTTTGCACTTCACATCGGTTGGTAGCTAGACGCCACGGCGGCACTATGCAAATCCTGAATAGCCCCAACGCTCGAATGGCGTTAGCATCCTGCCCATTGGGTTTAACGATCAGGGTCGTACTGTGGAAAAGCTAAATCGCCTTCAAAGCGGAATCGAAGGGTTGGATGTCCTGCTCAAGGGCGGACTGGTCGCTGGGGCCTCTTATATCATTCAGGGGCGCCCTGGGTCCGGCAAAACCATTCTGGCCAACCAGCTTGGGTTCCACCATGCGCGCAACGGCGGGCGTGTCTTGGTTGCCACGCTGCTGGCCGAATCCCATGACCGGCTGTTCCAGTTCCTGTCGACCTTGAGCTTCTTTGACGCAGCCCGGGTGGGCGCAGAAATTCAGTTCGTCAGCGCGTTTGATACACTGGAAAACGAAGGTCTTGATGAAGTGGTCAAGCTGCTACGGCGCGAAATCAGCCGGCAGAAGGCAACGGTCTTGGTGGTAGACGGTTTACTCAACGCGCGCTCCAAAGCCGACTCCCCGATCGATACCAAGAAATTCATTTCTGAACTGCAAGGTCACGCCGCCTTTGCCGGTTGCACCGTCCTGTTCCTGACCAGCTCGCGATTGGATGACGGTAGCCCCGAGCACACGATGGTCGACGGTGTAATCGAAATGGGTGAGGCGTTGTTCGGTACGCGTTCGGTCCGGCGTATTCAATTGCGCAAGACCCGAGGCAGCGGCGCGCTGACCGGCCTGCATGAGTGTGAAATCACTGACGACGGCCTGATGGTCTATCCGCGTCTGGAAAGCCTCTATAGCTACCCTTCTTCACACGACGACGCCGACCTCACGCGTATCCCCAGTGGCATCGGGTCGTTGGATGAGATCCTGCATGGCGGCCTGCACCGTTCTAGCGTCACGCTGGTGATGGGGCCATCAGGGATCGGCAAGACCACCCTGGGCCTCAAGTTTCTGGCTGAGTCAACGGTGGAGTCGCCCGGCCTGCATTTTGGTTTCTATGAAAGCCCTCAGCGCTTGCGTCTGAAGGGTGAGTCGTTGGGCATCGATATCAAACAGCTGGAACACAGTGGAGCGCTGACGATCGCCTGGCAACCGACAACCGAAGGTTTGCTCGACGGGCTGGGTGCACGTGTGTTGCGTGTCGTCGAGGAGAAAGGGATCAAGCGTCTGTTCATTGACAGTTTGAGCGGGATGACCCGTGTGTCGAATAACCCCGCGCGCATCACCGACTTTTATAGCGCGCTGATGAATGAGCTGCGTTGCAGGGGCGTCACGGTATTTGCATCCATCGAGGTCCACGACCTTGTCGGCTCCGAGGTCAGCGCGCCGGCCTCTGAACTGTCCAGCATTGCCGACAACCTGATGTTGATGCGCTTCCAGGAAATTCAATCTGAACTTAAGAGGACGCTTTCCATTCTTAAAGTGAGAGACAGCTGCTACGACACCTCATTGCTGGAGGTCGTCATCCGTGACCAAACCGTTGAACTGAGAAAGGTTTTCCGACATGCATCCTCAGTTCTCGCACACTCTGCGCTGCCAGGCTCAGCCTTATAAGTACTTGGGTAGGTTGAATTGACATGTCCACCATCCTTGTCGTCGACGACGAATACTTGATCGCCGATATTCTCGGCTATGCGCTGGAGGATGAAGGATTCATGGTCGTTAAGGCCGGTAATGGTCGCAAAGGCCTTGAAGTGCTGGAGCGCGAGCGGCCAGCGTTGATCATTACCGACTTCATGATGCCCGTTATGGACGGCCTCGAGTTCGCCACGGCCGTACGTGCGCTGCCGTCGCTCAATCACTTGCCTATTATTCTGGTGAGTGGTGCGCAAGCCCATGTCGGCATGGAAAGATCAGACTTGTTTGATGCAGTGCTGGATAAGCCCTTCAAGATTGATTTGATCATCGCCGAAGTACGACGCCTGTTGACACCTGCTTGAATGCCGAACCTTTGGCAGGTGTCGGCGATGCAGCGAAGGCGCCCTCCTCTTGCCTGTGCGTTTATCGGGCTGGATGGGCGCTCCGGTTGATCAAAACTCCGTAATCACAGTGACACCGGCAACTTCGAACCTGTCCATATTCATTAACGCGTCTATGGACCATTTAAGGAAGCCGTATGCGTTAAACGCATACGGCTTCCTTAAACGTCATAATCCCCTGTTTCCTGGCGTGTTAATCTCGCACCACCACGAATAGACATTGATCGTCACTCGACGATGACCAGAACCAGGAAAGAACATGCCGAAACTCTCTCACTCAGCCTTGCGCCGCAAATTCCGTGAATTGCTAGCCACCCCAGCGTGCGTTGAAACCGCCTCCGTATTCGACCCAATGTCGGCGCGTATCGCCGCCGACCTGGGTTTCGAAGTCGGCATCCTCGGGGGCTCGGTCGCTTCGTTGCAGGTACTGGCCGCACCCGATTTCGCGCTGATCACCCTGAGTGAGTTCGTTGAACAGGCCACCCGCATCGGTCGCGTGGCCCAGTTGCCGTTCATCGCCGACGCTGACCACGGCTATGGTAACGCGCTGAACGTAATGCGTACTGTCGAAGAACTTGAGCGCGCCGGTGTGGCCGCGTTGACGATTGAAGACACGTTGCTGCCGGCGCAATTCGGGCGTAAGTCCACTGACCTGATCTCCATTGAAGAAGGCATCGGCAAGGTGCGGGCTGCGCTGGAGGCACGGGTTGATCCAGAGCTGTCGATCATTGCCCGAACCAACGCGGGCGTGTTGCCGACCGAAGCGGTTATCGAGCGGACCCTGGCTTATCAGAAAGCCGGTGCCGATGGGATTTGCATGGTGGGTGTCAGTGACTTCGAACACCTGGAAAAGATCGCCGAGAACCTCACCGTACCTCTGATGCTGGTAACCTACGCCAATCCCAAACTCAACGATGCCCAGCGTCTGGCGAGCCTGGGTGTACGCGTAGTGGTGGCCGGTCACGGCGCTTACTTTGCAGCGATCAAGGCTACCTACGACAGCCTTCGTGCCCAACGCCAACTGACTCACAGTACGTCAAACCTCAGTGCCACCGAGCTGACGCACACCTACACGCTGCCGGAAAGCTATGTGGCGTGGGCGGAAGAGTTCATGGACGTCAAAGAGTAATCCCCAAGCCGGAACGAGGGGGTTCCCCTCCTCCCTCTTCACAGGGTTACCGCTATCAGCCCACCCAGCCCACCGCGGTCTTCGGAATCACTTCCGACTCATCCAGCTTCGACGCAAACATGCTCACGGCCTCCACCGCGTCGCTGGTGCTGGTGCGAATCTGCAGGATGACCGAGCCCGCCTGATCAGCCAGGTTGACACCGCGTTGGGCGCCTTCCTGGGTGGCGTTCATGCTGGTGACGGCGTCGCGGGTTTCCGCGAGGATCATGCCGATCATCTCGGCGATTTCCGCCGTGGAACGGCTGGTGCGCCCGGCCAGTTGCCGCACTTCATCGGCCACTACCGCAAAGCCACGCCCTTGATCGCCCGCACGCGCCGCCTCAATAGCAGCGTTCAGCGCCAACAAGTTGGTCTGGTCGGCGATACCGCGAATGGTGTTGACGATAGCGGTGATCTGCTCCGAACGATCGCCCAGTTGCCCGACCAGTCGCGCAGAGGCGCCAATGTTGTCGGCGATGCGGCGCATCTCACTGGCGGTCTCCTGGATCACCTGGGTGCCATGTTCGGCAAAACGCTCGGTCTCGGACGAGATATGGTAGGCACGTGAAGCGCCACGGGAGTCTTCCTCGAACTTCTCAACACGCTCGGTGATATCGCTGGCGAACTTGACGATCTTGGTCAACTTGCCGTCGCCATCGTAAACCGGGTTGTAACTGGCCTCCAGCCATACCACCCGGCCATGTTTGCCCAGGCGCTTGAATTGCCCGGTGAAAAATTCGCCATTGTTCAGGCGCCCCCAGAAGTCGGCATATTCACCGCTGTTGACCAGGGTCGGTTCGCAAAACAGGCGGTGGTGTTTGCCTTTGAGTTCCGCCAGCGAATAACCCATCACGCTCAAGAAGTTGGCGTTCGCGTCCAATACGTGGCCGCCGAGGTCAAACTCGATCACGGCCATCGCCCGGTCCAGCGCGACCAGTTTGCTGGAAGCGGCCGCTTCCTGTTCCACTTTGGCGGTGACGTCCAAGGCGTACTTGACCACTTTCAGTACCTGGCCGCGTTCATCCAGGACCGGGTTGTAGCTCGCTTCCAGCCAGACCGTCTTGCCGTTGGCATCGACCCGCTTGAAGGTGCCTGACACAAATTTGCCCGCCTTCAAATCACTCCAGAATTGGCTGTAGGCCGAACTGCTGGTCAGCGCCGGCAAGCAAAAGTCGCGGTGGGATTTGCCGCTCAATTGAGCAGCGCTGTAGCCCATGGTCTTGAGAAAGTTATCATTGGCCAGCAGCACCTTGCCATTGAGGTCAAATTCGACCACGGCCATGGAGCGTTCCAGTGCGACGATCAGTCCTTTGTACTCGGTGGATTCGGCCTTCCTGGCCGCCAGTTCTGTTTTGAGTGCTTTATTGAACATGACGTACCCTCAGCCGTGCGGAAAACTGATTTCTTTATTGGCTATCGGCTGCGTAATACGCGACTTGACGGGGAAAAAAATTTTATTTTCTGGCGCCAGATTATTGCTGGAGCCCCCGTCATTCAGGGCTTTGCGTCGAGCAGTGCCAGTGTGCTGTTCCGCCGCTGGGCGTAGTTTGCCCCTGCTGTCGTTTTCGAGGACCATGGGTGCCTTTCTGAACCTGCCAACGCGAGGCACCCATGGCCAACCACGACCTGCACTACACCCCTGATCCAGATGCCGACTCGATTTCATCGGATGTGATCGGCTTCAACGGCATCCTGGTGTCCACCCAGATCCCGACCCGCGCCGATGGCAGCCTGGAACTGGGCGACATCACCCTGCAAAGCGAATGCACGCTAGAAGCCTTGAAGGTCGCGCTGGAAAAGGCTGGCAGCTCGATGGACCGGGTGATGCACTTGACCATCTACCTCACCGACATGGCCGATCGCGCCGCTTTTAATGAAGTCTACAAACGCTTCTTCGCCAAGCCCTGGCCCGTGCGCGCGGCGGTGGGTGTGGCGGCGTTGGCGGTAGAAGGCATGCGTGTGGAAGTCACCGCGATGGCTGCCAAGGCCTAAGCCGCACTCGGTCAACAATGTGGGAGCGAGCAAGCCCGCTCCCACAGTTGATTGGGTTTGCCCCCTCAAAGCATGGGGAGCACCGGCGGTAGGCCCTGCGGTAGGTGCCTGCCCAGCGTTTCACAGCTACAATGCGCGCCTCAACCGTGACAAGCCTGACTAAAAAAACTATGTCCTTGCCCAAGCATCACCTCGAATTGCTCAGCCCTGCCCGCGATGTCGCTATCGCGCGCGAGGCCATCCTGCATGGCGCCGACGCCATCTACATCGGCGGCCCGAGCTTCGGCGCGCGCCATAACGCCTGTAACGAAGTGAGCGAGATCGCTTCCCTGGTGGAGTTCGCACGCCGCTACCACGCGCGGGTGTTCACCACTATCAACACCATCCTGCATGACAACGAGCTGGAACCCGCGCGCAAGCTGATCCATCAGCTCTACGACGCCGGCGTCGATGCGTTGATCGTGCAAGACCTGGGCGTGATGGAACTGGATATTCCGCCCATCGAGCTGCACGCCAGCACCCAGACCGACATTCGTACCCTCGGCCGTGCCAAGTTCCTCGACCAGGCCGGTTTCTCGCAGCTGGTATTGGCCCGTGAGCTGAACCTGCAGGAAATCCGCGCCATCGCTGATGAAACCGATGCGGCCATTGAGTTCTTTATCCACGGCGCCCTGTGCGTAGCGTTCTCTGGGCAGTGCAACATTTCCCACGCGCAAAATGGCCGCAGCGCCAACCGTGGCGACTGCTCCCAGGCCTGCCGCCTGCCATACACCTTGAAGGATGACCAGGGCCGCGTCGTGGCTTTTGAAAAGCACCTGCTGTCGATGAAAGACAACAACCAGAGCGCCAACCTGCGCGCCCTGGTCGAAGCCGGCGTGCGCTCGTTCAAGATCGAAGGCCGCTACAAAGACATGGGCTATGTGAAGAATATCACCGCCTATTACCGCCAGCGCCTCGACGAGATTCTTGAAGACCGCCCGGACCTGGCTCGCGCTTCCAGCGGCCGTACGGCGCATTTCTTCCTGCCCGACCCGGAAAAAACCTTCCACCGTGGCAGCACCGACTATTTCGTCAGCGACCGCAAGATCGACATCGGCGCCTTCGACACCCCGACGTTTACCGGCTTGCCGGTGGGTGTGGTGGAAAAAGCCGGCAAGCGCGACTTGCAGGTTGTTACCCATGAGCCATTGTCCAACGGCGACGGTCTCAATGTGCTCGTCAAGCGTGAAGTCGTGGGTTTCCGCGCCAACATCGCCGAGCCTAAAGGCGAGTTCGAGGAAGACGGCGAGAAACGCTACCGCTATCGCGTCGAGCCGAATGAAATGCCGGCCGGCCTGCATCAACTACGCTCGAACCATCCACTGAACCGCAACCTGGATCATAACTGGCAGCAGGCCTTGCAAAAGACCTCTGCCGAGCGCCGTATCGGCCTGGCGTGGGCCGCTCGCCTGCGTGAAGACCAACTGGAAGTCACCGCCACCAGCGAAGAAGGCATCAGTGCCAGCGTCACCCTGCCCGGCCCGTTCGGCGTGGCCAACAAGCCGGAACAGGCGCTGGACACCCTGCGCGACCTGCTCGGCCAGTTGGGCACTACTGAATACCACGCGACGGACGTCCAGCTGGATGCACCGCAAGCGTTCTTCATCCCCAACTCACAGCTCAAGGCGCTGCGCCGCGAAGTGATTGAAGCGCTGACCGCCGCCCGCATCGCCGCTCACCCGCGCGGTGGCCGCAAAGCCGAGACCTCGCCGCCGCCGGTGTACCCGGAAGCACACCTGTCGTTCCTGGCCAACGTCTACAACCAGAAAGCCCGCGACTTCTACCACCGTCACGGTGTGAAGCTGATCGACGCCGCCTTCGAAGCCCACGAAGAAACCGGCGAAGTGCCGGTGATGATCACCAAGCACTGCCTGCGTTTCTCGTTCAACCTGTGCCCTAAACAGGCCAAGGGTGTCACCGGCGTGAAGACCAAGGTAGCGCCGATGCAGTTGATCCATGGCGATGAAGTGCTCACCTTGAAGTTCGACTGCAAGCCGTGCGAGATGCACGTGGTGGGCAAGATCAAGGGGCATATCCTTGGCTTGCCGCAACCGGGCAGCGCGGTGGAGCATTTCAACCCGCAAAACATCATCTTTCAGGGCACGCACTAACCCTGTGGGAGCGGGGCCACCACCAGCCCCGCTGCAACCCCGCAGCCGCCAGCAGAATCGCCGCTACCCCCAGCCATTGCAGCCAGCCGAGGCGATGCCCGAAGGCAATCCAGTCGACGAAGATCGCCGCGATCGGGTAGATAAACGACAGTGCTCCGGTGATGGCCGTCGGCAACTTCTGGATCGCGCCATACAACAACACATACATCAAACCAGTGTGCACCACGCCAAGCGTTACCAGTGCGGCCCAGGCGTTTGGCGCAGTTGGCAGGCCGTTCCAGGGCACCAAAGGCGCCAGCAGCACCGCCCCGGTTGCAACTTGGATCAACGCCATCAAATGCGGCGGTACGTCTTTCAAACGCTTGATGATCAACGCTGCAATCGCATACAAAAACGCTGCGCCCAACGCTAGCGCGATCCCCGCCAGGTAATCCCCGCCGCTGCTCTGCTGATCGCCATGGGCGGTAACAATCGCCAACATCCCGAGAAACGCCACGCTCAGCCACGCGAGCTTCTGCACGGTGATTTTTTCACCCAGGAACACCGCCGCCAACATCACCAACATGAACGGCTGCACGTTGTACACCGCCGTACTGATGGCAATTGACGCGTGGGAATAGGACTCAAACAGCAACAACCAATTACCGACAATCGCCACCCCACTGAGCATCGCCAGCCCGACCTTGGCCCAACTGAGCAGGTCCAGACGCAAGTACCCGAGTATCGCGCACACCAGCAACAGTGTCAGCCCGCCGATCACGCAGCGCCAGAACACCACTTCGATCACCGACACGCCAGAGACCAATACAAACCAGCCAATGGTCCCCGAGATCAGCATGGCGGCGACCATTTCCCACGACCCGCGACGAATGGATGTGTCCATGATTAAGGCTCCTCAAGTGAGGCTCAATTATGGCAATCTGCTTGAGAGCGGCTCCAGTGACTAAAATAGGTCAAACACCTGGATGACCTTTACTTATTAGGCGGATCCCATGATTGACACCATCGACCAGCAACTGATCGCCGCTTTGATGGACGACTCACGCTTGTCGCTCAAGGCCCTGGCCGGCATTACCGGGCTGTCCTCGCCCAGTGTTGGCGAGCGTTTGCGGCGTCTTGAAGAGCGCGGCGTGTTGACCCACTACACCGTGGATATCGACCCCAAGCATTTTGGCTACCTGTTGCAGGCCATCGTGCGTATCCGCCCGTTACCCGGCAAATTGCAGGAGGTGGAGCGCCAGATCCAGGCGATCCCCGAGTTCACGGAGTGCGACAAGGTCACGGGCGAGGATTGTTTTATTGCGCGGCTGCATGTGCGCACCATGGATCATCTGGACAGTTTGCTTGACCGGCTTAACGCGTATGCCGAAACCAACACGGCGATCGTCAAGAAGACCCCGGTGAAACGGCGATTGCCGCCACTGGGGGATTAACGGGGCAGCTCACACAATTAGAACTGTTTCGTTTATTCGTGCAGTATTTTTGCTGCTGCCAATAAGCCTCGGAACTTACGATAACGCGCATCCAGCACTGACCGTTGATTTGCATCTGGCAAATACCTCGCCTTCACGGGCATCCCTGCCTGCAACAACGCCTCCCCCTGCCCAATCGCCAGGAACCCCAGCTTCGCCGCGCCGATACACGCACTCAACTCACTGCCGTGCAAGGTGAAGATTTCTCGCTGCAGGATATTCGCCAGCAACTGCGCCCAGTATTCACTGCGCGCCCCGCCCCCCACCAGGGCGCATGCACCCACATTCGCACCCGCCGATTGCACGGCGTGCAAGGCATCGAGCAAACCGAAGCCCACACCCTCCATCACCGCGTAGCCGAGCATGGCGGGCGTGCAGTCATGGCCCAGGCTCATGAATCCACCGCGCAGCAACGGATCGTTATGGGGGGTACGTTCACCGGCGAGGTACGGTAGAAACAGCGGTGTGTTCAAAGGCACAGGCTGCCCTATTGGCAACTGCAGTTGCACCTGGCCCAACAACGTTTGCTCATCCGCCGTGCCGGTCAGCCGCGTCACCCAGCGCAAGCAACTGGCACCGGCCAGCATCGCGCCCATGGTGTACCAACGGTTGGGTAACGCATGGCAGAAGCTGTGCACGGCACTGGCCGGGTTGCCGGCAGCGTGGGCAGTGATTGCGACAATCGCCGCGCTGGTGCCGAGGGTGATGAAGCCATCGCCTGCGTTGATCGCACCGATACCCACGGCGGCCACCGGGTTATCGCCACCGCCGCCCGCAAGCACTACGTCAGTCGACAGCCCCAGCTCGGTCGCCGTCAAACCCGCACTCGCGGCGCCGCCTTCGACCAACCTGGGCATCTGTTCCGGCACAAGGCCCGTAGCGCGCAGCATCGGGGCGAACCACTCACGCTGTGCCACATCCAGCCACAACGTCCCGGCAGCGTCGGACATCTCGCTGATACGCTCGCCACTCAGGCGCAAACGCAGGTAGTCCTTGGGTGACAGCACACAGTCGATGGCCTTGAATACCGCAGGCTCATGCTGTTGCAACCACAGCAATTTCGGCGCCGTGAGCCCGGCCATGGGCAGGCTGCCCGTGACGTCGGCAAACCCCGCCCCCAACTGTTCAGCTTCAGTGATCGCGCGGGAATCGTCCCACAGGATTGCGGGATACAACACGCGGTTGTCATCCCCCAACAACACAGCACCGTGCATTTGCCCGGACAGGCCGATACACGCCACACGCGCAAACGCCTCGTGCGCACGCAGTTGCCCCAACGCCTTAACACACGCCTGCCACCAATCTTCCGGCGCTTGCTCGGACCAGCCGCAGTGGCGCCGCGACACACTCAAACGCACGCCAGCGTGGGCCAGCACCCTACCGTCAAGGTCCATCAGGATGGCCTTGAGTTCAGAGGTGCCGAGGTCTATTCCGAGGGAAACAGGCAGGTTCATACGTAATTGTCCAATCAACTACCGCCACATGAGTCACGCAATTGCAGGGTTGGCGCCAGGCGCACGCGCTGGGGCGGTGCCGTGGGCGAAGCCATGCGCTGCAACAACAGGCCGACAGCGCGAGCGCCGAGTGCCTTGACCGGTTGAGCGATCAAGGTCAGGCGCGGCACAAAAAAGTCCGCCCAGTCAAAATCATCAAAGCCGACCAAGGCCATCTGCCCCGGCACGGCGATATGTGCGTCACGCAGCGCGTGCATGGCACCAAGGGTCATCAGGTTGTTGCCGGCCATGATTGCCGTGGGCGGCGCGGCCAGGCCCAGCAACTGCGCCGTGGCCAGGCGTGCCGGCTCGGTGTTGGAGCCGCCATTGACCAACAGTTGTGGATCAAACGCCAGCCCCGCCACGTGCAACGCTGCGCGGTAACCGGCCACTCGCTCATCGGTGGTGCTGAACCCCTCGCGCCCGGCGATAAAGCCAATGCGGCGGTGACCATGGGCGATCAAATGTTCAATAAGGGCCTGGGTGGGCTCGGCGTTGTCCACCCCGACCTGGTCAAACTGCTCGCTCATCATGCGGTCCACCAGCACCGCTGGAATCTCGTTGGCCCGCAGGTATTCCAGCGCTTTTGAGCCGCTCGAGGGGGCCAGCACAATCCCGTCGACCCGCCGATGATGCAGCGCCGTGACCACCCGCAGCTCCTGCTCCGGGTCGTCGTGGGTGTCGACAAACAGCATCATGTAACCGTGCTTGGCGCATTCGGTTTCAATCGCGTGCACCGTTTCACTGAAGTAATGGTTGGACAGCGCCGAGATCGCCACGCCAATCGTGCTGGTACTTGACCGGGCCAGCGAACGCGCCAGGGTGTTGGGGATGTACCCCAGCGCCTGGATAGCCTGCTGCACCGCCTGCACCGTGGCCGGGCTGACCTTGCGGGTACCGTTCAACACATGGGACACCGTTGATGTCGACACCCCCGCCCTGCTTGCGACGTCATCCATGGTGACCACGGCGCTGTTCCTCTCACTGATTCAACGTTTACTCGACCAACCGCTGTACGTACCGATGTTGTCACGGGTGATCAGTTTTGGCGTGAGCAGGGTAACCGCTTCGGCTGGGGCTTTGTCGTTGAGAATGTCATTGCCCACGTCCACCGCTGTCTGCGCCATGGCCCAAGGGTCCTGGCTGGCGGACGCCTGGATTTGCGTGTCGGTCTTCAGCGCATTTTCGATATCCGGCGCGCCGTCCACCGAGGTAATAACGATGCCGCTGCGCTTGAGCTGCTTGGCCGCCAGGTCGCTGCCGATGGCTTGCGGGTCGTTGATCGCGAACAGACCGTCGATTTTCGGGAAGCGTGTCAGGTAACCCTGCATGGCGTTCAAGCCGCCTTCACGGGAGCCCTTGGCGTCCTGGTCATCGGACAGCACCTTGATCTGCGGCGCGCTGGCGAGTGCCGCCTTGCACCCTTTGACGCGGTCGGTCACGGCAGTGACTTGCGGGCCGTTCTGGATGATCACATTGCCCTTGCCGCTGAGCTTATCCACCAGGTACTGGCAGGCCAGCTTGCCGGCCTCGACGTTGTCGGTCTGCACGGTGGCGTTCACGCCCTTGGCGTCGACATCCACGGCGACCACGACAATGCCCGCGTCGCGGGCTTTTTTGATGGCCGAGGCCATGGCGGACGGGTCTACCGCGTTGATCAGGATCAGGTCGACCTTGGACGAGATAAAGTTGTCGATCTGCGAAAACTGCTTGCTCAAGTCATAGTCGGCCGACACCGAGGTCACCTTGACGTTGGGGTTTAACGCCTTGGCCCGCGCGGTGGCGCCATCGGCCAGGGTCACGAAATACGGGTTGCCCAGCGAGCCCATGCTGATGCCGAGGGCTTTGAGTTCGCGCGCTTCGACGGCTTGGGACATCAAGGCAGCCAAGGCAATAACGGGAAAGATACGTTTGACGTTCATGCGGGTCTCTCTTGTGATTGTTGTATGAGTGAAATCAGGTCCGAGCACCGGACTGGCGATAACGATCCAGCGCGACTGCGCCAATGATCACGATGCCCTTGATGATGTACTGCCAGATATCCGACACGCCCAGCAGCACCAGGCCGTTGGTGAGTACCGCGATAATCAGCGCACCAATCAGCGTGCCGCCGATGGTGCCGACGCCGCCGGTAAAGCTGGTGCCACCGAGGATCACCGCGGCAATCGCGTCCAGCTCATAGGATTGTCCCAGTTGCAGGCCGTTGGCCGCGAACAGACGCGAAGCGCTCATCACCGCGCCCAGCCCGGCCAACGCACCGGACATGGCGTAGACGAATAGCAGCACCTTCCACACCTTGATCCCCGACAATCGCGCCGCTTCCGGGTTACCGCCCACCGAGTAGATCTGCACGCCCATCACCGTCCGGCGCAGGATGAACCACGACAGCGCTACCACCGCGACGGCAATGATCACCAGCCAGGGCACGCCGAGCACCGAGTCATTGCCGATAAACGCAAACGGCAGGTCGGGGTTGAAAACGGTCTTGTCATCGGCCAGCAGGCGCGCCAAACCGCGCATGGCGGTGAGTGCGCCGAGGGTGACGATAAACGGCGGCAGGCGCATAAAGGCGATCAATCCGCCGTTGACCAGGCCCAGCAACAGCCCGAAGCCAATACCGGCAGCAATCCCGAACATGCCGAACTGCGGCGACATCGACGCTTGCAACGCCACCACCGCCGACGCGGCCAGGATCGCGCCCACCGACAGGTCGATACCCGCCGTGAGGATCACAAAGGTCATGCCGGCCGCCAGCACCACGTTCACTGAGGCCTGCTGAGAGATGATCGACAGGTTCTGCACTGTCAGGAAGTTCTCGCTGGCCAGGGCAAAGCCCACCAACAACAGGATCAGTACCGGCAACATGCCGACGGTGCGCATCAACTCGCGTGCGCGTTCAGCTTTACCTATCGTTGCAACGTTCAATTCAGCCATGGGCAACCACCTGATCGCCACCGGTGGCGAGGTCAATAATACGTTCTTGGGAAATAACCTGGCCCGACGCCCCGCCGACTTCAGCCACCAACTGGCCTTCGCGCATGATCAGCACGCGGTCGCAGGTGCCGATGATTTCCGGCAACTCGCTGGAAATCACCACAATGCCGACACCGGCTTGCGCCAGTTGATTGATGATGCGGTAGATCTCGGACTTGGAACCGATGTCCACGCCGCGTGTGGGTTCGTCGAGGATCAGCACATGCGGCTTGACCTCCAACAGCCGCGCCAGCAGCACCTTTTGCTGATTGCCGCCGGACAGCGCACCGACATTGACCTTGCCCGACGCCACGCGAATCGACAGTGACTTGATCGCGTCCCTGGCGCGCTGCGCCGCGTGGCCACGATCGAGCACACCACCGGCATGGGCATCCGGTACGCAGGCGCAGACATTGATGTTGTCGGCCACGCTCATGTCCAGGAACAGGCCCTGAGCCTTGCGGTCTTCGGTGAGGTAAACGACACCGGCGCGGATCGCATCCGCCGGGGTGCGCAGTTGGGTGATGGTTTTGCCGACCACTTCCAAGGTACCGGAGGTGCGTGGGTCGGCGGCAAAGATCAGCCGTGCCAGTTCGGTGCGCCCTGCCCCGACCAGGCCGGCAATCCCGAGCACTTCGCCGGCATGCAGGTCGAAACTACAGTTGCGCACGCGTTTGCCATCAGCCATGTCGCGCACGCGCATCACCACGTTGCCGGGGTTATACGCGGCGTGTTCCTTCTTGTAGAACCCCGACAGGTCGCGGCCCACCATCATTTTCACGAGCACGTCGGCCGACAGCGCCTCGCGGGTCAGCTCGCCGATGTATTGGCCGTCACGCAGCACCGAGACGCGGTCCGACAGCTCGTAGATCTCGGCCATGCGGTGGCTGATATAGATGATCGCCAAACCTTGGCTGCGCAACTGTTTGATCAGCGCGAACAAACGATCGGTCTCGCGGGACGACAAGGGTGTGGTGGGTTCGTCCATCACCAGGATCTTGGCGTGGCCATGCAAGGCGCGGGCGATTTCCACCAGTTGGCGCTCGGCAATCGACAGGCTGCTGACCCGCGTTGACGGGGTGAACTCCGCGCCAAGGCGTTGCAGCACTTCGATGCACCCGGCCTCCATGCCTTTGCGGTCGATGGTCCAGCCACGCCGCAGCTCGCGACCCAGGTAGATGTTCTCGGCCACGCTCAGGTTCGGGCACAGGCTCAGTTCCTGATAGATCACGGCGATGCCGAGGGCTTTGGCGGTGGCGGGGTCGAAGGTGGGGATGGGCTGGCCGGCAATGCGGATTTCACCGCCGGGGTCGGCTTGATAGGCGCCGGAAAGGATTTTCATCAAGGTGGATTTGCCGGCGCCGTTCTCCCCCATCAAGGCGTGGATTTCGCCGGGGTAGACCTTCAGGCCGACATTCTTGAGCACGCGCAGACCATTGAAGGTTTTGCTGATGCCCTGCATCTCAAGCAAGGGTTCAAGGCTCATGAATGAGCTCCTGGGATTATTATTTTTGTAATCGAGTGGGTCGACTCTAATGCAGATACATTTTCTTACGCAAGCGCTTGCGTTGACCGTTTGTCGACAGGTGAAACGTTTCATCACGCTTAAGTTCAGAAAGCGTCGGCTTTGGTGCAGAGGTATCCATTCGAAGGTATTTCCTCCTCAATCAGCCATCAAAACGCCACAATTCTGCTATTGTCCAAGGACCTCATCTCCTCCTCGTCGCCGCCAAGCGATCTGCTGTGAGCATGCACTGCGCCATCGCCGATTGACGATGGCGGGCCTGGACACCACGGAACGCCCTGCGATGGACACACCGCTCCCCGAACAGCCGCAATCGCGCGCCGAAAAAATCGTCGAGTTCAAACGCCAGAAAACCCTGCTCAAGACCGGCGCACTGCAAGACGCCATCTTCAACAGCGCCTATTTCTCGAGCATCGCCACCGATGAGAAAGGCGTGATCCAAATCTTCAATGTAGGCGCCGAACGCATGCTCGGCTATGCCGCCGCCGATGTGGTCAACCGCATCACCCCCGCCGATATCTCCGACCCCATCGAACTGGTCACCCGCGCTGCCGCGCTCAGCCAGGAACTGGATACGCCGATCACGCCGGGGTTCGAAGCGCTGGTGTTCAAGGCCTCCCGGGGTATAGAAGACATCTACGAGCTGACCTATATCCGCAAGGATGGCAGTCGCCTGTCGGCCATGGTGTCGGTGACCGCCTTGCGTAACCGGCATGACACGATCATCGGTTACCTGCTGATCGGCACCGACAACACCGCGCGCAAGCAGGAAGAAGCCGAACGCAAAGGCTTCGAGCGTGCCCTGGAAGAGAAGAACCTGGAGCTGGAGCACGCCAGCCACATGAAGTCCGAGTTCCTCGCCACCATGTCCCACGAACTGCGCACGCCGCTGAATGCCGTGATCGGTTTTTCCGAGGCGCTCAAGGACGGGCTGGTCGGGGAAATGAGCGAGACCCAGCGCGAGTACATCGGTGATATCTTCACCAGCGGCCAGCATTTGCTGTCATTGATCAACGACATTCTCGACCTGTCCAAGGTCGAGGCCGGCATGATGGAGCTGGAACTGGAGAGCGCGGAGCTTTCCAGCTTGTTGGCCAACAGCCTGTTGATCGTGCGGGAAAAGGCCGCGCTGCAACGTATTCAACTGAAGCTGGAAAGCCCTGAAGACTTCGGCTGTCTGGAACTGGACCTGCGCAAGACCAAGCAGATCGTCTACAACCTCCTGGCCAATGCGGTGAAGTTCAGCGAGCACGGCAGCTCAGTGACGCTGATGGTGCGCCAGGTGGCCCGCGAGCAGGTCGGGCAGATTCCCGGCGAATGGCCGGTGTACCGCTTCGACTTGCCCGACAGTGCGCATCAACAGTTCCTCGAGTTGAGCGTCAGCGATACCGGGATTGGTATAGCTGAAGGCGACATGGGCAAGCTGTTCAAGGCGTTCAGCCAGATCGACAGCAGCCTGGCGCGCAAATTCGAAGGCACCGGCCTGGGGCTGGCGATGGTCAAGCAGCTGACGGATTTGCACGGCGGCAGTGTAGCCGTGGCCAGCCGTGAAGGCTGTGGCGCGCGGTTTGTCGCGTGGTTGCCGCTGCATCGCACGCCGGAGGCAGCATGGCCGAGATCCTGATCATTGAAGACAATGAAGCCAATATGCGCCTGGCGCGCCTGTTGTTAGTGAATGCCAGCCACACGGTGCTGTGGGCACCCGATGCCGAAACCGGCCTGACCCTGGCCCGCGAACAACAGCCGGCGTTGATCCTGATGGACATCCAACTGCCCGGCATGGACGGCCTGGCGGCCACTGCGCTGCTCAAGCAAGACCCGCTGACCGCACACATCCCGGTGATCGCCTTGACGGCCATGGCGATGAAAGAAGACCGCGAAAAGACCCGGCTCGCCGGTTGTGACGCCTACATCACCAAGCCGTTGCGTTACAAAGAGCTGTACCAAGTGATCGACACCTTGCTGCAAACGCCCAACAGCCCCCTCACATGAGTCCGCTCCATGGCCAGCCAACCCGCGACGTTGTTGATCGTTGATGATGAACCCCAGGTGCGCAAACTCCTGGAAACCCTGCTGCAACACGAGGGCTACCAGACCCTGAGTGCAAGCAGCGGTGAAGAAGCCTTGCAGTTGGTGGCGCGGCAGCCCCCGGACCTGATCCTGCTCGACGTGATGATGCCGGGCATGGACGGCTATGAAGTCGCCAGCCAATTAAAGGGTGATGAAACCACCGCGGGTATCCCGATCATCATGTTATCCGCCCTCAGTGAGCAGAGCGCCCGTGTCAGTGGGCTGGAGGCCGGTGCCGAGGAGTTCATCAGCAAGCCGGTAGAACGTGTCGAGTTGTGGTTGCGAGTGCGCAACCTGCTGCGGCTCAAAGAGCGTGGTGACCTGGCAAGCCATTCGCGCGAACTGGGGCCACTGCAAACGGGGATAAACGTGCATGACCTGGCCCTTCAGGACCTCGAAAATGCCTTGCGCCAAGCCGTCGAGCGCGAAGACTTCACCGTGCATTACCAGCCCAAGGTCGATATCGCCAGCGGCCGCCTCTGCGCCCTCGAAGCGTTACTGCGCTGGGAGAGGCCCGACTACGGCGCTGTGTCCCCGGCCGTGTTTGTGCCGATATTGGAGCGCCTTGGGCTGATTGTACCTGTGGGACGCTGGGTGATAGAGCAGGTTTGCCAACAAATTGCCGAGTGGCAACGTGGCGCCATTGGTGCGGTGGAGGTGTCGGTGAACGTCTCCGGCCATCAACTGATCGAAGGCGACCTGATTGCCGATATCGCGCGCACCCTGGCGCAAACAGGTGTCGAGCCGCATTGGCTCGAAGTGGAGCTGACCGAAGGCTCCTTGATGGAAAACACCCAGCACACCATCGCCAGCCTGCAGCGCCTGCACGCGATGGGCGTGAAGATTTCCATCGATGACTTCGGCACCGGCTATTCGAGCCTGGCGTATCTGCGGCGTTTTCCTATCCATACGTTGAAGATCGACATTGCGTTTATCCGCGAAGTCACCACCAACCCGCAAGACGCGGCGATCACCCGCACCATCATTGAACTGGCCCACAGCCTCAACCTGCGGGTGGTGGCTGAAGGCGTGGAAACCCAGGCGCAGTTGGCGTTCTTGAAGGAGGCCGGTTGTGATCAGATCCAAGGCTACCTGTTCAGCCGGCCGTTACCCGTGGAAACCTTGGAGCGCTTGTTGCTGGAGCGTTGAGAGGTCCCTCTGACTGCATGTGCATGGATGCCGGAGGACGCTACGGATCCGACACGCCGCCGCAAGCGCCAGGTGAGCACTCAGTCCAGATTCTCGGTATTGCCCACATCCGCCGCTTCATCCAGATCGTTGAGCGGCACTTCTGCGTCATCCATCAACGAGCCAGGGTCTTCATTGCCTGGGTCGTTGAGTTCGTCATCAAGTTCTTTTGACATCACCGTCTCCACTAGCCGCCTTGGGTATCGATATCGGCATCGGTTTCAGCCTTGGGCTCCGGCTCCGGCTCGAAGTCTGGACTGTAGTCGTTTTCTTCAGCCTTGGGTTCTTTGGCCGGTGCCGGATCTTTTGGCGCGTCGGCGCCAGTACCTGGCGCGGGTTCGCCGCCGTCGATGGCCGGGTCGTTGCGCCCGCTGACTTGGGGATCGTCGTGTGTGTTCATGGGTCACCTCTTCTGTTCGCAGTATTGGGAAAATGCAGCCTGCGTAAAGGTAAGGTCACGCCCTGGGCAATGAAGTTCAAATTGCCTAAGAGCCTGGGTTATCTACCTGAATGTAGAACGCATAAGCCGCGAGCAGCACCCAGAACACCATGAACAGCCACGGGGCGCGCATGGAGAACAACAACGACTTGCGATAGCCCTTGTGGGACGACTCCATTTCGGAAAACAGCGGCGACTCGTCGTAGGCCATGCCCATCACTGGCTCGCTGCGCAGCAGTTCGCTTTGCTTGAAGTGCCAGTGGTCAATGATGTCATACGCCGCGCGTATGCCGGGCCAGGCGTTGAGTGAGCTGAGAATGCCCAGGAGCGCCAGGAACAGCGGCACCAACAGTGTGAACAATTTTCCCCATTCCGGGTTGAGGTTGCCCATGCCAGAGACAAAGGCGATCACCAGGAACGACTGCGCCGTGAGGTAGGCGTCGGTGCGGTTGGCCAGGATCGAGGTTTCGTATTGTATCTCGCGCCGATAGAAGTCGAGGCGGTCTTTGGGTGAGCCGAAGATCTTGGCGTTGTGTTCACTGTGATCTGTCAGGGTCGATTCTGGGGATTGGGGGGAGATGATTCTGGGCACATGCGTGCTCCGTTTTGGATCGAGTCTGTTTAGAAGGAAGGGGCGCTGGCGAAGTTCAAGTTAGTTTGCGCACCAATCTGGCGCATTTTGTAGTGAGCGGGCTTGCCCCGCGCAGGCGTGCGTAGCGCTCCCGTTTTTTTTGGGCCGCTGCGCAGCCCAGCGCGGGGCAAGCCCGCTTACGGCAATAGGGTTATTGGTGGTTTCGGCACACGCATTGCTTAACCCTTTCATCACTCACCTGCCTTGCCCGCTTACAGGAGCATTCGTTACCCACCGACCCAGAGCCGACCCCATAAGAAAGTAAGGACCAGGCCGGTTGGCACCTTCAGCCACGGCCTTATAAAAATGCGTTTTTTGAAGCGGCAGTGCCACTTGGCTATCCTCGGCACTGACAAGGTACTGGAATGGCTCGATCTTTCTTCGATGAAATGAATGACGCAAACGGCGCGTGCCGTGCGCATTATCAAGACTTCTCCCGCTGGCTGGCGAATACGCCGCCGGAACTGCTGGCCCAGCGTCGCCGTGAAGCCGACTTGCTGTTCCACCGCGCCGGGATTACGTTCACGCTGTATGGCGACGAGCAAGACACCGAGCGCCTGATCCCCTTCGACATCATCCCCCGCAGCATCCCCGCCAGTGAATGGAGCCTGATCGAACGCGGTTGTATCCAGCGCGTCAACGCGCTGAACATGTTCCTTGCCGACATCTACCACGACCAGCGCATTATCAAGGCCGGGATCATTCCGGCGGAACAGGTGCTGGGCAACGAGGGTTATCAGAAGGCGATGGTCGGCCTGGACCTGCACCGCGACATCTACTCGCATATTTCCGGTGTCGACCTGGTGCGCGATGGCGACGGCACCTACTACGTGCTCGAAGACAACCTGCGCACCCCCAGCGGCGTGAGCTACATGCTCGAAGACCGCAAAATGATGATGCGCCTGTTCCCCGAGGTGTTCGCCAAGCAGCGTATCGCGCCGGTGGACCATTACCCCAACCTGCTGCTCAAGACCCTGAAAAGCGCCAGCCGCCTGGACAACCCCAACGTGGTGGTGCTAACGCCAGGGCGCTTTAACAGTGCATTCTTCGAACATGCGTTCCTGGCCCGGGAAATGGGCGTGGAACTGGTGGAAGGCGCC
Organism: Pseudomonas sp. EA_65y_Pfl1_P113; assembly: GCF_963970525.1. NCBI lineage: Bacteria > Pseudomonadati > Pseudomonadota > Gammaproteobacteria > Pseudomonadales > Pseudomonadaceae > Pseudomonas > Pseudomonas sp. EA_65y_Pfl1_P113. The sequence goes on from NZ_CAXAQM010000002.1 coordinate 352,981, forward strand.
GACTTGTTCGTACAGGACCTCAAGGTGTTCATGCGCACCACCGACGGCCCCAAGCCGGTCGACGTGATTTACCGGCGTATCGACGACGCCTTCCTCGACCCCAAGGCCTTCAACCCCGATTCGATGCTTGGCGTGCCCGGCCTGGTGGCCGCCTATTGCGCCGGCAACGTGGTGCTGGCCAATGCCATCGGCACCGGCGTGGCTGATGACAAGTCGATCTACCCCTACGTGCCCGAGATGATCCGCTTCTACCTGGATGAAGAACCGGTGCTGCAAAACGTGCCGACCTTCCAGTGCCGCAAACCCGATGAACTGTCCCACGTTCTGGCCAACCTGCCGCAACTGGTGGTCAAGGAAACCCAAGGCTCCGGCGGCTACGGCATGCTGGTCGGCCCGGCCTCCAGCGCCGCCGAGATCGAAGACTTCCGTCAACGCATCAAGGCCCGACCCCACGCGTATATCGCCCAACCCACACTGAGCCTGTCCACCTGCCCCACCTTTGTCGAGAACGGCATTGCTCCGCGCCATATCGACCTGCGGCCCTTTGTGCTGTCGGGCAAGGAAACCCGCCTGGTACCGGGTGGTCTTACCCGTGTTGCGCTGAAGGAAGGCTCACTGATCGTCAACTCGTCGCAAGGCGGCGGAACCAAGGACACCTGGGTGGTGGAGGACTGAGTATGTTGAGTAGAACCGCCGCAGACCTGTACTGGATGTCCCGTTACCTGGAGCGCGCCGAGAACCTGGCGCGGATGCTCGAGGTCAGCTACTCCCTGTCGTTGATGCCCCAGGCCGGGCATAGTGATGGCCTGGATGAACTGGCCATGTCGCTGCTCAGCAGCGGCACCCTGGACAATTACCTTGAGCGGCATACACAGCTGGATGCCGAGCGCATGTTGCACTTCTTTGCCCTCGACGAAGAGAACCCCGCCAGCATCTATAACTGCCTGCGCGCGGCGCGTGGCAATGCCCATGCGGTACGCGGGCGGATCACCGCCGACATGTGGGAAAACCTCAACGCCACCTGGCTGGAAATGCGCAGCATCGCCGCGGGCGGCCTGGCGCGGCATGGCATCAACCACTTTTGTGATTGGGTCAAGCAGCGTTCGCACCTTTTCCGGGGGGCCACCTCCGGGACGATCATGCGCAATGACGCCTATCGGTTTATCCGCCTGGGCACCTTCGTAGAGCGTGCGGATAACACCTTGCGCCTGCTGGATGCACGCTATGAGATGTTTGGCGAGGAGTCGGAGGAAGTCAGTGACTTGTCGGCACGCGGTTATTACCAATGGAGCGCCCTGCTCCGCGCGTTGTCGTCGTTCGAGGCGTACACCGAGTTGTATCCGAATGCGTTGAATGCTCGCTCGGTCTCAGAGTTGCTGTTGTTGCGCAGCGATGTGCCGCGTTCGTTGCATGCATGTATCGAGGAGTTGAGTCATATCCTGGCGGACTTGCCCGGCAGTTACGGGCGCACGGCGCAGCGGTTGGCCGCGGAGTTTGAGGCGCGGCTCAGGTATACGGGGATTGATGAGATTCTTGAGGATGGGTTGCATAGCCGCTTGACGGAATTTATTGACACGGTTCGGGAGTTGGCACAGGCGATTCATAGTTCGTATTTGGAAGTTGTTTGAAGCGGTGGGAGCGCGATTGCTCGCGGTGCGGTGGGTCAGTCAACGGTTGAGTGGCTGACCCGACGCATTCGCGGGCAAGCCCGCTCCCACATTTGGAGGGGGTTGGGGTTACGGTTTTCGTAGGAACGCGAGCATCAGCGTGTTGACCTGCTGGCTTTGTTCGTTCTGGATCCAGTGGCCGCAGTTGGGCAGCACGTGTTGTTCAAGGTGAGGCACTGAATCGGGCATGCGTTTGAGTGTGTGCGCCTCGAACACACCGACCGGGTCTCGGTCACCGATCAGGAATAGCGTGGGTTGCAACACCTGCTGGCCAGCCAGGCACTCGGTGTGTTGCCAGTTGCGTTCAAAGTTGCGGTACCAGTTCAGCGGGCCACGAAAACCGTGGTTGGCGAAGGTGTTTACGTAGACGTCCAGGTCTGCCTGGGAACACCATTGCGGCAATGCGCCGGGCGCGGGAACGCCCTCAAGTAACCTGGCGCTCGGCGGTTTCTTTTGCAAAAACACATCCTGATCCTGCATGAACAGGCGCAACGTGCGCTCGATGTCAGCGTTCAGCTCCTGCTCGGCAACGCCAGGCTCCTGGAAATACAGGATGTAGTTGAAGCGATCCGCGTACAGCTCACGCATGATTTCGATCACCGGCCGCCGCGCGCGCCCAGCGAATGGCACGGACATCGTGATCAAGTGCGTGACACGCTCGGGTTCGAGCAGCGCCAGGTGCCAGGCCACCACTGCCCCCCAGTCATGGCCGACCATCACCACCTGCGCATGGCCAAAATGGTCCATGGCCTGCTGGATATCCCCGCACAGGGTCAGCAGATCATAATCGGCGATCGCAGCGGGCGAACTGGTCTGGCCGTAGCCGCGCATTTCCGGGGCGAACACTCGGTAACCCGCAGCCGCCAATGCGCGAATCTGCTCGCGCCAGGAGTGCCAGCATTCCGGGAAACCGTGGAGCAGCCAGATCGGCGGGCCTTCGTCTGCCCCCGTGACCTGCACACTTAACTCAATGCCGTTGACCTGGATCCTGTGCTGCCGGGTAGCGTTCATCAGAGGCGTCCTTGTGTAGTTTGCGCTCGCGGTACTCTCGCGGTGAGCAATTCATCAAACGTTTGAAAGCACTGCTGAATGCGCTGTCCGACTGATAACCCAATGCCTGGCCGATGCTGGACACACTGCTGCTGGAAGTGTTCAACGCCTGCACCGCCAAATGCATACGCCAGCGGGTCAGATATGCCTGAGGTGCCATGCCAACACGTTGCTTGAAATGCAGGGCGAAGGTCGAGCGAGACTGATTGGCCGTGCCTGCCATTTCGCTCAATGTCCAACGCCGTGCCGGTTCGGCGTGCACTTGCGCCAGCACCGGCGCCAACCTCGGATCGGTCAACGCCGCGAGCCAACCGGTGGTACTGGCGCCTAGGGAAGCTTGATAGAGGCGCAGGATTTGCACCAGCATCATTTGCGCCAAATGCTCGGTCATCAACGCCGCACCCAGCTTCGGGCTGGCGTATTCAAGAGACAAGCGCTCCAGGCACCAACGCAACACACTGGCCTGATCGGAGCGAGCGCTGATGCGCACCACCGGGGGCAATCCCTCCAGCAAGAGGCGGGCTTCATCACCGTAGTAAAACAGCCCGCCAATCAGAAACAGATCAGCCGTCTCACCCAGGCTGGCGATACCGCCCACGGCCTTGCTGTAGACCTCCCGAGCATCCACCCCCTCCAGTGCCAGGTGGCTGGATAATTTCCACGGTCGATTTTGCGTCAATAGAAAGCAATCACCTTCATACAGCCGGACGGGCACGATCATCCCTTCCACTTCCAGCCAACACTCCCCCTCCACCACCGCGTTGAACTTGATGCCACCCGGTGGTGGAAAATCCAGCGCCCAGTCGCCGCCCGCCTTCAAACCTGCAAAATACGAGTGGTGACTGCGTAACAACGCCACCACATCAGACAGGGTATCCATAAATAAAAAAGCTCCGGACGATCGCGACAGAAATACAGACTTTAGGCTATTCCGCGTCCGGCCCCAAAAAAACACTATAGGTCCTCCTGAGTGGAGAGCCTTATGACCAGCAAGCAAACCCCTATTAACAGCGGATTCGACGGTGCGACGACAGCCACACAAGCATTGGCGGGTAAAGATTTACACGGTATGACCGCTATCGTTACCGGTGGCTATTCCGGCATTGGCCTGGAGGCCGTGCGGACATTGGCAGGCGCAGGCGCGCAGGTGATCGTTCCTGCACGCGACGCGCTTAAAGCCGAGCGCAACCTACGCGGGATCCGCGGCGTTGAATTGGCCAGCCTGGATTTGCTCGACGCGGCCTCTATTGACCGCTTCGCCCAGGACTTCCTGGCGTCTGGAAGGGCGTTACATCTTCTGATCAACAGCGCGGGGATCATGGCTACCCCACTACAAAGAAACGCCAACGGCCTGGAAGCGCAGTTCGCCACCAACCACCTGGGGCACTTTCAGCTGACCGCCCGCCTGTGGCCGGCCTTGCGTAAAACAAGCGGAGCGCGGGTGGTGGCGGTGTCGTCCCTCGGGCATCGTTTGAGCCCCCTGCACTTCGAAGATGCCCAATTTGAACGCCGCGCCTATGACAAGTGGCTGGCGTACGGTCAGTCAAAAACCGCCAACGCGCTGTTCGCCGTGGCACTGGACCAGCGTGGCCAGGCATGCGATGTGCGCGCTTTTTCGGTACATCCCGGTGAAATCCTCACTGACCTGCTCCGTTACCTGGACAAAGACGACCTGGCATTCGTCGGCGCCCTGGATGAACACGGGAATATTCGCCCGGCCAGTCATTACAAGCACCCTGAACAAGGCGCCGCGACGATGGTGTGGTGTGGCGTCAGTCCCAAACTTGAGGGGCTCGGCGGCCTGTACTGCGAAGATTGCGATGTAGCCGCCCCCGCTCACGATGAAAGCAGGCGCTCCGGCGTCTATCCCTGGGCCGTCGACCCGGAGCACGCCGAGCGGTTATGGGCATTGAGCGAGCGACTGTGTGGCGTCACGCTCTGATCGTCGGTGCCCACCAGCGCGGCAACAATTGGCGCACCCGCGCCTCGCCGAACCGGTCATCGATCAACATCACCACGCCCCGGTCCTGCTGGCTACGGATCACCCTGCCCGCCGCCTGCACCACTTTCTGAATGCCGGGGTACAGGTAGGTGTAGTCGTAACCCGCGCCGAAGATCGCGCCCATGCGCAGTTTCATCTGTTCGTTGACCGGGTTCAGTTGGGGCAGCCCGAGGGTGGCAATAAAAGCACCGATCAAGCGCGCACCGGGCAAGTCAATGCCCTCGCCGAATGCGCCACCCAGTACGGCAAAACCGATGCCCTGGCTGTGCTCGGTGAACTGGTCAAGAAAGGCCTGGCGCTCGGCCTCCGCCATGCCGCGTGACTGCTGCCCGAGCGCGATCTGCGGGTGTCGCTCGCCGAGCAACTGCGCCACCTGCTGCAGGTAATCAAAGCTTGAGAAAAACGCCAGGTAGTTGCCAGGCTGCTGGGTGTACTGGTGGGCGATCAGCTCAACGATGGGTTCCAGCGAGGCGTTGCGATGCACGAAGCGTGTGGAGATTGCATCGACGATGCGCACCTGCAATTGCTCGGCCTTGAACGGTGACTCCACGTCGATCCACGCGGTATCCGCCGGCAGGCCCAGCAAGTCGGCGTAGTAATGACGAGGGCTGAGGGTGGCGGAAAACAGCACACTGCTGCGGGCCGCGGTCAATCGCGGGCGGATGAACTCGGCGGGCACCACGTTGCGCAGGCACAGGGTAGAGCTGCTGCGTTTGCCACTGAACTGGCGCTTGCTGATATCGAAAATAAAGTGCTCGTTGAACAGCTCGGCAACCTTGGCAAATTGCAGCACCTCGAAATAAAACGCTTGCAGGTCGCCACTGAGTGACTCGGGGTGCGCGTTGAAATAGTCGCCCATGGCGCTGGCACACAGGGTCAGGGCCTGTATCAGTTTTTCGGGTCGGGCGACATAAGCCTGGTACGGCGCGAGCTGGTCCTTGTGCAGCGCGTTCCACTCACGGTTGAGGCGCTGCAAGGGTTTCTTCAACGCTTCTGGCGCGGTGTCGCGCAGGGTCTTGAGGCTGTACTGGTCAAGGCTGGCGCTGTACATCGAACGGGCACGTTCGACCAGGTTGTGCGCCTCGTCCACCAACACGGCGGCGCGCCACTGATTGAGCTGGGCCAGGCCAAACAGCATGGCGCCAAAGTCGAAGTAGTAGTTGTAGTCGGCGACCACCAGGTCGGCCCAGCGCGCCATTTCCTGGCTCAGGTAGTAAGGGCAAACGTCATGGGCCAGGGCGACGTCGCGCAGGTTGCGCTGATCGAGCAGGCGCACCTTGGACGCGGCAATGCGCGCGGCGGGCAAGCGGTCGTAGAAGCCCTTGGCCAAGGGGCAGGAATCGCCGTGGCAGGCTTTGTCCAAGTGTTCACAGGCTTTGTCCCGCGCCACCAGCTCCAGCACGCGCAATGGCAGGCCGGGGCTGCTGGCGTATAGCACTTGGGCAGCATCCAGGGCGAGCTTGCGGCCGGGGGTCTTGGCGGTGAGGAAGAACAGCTTGTCCAGTTGCTGGGGCGCCAGGGCCTTGAGCAAAGGGAAAATCGTGCCGATGGTCTTACCGATACCCGTGGGCGCTTGGGCCATCAGGCAACGCCCGGTGCTGACGGCCTTGTACACCGACTCGGCCAGCGAACGCTGGCCAGGACGAAAACCGGCATGGGGGAATACCAGGGTTTGCGCGGCGCTGTTGCGCGCTTCGCGATGCTGCATTTCCTGCTGGGCCCAACCGAGGAACAGCGCGCATTGCTGATTGAAGAACGCCTCCAGTTCAGTTGCCTGAACGCGTTGGTTCAGCACCGTCTCGCCTTCGCCGACGATATCGAAGTACACCAGTGCCAGGTCAATGTCAGAAAGGCCGAGTTTTTGGCACATCAACCAGCCGTAGACTTTGACCTGGGCCCAATGTAGTTGGCGATGGTTGGCGGGCTGGGCATCGAGGTCGCCGCGATAGGTTTTGACTTCTTCCAGGCGGTTGGCGTCCGGGTCATAGCCGTCCGCCCTGCCCCGTACCTTGAGTTGTTGGTAGTCGCCTTCAAGCGCGACTTCATTCTGGTAGTGCTTGCTGCGCCGTGACGCGACGGTGCGGTGGCCGAGAATGCCTTCCTGGGCGCTGGGGGATGGCGTAAAGCGCAGGTCCAGGTCACCGACCTTGGCCGTGAACTCACACAATGCACGCACGGCAACGCTGTAACTCAAGCGGGCTCTGCCCAGCGCACATAGCAGACCGTCACTGGCATCTGGTATTCGCCGCAGAACTCGAGCCAGCGCAGTTGGTTGTCTTGCAGGCGATCGCCAGGGCCCTTGACCTCGATCATGCGGTAGGTCTTTTGCTCGGGCCAGAACTGGATCAGGTCGGGCATGCCAGCGCGGTTGGCGCGGATGTCCAGCAGCAGCCGTTCAAACCAGTAATGCAGATGCTCGGCGGGCAGGCAGGCCAATGCCTGTTCCAGCAGATCTTGGCTAAGCAGGTTCCAGAACACAAACGGCGACTGGATTCCCCACTTTTCGCTATAACGCTGGCGGATGGTGGTTTTATAGCGCTCGTCCTGCAACTGCTCGAAACACCCGGCGAACAGCGGCGCGCGGCGCTGGTGGAAGTCTTCGCTGTGCAAATCTGCGGGGCCGCGCTGGAACGGGTGGAAAAACGAACCTGGCAGCGGCGCAAAGATCACGTCCCAGCACAGCAGGCCGAACAGCGAATTGATCAGTCCGTTTTCAACGTAATGCACCGGGCCATCGGGCTCGCTGAGGTGAGCCTGCACGCAGTACTCCACCGACATCAACGGCTCGGGCAGCGCCAGGGCCAGATCCAGTCGCGTGACCGGCCGGGGCTTGGTTTTGGGCAACGCCGGTTCGCCCAATTTGCGCCGCAGGCGTGGCAACACACGCAACACGTGTTGCTGCTCGGCGGCGCTTTCCGGTGTTTGTTGAGCGGCGTAAGCCAGGGCAATGGCCTGGGTGTAATCCTCCTGGCGCTCCAGCACGCGGATCAATCGCGCGCGGGCACCTGGGTAGGCACACGCGCGGTAAATCTGCTCTGCCAAGCCCAGTTCCGCATTGCGTTCACAGTACTGGCCCACTTGGAACAATAGCTTGGCCCGGCGTTTTTCCAGCCAGGGGTTATCGGTGTTCAGGGTAGCGATCCGCACGAGCACTTCTTCCAGCGCCTGGCCCGTTTCAAAGGCCTGCTGGCACTGGTGCAGGAACAAAAATCCGTGCACGTCGTCTCGGCTGCGCAAACCGCGGGACTCGGCACAGAATTCGACTTTTTCATAGGTATAGATGCCAAGGTCGGCCAGCACGAATTCTGACCAGTCCTGATGCAGGTTGCCAAAGAACATCAGACGCAGGCGGTCGCACAATTCCATCACAGTGAGGCTGTACAGCGTGTCAGAAAGTGCGGGGCACCAGGTGGCGAAACTGCGGCTGTCGGCAAATTGCGCCGCCAGCCCTTCCAGCCAGTCGGTTTTCCTCGCTTTGGGTTGGTCGATCCAAGGCTTGAACGTCGCGAGAAGTTCGCCTTTTTGCAACAAGGCGAACAGCTCTTCAAAGCCCAGCAGGCTTTGATTATCTACCCAGCCCAGTGCCAACAACGGCTCGGCAGCGGCGTGCGGGCAACCGATCTCGAGGTAATTGAGCTTGCCCGCACGAAAATGCACACCCTTGCGCATCACCATGCGCACCAACAGCGCCTGAGACGCTTGCGGCAACCTGTCAAATTGCTGAATGAAATGCTGTTCGTCCGGATCAAGCAAATCCGCATAGCGCTGCTCCAGCCAGTGCAGGACCTGACGGAAGTTATGCAGGTAATAGAGCGGGTCTTCGAGGGGATTGGCCATGGCGCACAGTGATCAAGTACTGGTTATGCATACAGAGTGCCGCCGCAGATGCCAGGTTGCAATCGGTAATAGATAAATGGCGCCTGCAACTTTTTACGTAAAAGTGATCAGATGGGTGAGTCGATGGCGTAACATTTGTGGCCCGCGGCCTCTGGCGTGGGACTTTTCAGGGTTAAGGTAAGGGTTATGAACATGAAGAATTTGGGTCTGCCACTGGTTGCACTCACTTTTCTGGTATTGGCCGGTTGCGCGACGCAAACCGTGGTAACGCTGCAAAATGGCACACAGTATTTGACCAAGGACACCCCAAAAACCAAGACTGCCGACGGCTTCTACGAATTCACCGACATCGCCGGCAAACGCATCCGTGTCAAAGCCGACGACGTAGCCACCGTGCGCAAGGAAGATTAGGCAACGCAGGTCAAATGTGGGAGCTGGCTTGCCTGCGATAGCGGTATCTCAGGTACATAGCCGCTGCATGACACTCCGCCATCGCGGGCAAGCCCGCTCCCACAGTGAATTGCATTCCAGCCCCGGCTGATGTCCATCTCCCCCCAAAAAACCACCGCTACAATCGCGGCCCAAACGCCTCATCCACCTTCGCCAAATCAGTATCCCGCAGATTCCCCGCGTAATAATGCAACTTGGTCCAAGCCATCAAATAGTCATACCGCGCCTGCGCCAGGTCACGCCGGGTGCTGTACAGCTGCTGCTCAGCGTTCAGCGCATCAAGGTTGACCCGCTCCCCCCCGAGGATGCTTTGCTTGGTCGACACCACCAGCGCTTCGGCTGACACCAACGCCTTCTGGTACGCCCGCAACTTGCTCACCCCCGACAGACACGCACTGAACTGGCGACGCAACTCGATCAGGGTTTCGCGGGTCTTGCCCTCCAGCTCGTACTCGGCCTGCTCCATGGCGCGGCTGGCCTGGCGGGTGGACGCCGAGATACCGCCACCGGCATACAGCGGCAGGCTGACTTCGACGCCGATGGTGTTGGTGTCATAGCGTTGGTTGTAGGTATTGCCGCTGTCGGACTCCTGCTGGCGCGAACTGGCGTACGCCGTGACCTTGGGCAAATGCCCGGCGCGGTTGCGCTCCACCTCATAACGCGCCACTTCCAGGGCCTGGCGCTGGGACGCCAGCGTGGGGTTGTTGCTGATCGCCAGTTCATGCCAGGTGTCATAGTTGGCCGGGGTCAAGGTGAACGCGACAAACCCCTGGTTCAAAGGGGCCAGGTCATTGATGTTGACGCTTTGCACGCCGATCAATGCACCCAGCTCGCGCAAGGACGCGTCCTGTTCATCCATCGCCTGGATTTCTTCGGCGGTGGCCAGTTCGTAGCGCGACTCGGCTTCCAGAATGTCCGTGCGAGTACCCTCGCCCTGCTGGAACAGGTGCTGGTTTTGCTGGAACTGCTGCTCGAAGGCCCTCTTCTTGGCGCGGGCGATGTCGATCTGGTCCTGGGCAAACAACGCCTCGGTGTAATACGTCAGCACGCGCACCAGCAGCGCCTGGCTCTTGTCGCGAAAGCTTTCATCGGCGAACAGCGCCTGGGCCACGCCTTTGCGGTAGTTGGCGTAGGCCTCGTAGTCGAGCAGCGGCTGTTGCAGGCTGAAGGTAGAACCGTAGCTGTTGTAGTTGCGGTCGTCGTGATAACTGCCGCCGCGCCCGTCCGGCAAGGTGGCCTGGGAGTTATTGCGACCCTTGTTGTAGTTGTACGACAGTTTGGGCAACAAGCCCGCACGGCCAATGGCGCGATTCTCCAGGCCGGCGTCACGCTCCTTGATAGCGCCGAGGAACACCGGGTCGTTACGCAAGGCCTGCTCGTACACATCGAACGGGCCCATGGCGGCCTGGGCGTTGGCGCAGGTCAACAGCAAGGTGATAAACACAGCTTTCATGTCTATTCCTCGGTCAACGCGGAGCCGGCGCGGTCGAGCAGCGGCTTGAACAGGTAATTGAGCAACGAGCGCTCGCCGGTACGCACGAACATCTCGGCGGGCATGCCTGGCTTGATCACCAACCCGTGGAGTTTTTCCAGTGCCGCGTCGCTGACTGTGGAGCGCAGCACGTAATACGGCACGCCAGTTTTTTCATCGAGCATCTGGTCGGCCGAAATCAGGCTGACCTCGCCCGGAACACGCGGTGTGCGGCTCTGGTTGAAGGCGGTGAAAAGGATGTCGACCGGCAGGTGCGTACCCACTTTGTCCACCAGGTGCACCGGCAAGTGCCCTTCCACTTCCAGGCGCGTGTCCTGGGGCACGATCTCCAGCAAGGTCTCGCCGGCGCGCACCACGGCACCGACGGTGTGCACGCTGAGGTTGACCGCGATGCCATCCGCCGGTGCATTGATTTCGCTGTGTTGCAGGTCGAACCCGGCCGAGGTGAGTTGCTGCTCCAGGGTCAGGCTGCGCAGTTGTGCGTCGGCCAATTGGCTGCGCACTTCCTTCTGGTATTCCTCGCTGTGCTGCTGCAATTTCAAGCGCGATTCAAGGATGCCCTGCTCCACGCGTCCACTTTCGCCGGTGTTCTGCGCCAAGTCCTGTTGGACTTGGGACAACTGCCGCTGGTACTCCATCAGCCGGTTGCGCGGGATGTAACCGTTGTCGGCCAACGGTTGCAGGTTGCCGAGTTGCTCGCGCAAGGATTGGGCCTGCGCCGTCAGGTCGCTGCGGGCACGGCGCATGCCGTTCAGTTGCGCAGTGGCACCTTCAATATTGGCGCGGATACCGGCCTGTTCGCGGGCAAACGCTTCGCGACGGCTGCTGAAGAGTTGGCGCTGGCCTTCCAGCACCAGCGCCAGGGCTGGGTCGGGATTGGTGCCCAGCTCGGCAGGAAAGGTAATGCGGGTTTGGTTGTCACGCTCGCTCTGCCAACGCGCCACGCTGGCCCAGGCCATGCGGTACTGGGCTTGCAGTGACTGCACGTCGGCCTGGTGCTGGGTCTGGTCGAGGCGAAACAGCGGTTGGCCTTGTTTAACCGTTTCGCCCTCCTTCACCAGAATCTGGCTGACCACACCAGGGCTGAGGGTTTGCACAGCTTTGCGCTTGCCGGATACCACCACCGTGCCCTGTACAGGAATGCCCTGGTCCAACGGGGCCAGGCTGGCCCACAGGAAAAATCCGCCGGCACCGACTACCGTCAGCAACCAGCCCATTCGGGCGAAGAACCCGGCGTCGCGCTCTTTGAAACGCGGTTCAAAAGTGATGCTGCTCATGCGCCTGGATTCCTTCCGGCCTGGTACTGACGACTGAAACTGACGCCGGTTTTTTCCTTCGGTGCTTCCTGCTGACCCGACAACGCCCGCAGCACCTCCTGGCTCGGCCCGAACGCCTGCAAATGCCCTTCACTGAGCACCAGCAGCTTATCGGCCTGGGCCAGCGCCGAAGAGCGATGGGTCACCAGCACCACGCTGCTGCCCTGGGCTTTCATCTGCACGATGGCGCTGGCCAGGGCGGCTTCGCCGACGGTGTCGAGGTTGGAGTTGGGCTCATCCAGCACGATCAGACGCGGGCCGCCATACAATGCGCGGGCCAGCGCCACCCGTTGTTTCTGGCCGCCGGACAGGCAACCGCCGTTGTCGCCCAAAACGGTGTCGTAGCCCTGGGGCAACCGCAGGATCAGTTCATGCACGCCCGCCTGCTGCGCGGCGCGCACCACTGATTCGGGATCAGCTTCGCGAAAGCGCGCGATGTTGTCGGCGATGCTGCCGCTGAACAGTTCGATGTCCTGGGGCAAGTAGCCGATGTGCGGCCCCAGGTCGTTGCGGTCCCAGCGATGAATATCCGCGCCATCCAGGCGCACGGTGCCGGCCAGCGTCGGCCATATCCCCACCAACACACGCGCCAGGGTGGATTTGCCAGAGCCCGATGCGCCGAGCACACCGAGCACTTCACCGGCGCCCAAGTTGAAGCTGACCTGCTGCAAGGTCGCCACACGCTTTCCGGGCGGGCCCGCACTGACCTGTTCGAAACTGATTTGGCCGAGCGGCGTCGGCAATTTCATCTGCTCCACTTGCGGAGGAAACTCGCGAAGCAACTCATCCAGCCGCTGGTAGGCCAGCTTGGCCGAACTCCACTGCTTCCACACCGCAATCAACTGGTCGATGGGGCTGAGCACCCGGCCCATCAGGATCGAACCGGCAATCATCATCCCGGCGGTCATATCGCCTCTGATCACCAGTAAAGCGCCAAGCCCCAGCACCAGCGATTGCAGGCACAGGCGCAGGGACTTGCTCAATGACGTGACCACCGAACCGGTATCACTGGCCTTGTTCTGCAGGCCAAGGAACCGCGAATGCACCGCAAACCAGCGTTTGCGCAGCGCGCCGAGCATGCCCATGGCCTGAATGGTCTCGGCATTGTGCAAGTGGCTGGTGGCCAATTGCGTGGATTGCTGGGAGTAACCGCTGGCCTCCCCCAACGGCTTTTTGGTCAGGTATTCATTCAGGCATGCCAAGCCGATCAGCAGCGCGGCACCGGCGGTGGCCAGCACGCCAAGCCACACGTTGAACAGGAAGATCACGAACAGATAGATGGGAAACCACGGCGCATCGAAAAATGCGAACAACGCAGGGCCCGTGATGAACTGACGAATATGGGTCAAGTCGCCCAAGGATTGCCCGGCATGCCCCTGGCCACGTTGCAGGTTGCGTTCAAACGCGGCCTTGTAGACGCGCAAGTTGAAACGCCGCTCCAGTTGGCTACCGATCCGGATCACGATAAAACTGCGGATCACCTCAAGCAGGCCGATAAACGCAAAAAAACCTACGACCATCAGCGTCAACATCACCAGGGTGGTTTCATTCTGGGAGGACAGCACACGGTCATACACTTGCAGCATGTAAATCGACGGCACCAGCATCAACAGGTTAATCAATGCAGTGAAACAGCCAACACTGATCAAGATGCTCTTGTATTCACCCAGCGCCTTGAATAACGGCGCGACGGCATGGGACTTAGCCATGGTGTCTGATCTTCCCTGAACCAAATTGCGCGCGATAGTTGCCCTTGCCCCGACGCACAGGGCGGCCAACTAATAAAATCAAGTTATAAACGTATAACAATAACTAAGGTGTGCGTTGCAAGACAACTTCCAGCCCACTGGGCGTGCGACCTTTATATCCGCCCTCTGTCTGGCGGTTCAGGTGGGTAATCCCGCTGCCCTCGGCATTCATCAGCCAAATTCCGTCCGGTGTTGGCGACCAGCTCAGGGGCTTGTCGCCCAGCCACTGCTCGACACACGCCACGTCGCCGCCCAAGGCATTGGCCTGCTCCAGCAGGTCCAGCGCGCACACCCGATCCTGCTGGTGCAACTGCCAATGGCCGGCCAACTGGGCGGTGGTAGGTAATACAAGACTGCTCGCCATTGCGTGGGCTCCTGCCGACACGAACATCACCTGCAACACGCAGGCGATCAATTTGAAAAAACGCTGCATCGCTATGCTCCATCCGTAAAGCGCGACGCCGAGGCGCCGCGCCCGTGCATCACGCTACGATGTCGCTGACCGCAGCCTGGCCGACGGTGGTGACGAGGAAGTCCGCCACGCCGTGCCCGGAGAAGTCCACTGCCAAGGTGCCCAGGTTGGTACCTGCGGCGTAGGTCAGCACAGCATCGCCGGCATGCCCGGTGAAGGCATTGACGAAGGTCAGGCCTGCACCTTTGGTAATGCCGGACAGGTCGATCTTGTCCGAACCCGAGGCAAAGTCAAAGATCTTGTCCACAGCCCCTGGCTTGGAGTCGGAACTGGCACCGAACACAAAGGTGTCGTTGCCGGCGCCGCCCCACAGCTGGTCCGCACCGCCGCCACCGTAGATGAGGTCGTTGCCGGCCCCGCCCTTGATTACGTTGGCGGCGTTGTTACCGATGATCAGGTCGTTGCCCGCGCCACCGAACGCGTTCTCGAGGGTCACGCCCTTGGCGATGGACACGTTGCCCACCAAGCCACCCACGTCCGAGAACGAAGCCTCATTGAGGTTGATCTTTTGGTTCTGAGTGAAACCGGAGAAGTCCAGGGTGTCATTGCCACCACCGTCCCACACCGAGAACACCAGCTTGTCGGCATTGGACGAAGCGCTGAGGAAATCACGCCCGGTGTTGGAGTTGAAACCGTAGGTGGTGTCGCCGGCACGGGTGTTGTAGTTGGCGCCGTAGAGCTTCTGGATCGCGGCAATGTCGTCGATCAACGGCCCGGACGCGTAAGCCTCGACGCCGCCTTTGCTGAAGTTCTGGTTAGTGTTGCTCTCGCTCCAGTAGCTCATCAGGCTGTAGCCGCGCGTGTCCTGTCCATAGGTCGCGTCGTTGTAGGTCGGGTTGCCATTCCCGGCGTTGTAGTCGCCAGGGTGAGCCAGGCCCAGGGTGTGGCCGATTTCGTGGGTCAGGGTTTGCCGGCCGTAGTTGTTCAGGTCCGGGGTCTTGTTGGGCGTGTAGCTGTTGTTGGTCAGGTACCACGAGGTGCCGTCGTAGCCTGCGCCGGTGCCGGGCAAGTAGGCGAAGGCCGCCGCGCCGTCCTGGCCGCTGCTGTAGTTGCCGAAGGTCATGTGGCCGTCACCGCCGGTGGCTTTCTCGGTGAAGGTGACGTTGGCCACGTCCGCCCAGGATTGCATGGCCAGTGCGGCCTGTGCTTTCTGCTGGGTGTTGAACTGACTGAAACCCGAGATGCCATGTTTGTTCATGGTGCTCGAAGAGGCCGAGGTGAGGAAGGTGTAGGTCAGGTCGATCTTGCCGTTGCCGTCAACGTCCCGGTACGCGGCGCCGTCGCGCAACAGCTGGGTGGCTGCCTGGTCAACGGTGTAGGAGGGTTTGCCATTGACCGTGAGGTTGCCGCCACGGTCGTACAAATGGCTAAAGCTATCGATTTGCGAGTAAGCGGTACTGGCTTGGGCCGCCGACACGATAGCCTTGTCTTTTACTTTTGACATAAACGTACTTCCTTGTTTGCAAGTGCATCAGTCTTTGATCGATAGGAACCCCGCGGGCGAGATCGTCCTATCACTCGCCTCTTTTGAAGGCGTCACGAAACTGACACAACTTGAAATCTTTCGTCTAGCTCTTTTCCAGCGTTAAAAATCAGCCTGCCTTCAACCCAACTAAGTTCAGTGCCGTGTTTATTGGACAGCCTTGGTTTTGTCCGACAAAAAACAGCGCGCAGTTATTTAAATATTAAATATCGCTAACGCCGCACACGTTGAGCGACGCTGTTAATTAAAGGATCCACTATATTGCCAGGGTGTCATTGGCAACATTAAACAGCCATTACTTGTATTAATAACGTCGCGTGTCCCCTATTGCCGGGACATACTCCACCCCGTCTTGCGTAGTACTGCCAGCAATGTATCGCCACTCAGGCCAGGCACCAGGACGCCGTCATCAGTCACCATGTCCTCGCCTGCCAGGATCGCATTGATGATCGCCTCTGCCGCCGCGCTGAACAGCGGCGAAATATGGTCATTGTTGACCCTGTGCAGCGTGCTGCTGAACGGCAGGCCTTTGCGCCCGTAATCCGCCCCTGGTAAATCCCGGTTACCCTTGGAAAACGCCAGGAACAGGTCACCGCTGGAATCCTCGGTGCCGCCGCCGGTACGCGCGATGCCGATGGACGCGCGCTGCGCCAGTCGCTGCCATTGGTGCGGCAACAGCGGCGAAGCCGACCGCCACGCAGATATCGCCGTTGGCCAGGTCGGCGGTGTATTTCGAGGAGGGAAGTAGGCCACATAAGGTCGCACGTTCATCAGCAGCGCTTTGAATTGAGTGATGCTCATGGGTTTTCCCATGTGAGTGAAACGACTTAGTGCATGAAACCCTCCATGAAACCGGCCACGCCGGTGGCCAGCTTGCGGCGCCAAGGGGCGGTATTGGGGTTGGCCAGCACCTGGTCTTCATGGACGAAACTGCGAATGATCGCGTTATAGCCCAACCAGCGGCAGGGCTCGGGCTCCCAGGGTTTGAGCGCATCCAGGCCGCGTTCGCGGATCACCCAGGGTTGGTGGACCAACGGAGTGTCCCGGCCCAGGATCAGGTCTGCCAGCGTGCGGCCACCCAGGTTGGTAGCGCCGACGCCCTCCCCGCCATAACCACCGGACAGCGCGATGCCGGTCTTGGGGTCACAGAGCATGTGCGGACGAAAGTTGCGCGACATACCCAGGTTTCCGCCCCAGGAATGGGTAATCCTTACGTTCTTGAGCTGTGGGAAAAGCTCACCAAACAGATAGCGACGCAGCGCCACTTCGCTGTCGGTCAAATCAAAGTCATGCCGCAGTTTGCCGGCGAACTGATAACCGCCCCGCGCGCCGAACACCAAGCGGTTATCCGCCGTGCGCTGTCCGTAGGTGACTTGGCGGCTGCTTTCGCCAAAGGCCTGGCCATGGCGCAGGCCGATTTCGTCCCAGGTACTGGCCGGCAATGGTTCGGTGGCGACGATCAGGCTTTGCACCGGCAATTGGTAACGGCCCAGTGGCGGCAAGGTCGTGGCATAACCTTCTACCGCTGGCACCACCCAGGCAGCCCGAACAGCCGCTTTAGCGGTGCGCAGGCTGCCGGACTGCCAGTGGGTGACCGGGCTGTTTTCGTAGACCGTCACGCCCATGCTTTCAACCACCCGCGCCAGACTGCGCACCAGCTTCGCGGGGTTGATGGTCGCGACGTGAGGTGCATAGATACCGCCATAGGGCTTGGCGATGCGGATCTGTTCGGCCAGTTGTTGCGGGCTGAGCCAGCGGTAGTCGGCTTCGGTCAGGCCCTGGGCGTGGAGTTTGTCTAGATAGCGGCGCAGGCTGCCTTCCTGCTCCGGGTAACGCCCAGCGCAGTACAGGGCGCCGCCCTTGCGGTAATCGCAGTCGATACCTTCACGCGCCAGCACCTGGGCCACTTCATCCGGGATGGCGTGTAACAGGTCAAAGGAGGCACGGCGCTGTTCGGGAGCGAGGCTGGCCAACAAACGGTCCTCACCCAGCAGGTTGCCCATCAGCCAACCGCCATTGCGACCGGAGGCGCCGAACCCGGCGGTTTGCGCCTCGATGATGGCGATGTTCAGCTCGGGCGCCTGGCGTTTCAGGTAATACGCGGTCCACAACCCGGTGTAACCGGCGCCGATAATGGCCACGTTGACGTCCAGGTCATGGGCCAGCGCCGGCCGCGCTTGCAGCGGGTCGTCCAACGGGTCCATCCATAAGCTGATAGTGCGCCATGCCGGCATGCCAGGTTCCCCTACCTCGTTTCGATAGGGTGGATACTAGAGCGCGCCGTTATGGGCTGTCTTGCGTGCGTGCACGCAGGGAAATTTGTTTGACGTAGGCTTTGGGCGACTGGCCCGTGTGCTGGCGGAACGCGCTGTAGAACGCCGACAGTGAGTTGAAACCGGCGGCAAATGCCAGGTCGTCGACCTTGATCGGCGGTACGGTGTTATCCAGCGCGGCCAGCAAATGCTGGAGCCTGGCCTGGTTGACGTAGCGGTAGAAGCTCTGCCCCAGCACTTGGTTCAGCAGGTAGGAAATCTGATTGCGGCTATAGCCACACTCCTTGGAAACCCGCTGCAGGTCCAACTCCGGGTCCAGGTAGGGTTGCTTGCGCTCAAAATAGTGCTGCAGGTCATTGGCCATGTGCCCCAATTGCTGCGGCGACAGGCCCAGACGGCTGACCGAAGGCCGCGCGGCTTGGGCCGGCTGCTCATGCACCAGGGACGCGTACTCGTTGACCCGCCAGATCAACCCATCCCGCACGGTGATGGCCTCGCTGGTGCGAAACGACACCAGCCCCTGGCCGCCGCGCAGGGTGATGCGGTACTGGATGAACGCGGTGTCACCCTCGGCACGAATACGGTCGGTATGCTCAATCGCCTCGTCAGCCTCGCGGGGCATGCTGGCTTGCAGGTATTCGCGTAACTCAGCAAAACCGACGACACGGTTCTGGAAAAAATCGTGGTACTGGATGTCCGGGTGGTAGTAGGACATCACGCCCTAAAGATCCCGATGGCGCCAACACAGGTGGTGGCGCATCACCCGTTCACGTGTGACCTGTGATTGCGGGGCGTCATCGTCTGCAGCGATGTCTGGCATGGCAGGCTCGGCGGCGGGTAAACCGTGGAGAGTGCCGAATTTCGCGGGGGCCTTCAATGGTCAATTGGAACGTCTGACTAGTGGCCTTTCGCCTACTTTCAAGTAGGACATGACACACATCAAACTAATGGAAAACAACTGCCGAACGGGGCCAAAAAAGTCACCTTGTGGTTGCGAACGAATGCTATTTTTAATGCTTCGACGCCATGACCAGTGAAGGTCCTGGCCCCCTTGCCGCGAGCTAAAGGAAGCGCTCAATGAACACGGTAGGCAACATGAACAAAGTGACGTTCCCCAACGCCTGCCAGCTGATGCGCTGGCATTTTCATCCGATGGGTTTCGAGGGCAGCATGGACGCGCCCGGCAGCATGATCGTCCGCCTGTTCGACCGCACCAGCGGCGAGACGCTGATTGCCATCGCCGGCATCCCCTGTGCAACGGTGATGAATGCGGCGGATGTGGAGCGGATTATTGAAGCGGTGGAGGATGAGCTGGAGTCGTTTGTGCCGCCGCAGTCATTGCGGGCCTAAGGCACATTGGGTCCTGTGTGTCTTTAGTTGCGTTGATCGTCAAAAAACGCTTTCTTGCCATCCACCCGCTCCGATGCCTTAGGCATATTCACCGCCTTTCCTTCGGGCTTTTCCACATACCAATAGCAGTGGCTCACAGCCCGGGTAATGCCCACGTAGGCCAAGCGCAGCACCTCATCTTTTTGCGCATTGTCATACGGCTCGCTATCACCCTCCTTACCCAGGCCCGCCATGCGGTACACCTGGTTCTTGTAAGGCGAGCTCGTGACATGCTGGCAATCCCCAAGCAGAAATACCACATCAGCCTGCAAGCCTTTGGCACTGTGATAGGTCAGTTGCTTCAACCTGCGCATCGACGGCGGCAAGCTAGAATCCACATTAACTACAGGCTGAATATACTCTTGAATCAAGAGCTTATCGCTGCTTTTTCGATACAACATCAACACTGAATCACCCTTCTGGTAGTGCTCCAGCAACAGCCGCCCCAATGCCGCGTCGTCCCGTTCCAGCACCTTGACCGGCTGCAACGCCTTGGGCGCGCCACTGGCCTTGGCCTTCTTGCCGGGGATCGCCGGCGCGGCACGCACAATATGCTCGGCCGCGTCGATGATGTGTTGATGACTGCGGTAGTTCTCGCCCAGCATCACGCGGGTGGTGGCCGGTGAAGGGAATTCGTTGTTGAACGCCATAAAGTATTTGGGCGAACTCCCGCGCCAACCGTAGATTGACTGCCAGTCGTCCCCCACGCACAGCAGCGATGATCGCTGGGCGCCGCGACCGACGTGCATGGCCGGGCCACGGCTGCGGATCTCGCGCAGGCTGGCGCGGATCCACGAGACAATTTGCGGCGAAACGTCCTGGAACTCATCGATCATTAAATGCGACAGGGGCCGCAACAGCGTGTCGCTGAGCAGCTTGAGGTTTTCCGGCGTATTTTCGCCAAACAGCGAGAACATGCGGTTGTAGGTCATGATCGGTGGCGACTGGTCCAGCAGGTGATCTTCCAGGGCTTTCCAGAAGATGCTCAGGGCTTCGAAGAAAAAGCGGTCCGGGTCATCCTTGGCGAAGCTCATCTTCCCAACCGCAGTCGGTACGTCCAGGCCCAGGTTCTCGATGAACCCGGCAGCCATCACGAAACTGTCCAGCAACGGCGCCGAAGCCAATTCGCCTTTAACCTTGTAATCAAAGCCTGGCCCGGCATTGGCATCACCGGCGAAGCTGCATAAAAGCCGCTTTGATGATTCATAACTATCGAGCCATATCAGAGGCTTACGGCAGAAAGCTTGAAACAGTGTGCGCTTAACGGCCCATTCTGCGCGCAGTGACAACTTTGCGTTGGGCCGGCTGAGCTGGGCGTTTTCCCGTGAATCAAAGCCCAGTACCACCCAAGCGTCTAGCTCGCGGATATAGCCATGGCAGTGAAATTGCGCACCATTGATTTCCACAGTCTGCCGATTGGGCTCAATGCCTTTGATCGGCCAGGCGCCCGCACGGAACCACAGGTCCTCGATCGCATCGCAGAGTTCTTCATCGCGCTTGGCCGCCAACTCGGTCACGGCCATGCGCTTTTGCACATCCGGATGATCTCGTTCCAACTCTTTGAGCTGCAGCCCGTGGCGCGCGAGCGGCGCAATCAGCTCACGAAAACGCGCGTGCTGCCCATGCAGCCGGTGATAGCAGGCATTCATCTGCTGGCGCTGGGCTTCGTTGATACGCAGGTCGAAGGGGTTGCTGTCAGCGTCTTCAACGCCCGAGTTCAGGTTCTCGAACGCTTGCAGGCGCTCAAAGCCCGGCAAGCTGCGCACCATCGGCAGGATGCGCGAGTGAAAGGTGCGCACCACGGCTTGAGCTTCTTTAATAACAAGGGGTTGGCCCCACAGACTAAAAACTTCCATGAGCTTGTTGATGAAGTCTTTGCGCGACTCACGGGTGAAGGTCACCACCGTCATTGAGCTCAGCTCGAAGCCCAGGTAATGGGTGAGCAGCAAAATACGCAGTACCAAGGAGGTTGATTTGCCGGCACCGGCACCGGCAATCACCGAGGTAGACGGTGTATCGCTGAAAATCATCTTCCATTGCGCCGCGCTGGGCTGGACGTGAGCCGGCAACAATCGCGCAACATCAGCTTTGATGCGCTTTTTCAACTCGGCGGTGAGCGGCAGGCGCCAGTCATCAAACAGACTGTCATCAAACAGACTGTCATCAACTCCCGGCGCACGGTGCTCGTCCGGGCGGAAGTCGCGAATCAGCAGCACTTGCCGACCTTCCTCGAGGCCATCAGCCTTGCCCTCGCGATAGCCATATTCCACACCCGCTTCATGTCCGCTGCGAAAACCGTCGGCCTGACCGTGCAGCCATGAAAACCGGTGCTGGGCGCGCAAGCGAGTCAGACCATGGCCAAACAGGCGCGCGGCCAGGCGCTTAAACCAAGGCATTTCAGCCAGGGGACGCAGTTCGGGGGGCAAATCAGGCGGTTGTTGCGACACGCGGACTCCTGCGGTGAACAAGGTGTTTACATAAGGCCCCATGGTCGCCGGAATCGACGCTCAGTTCCAGCCAATTGCTTTGCAGTCATGCAGTTAGGCGATGAACTGAAAGTCAAAACGCCACTAAGCAATCAAGTAAATCGATAGGAATCAGGCATTTTTTACGCTTTTTATCGATCATGAGCTGCAGGATCATAAGCGCATCCACAGGAGACGATCATGCTTGAACTTCGACCTTTCACTTCCTTGGGCGGCGCCCACCACGGCTGGCTCGACGCTCATCACCACTTTTCATTTGCCGAGTACCACGACCCCAACCGCATGCACTGGGGCAACCTGCGGGTGTGGAACGACGACATCATCGCGCCGGGGACCGGGTTCCCGCAGCACCCACACCGCGATATGGAAATCATCACCTATGTGCGTGAAGGTGCGATCAGCCATGCCGACAACCTCGGCAACAAAGGCCGCACCGAAGCGGGTGATGTACAGGTCATGAGTGCAGGCACCGGGATCGCTCACAGCGAGTACAACCTGGAAGATACGCCGACCAAGATTTTCCAGATCTGGATTATCCCGAATGAAGCCGGATTGCCGCCTTCCTGGGGAGCCAAGCCGTTTCCGAAAGGTGATCGCGAAGGATTTGTAACGCTGGCCAGTGGCAAGGCAGGTGATAGCGAAAGCCTGCGTATTCGGGCGGATGCGCGGCTCGTTGCGGCGAATCTGAAGGCTGGGGAAAGTGCTGAATACCGGTTGGACAGCGGTCGACGCGCTTATCTGGTGCCTGCGACCGGAGTGATTGAGGTCAATGGCTTGCGTGCGCACGCTCGTGACGGCATTGCGGTAGAGGATGAGCAGGTGTTACGTGTTGTCGCCATCGAAGACAGTGAAATTGTCTTGGTCGACCTGGCCTGACGCTGTCCCAATGTGGGAGCGGGCCTGCTCGCTCCCACATTGGGTTTTGTAAGTGTTACTCGGAGATGGCGCCGTCTACCAATACCTGCGCTTCTTCCACCAACTGTTTGAGGTGATCTTCGCCAATAAAGCTCTCGGCGTAGATCTTGTAAATGTCCTCAGTCCCCGATGGCCGTGCAGCAAACCAGCCGTTTTCGGTCATCACCTTCAAGCCGCCGATCGCCTGGTTGTTACCCGGTGCGTGGCTAAGGATCTGCTGAATGTGTTCCCCGGCCAATTCAGTCGACATCACTTGGTCCGGTGACAGCTTGCCGAGCAAGGCTTTCTGCGCCGGCGTGGCCTTGGCATCCACACGAATCGCAAACGGCTCGCCCAGGGCGTCGGTCAGGCCGCGGTAGATCTGGCTTGGGTCCTGGCCTTTGCGCGAGGTCATCTCCGCGGCCAGCAGCGCCGGGATCAAACCGTCCTTGTCAGTGCTCCATACGCTGCCATCCTTGCGCAGGAACGAAGCGCCAGCGCTTTCTTCGCCGCCAAAGCCCAACGAACCGTCGAACAGTCCATCAGCAAACCACTTGAAGCCGACCGGCACTTCGTACAGGCGACGGCCAATACGTGCAGCCACGCGATCAATCAGGCCGCTGCTGACCACGGTCTTGCCCACGGCTGCGTCAGCGCGCCAGTCAGGACGGTTCTGGAACAGGTAATCGATGGACACTGCCAGGTAATTGTTCGGTGCCAACAGGCCACCGGACGGCGTGACGATGCCGTGGCGGTCGTGGTCCGGGTCGCAGGCGAAGGCCACATCAAAGCGATCCTTGAGACCGATCAGACCTTGCATCGCGTAGCTGGAGGACGGGTCCATGCGGATCTGACCGTCCCAGTCGACGCTCATGAAGCGGAAAGTCGAGTCGACTTCAGTGTTCACCACGTCCAGGTTCAGGCGGTAGTGCTCGGCAATGGCCGACCAGTAGCGCACCCCTGCTCCGCCCAGCGGGTCCACACCCAGGCGCAGATCGGCGCTGCGGATGGCGTCCATGTCGATCACATTGACCAGGTCAGCCACATAGCTGTTGAGGTAGTCATGGCGATGGGTGGTGTCGGCTTTGAGCGCCTGTGCATGGGTGATGCGCTTGACCCCGGCCAGTTTGTTGGCCAACAGTTCATTGGCCTTGGCTTCGATCCACTTGGTGACGTGCGTATCAGCCGGACCGCCGTTGGGCGGGTTGTACTTATAGCCGCCGCTCTGCGGCGGATTGTGCGACGGCGTGATGACGATGCCGTCGGCCAGGCCGCTGGTGCGGCCACGGTTGTAGCAGATGATCGCGTGGGAGATTGCTGGGGTCGGCGTGTACTCATCGCCTTCGGCCAGCATCACGTGCACGCCATTGGCAGCCAGCACTTCCAGCGCGCTGGCACCGGCGGGCGTCGACAGCGCGTGGGTGTCGAGGCCGACAAACAATGGGCCGTTGATACCCTGGGCTTCACGATAGAGGCAGATGGCTTGGCTGATGGCGAGCACATGCCATTCGTTGAAGCTCAATTCGAATGAGCTGCCCCGGTGCCCGGAGGTTCCGAAAGCCACACGTTGGGTGGAGATTGCTGCATCAGGCTGGCCGGTGTAGTAGGCCGTCACCAGTCGCGGGATATCCACCAGCAACTGGGCTGGCGCCGGCTTGCCCGCAAAAGGACTGATTGTCATGCATAAACCTCGGAAAGAAGGATTTGGAAAAAATGGCAGTTTACTGAGAGTTGGACTGCTGCGCGACGCTATCGATCCTACAACAGTAAGAGAAACTTCACGCAATCAACCGTTCTGTGCCTGCTGCAGTGCTTCGCTTATAGCAGCCAGGGCGATATCCAGGTCGGGTTGCCCGTGAAAGGCGTAGCTCAAGCGCAGGTTCTGTTGATGCAGGCCACTGACACTAAACAACTCGCCGGGCGCAATCACTACCTGCTGGGCGAGCAGGCGCTGGAACACCTGGCGCATATCCACAGGCTTTGTGGAGCCCAACCAAAACGTCGCCCCGGCAGTTGGCGCGCGGTAGGCCACTTGGTCCCCCAGATGCTGCTCCAGGCGATGACGCATTTCCTCTGCCTGCTGGCGCAACTGCAGGTGCAGTGTGCGCAGGTGCTGGTCGATGCGACCGCTTTGATAAAGACGGGCAATCGCGCGCTGGCGAATCGACGACAACCGAAAGGAACGCAGCAGGAACTGTCGCTGCAATTCACTGCTCATGCGCCGAGACAGCAGATAACCATAAGGGGCTTCCGACCCAAGGACTTTCTCGAAAGAGGAAAACACCATCAGTCGCTCGGGGTTCACCAGTTCGCGCAAGGCTGCCTGCGGTTCTGTAAACCCCAATTCGCCATAGGTGTCGTTTTCCAACAGCCAGCAACCGTACTGATCGAGCATTTGCGCAACGGCCAGGCGGTCCTGGGTCGGCATAGCCACACCTGCCGGCAGGCTGACTGCCGAAGACAGCAACACCAGGTGCACCGGCTCATCGCACAACAATTGGTCAAGAGTCACCAGGTCCAGACGCCCCTGCAGCGTCCAGGGCAACTCGATAATACGTACCCCGGCATCCTGGAGAAGGCGCAAGACCAGCCAGTCGCAGGGTGATTCCACAATTACCGTCGTCCCCCTCAGGCCCAAGACTTCGACGAGGATGTCCAGTACACCGCGCAGGTCGGCACCGATGTAGACGTCATCGGCATGCCAACAGCGAGTGGGCGAAGAGGTATAACGCGCCGCCAGCGCTGCGCGCAGTTCCCAGACACCGCAGGGCTGGGCCCAGGGTTGCAGATGTTGCGGGTATTGGCGTACCAACTCCCGCTCCAGGCGCAACAGGTTGCTATCCAGCGACACCAGCAACGCAGGTTCATCGCCACTGAGCACCACCATGCCCGGGCGGCGCGCCGCTGCGTAAAGCCGATCGAGCAGGTCGCCAGCGACCCACGCCAGCGGGTTTGCCGACATAGGCCAGGCGTAATAGCCCGACTTGGCCACCGAATAGACCCTGCCCTCCTTCTCAAGCAGCGAGTAGGCGTACTGGACGGTCGAGATCGACACGTTCAGGCGCCCCGCCAATTGCCGCAGGGACGGCAGCTTTACCCGCGCGTCGGTACTGATGTCGTTAATCAGGTTGATCATGTAGCGGTAAACCGCCTGATACGCGAAATCCGCCCGCCGTTCGCCGCGCAGTATCATTGCCCGGACAATTGACAGGCCTGCGCGCTGTCATAGGCCGTGGCACCCGCGCTGCGCAATTTGCCGCCCGCGTTGACCAACGGACGTTTGCGATAGAGGTGCTGCAGCAAGGGCATTGGCAAGCCGCTGGTGTCGGTGACCCATTGCTGCAACATCTCAGCGCACGGCTTGCCCTGCAGGACCTTGTGCAGCTCGGGCAAAGCAACCAGCATGCCGGGATGGCACTGGCGCAAATAGCCTTCCAAGCGTTCGCCATGATGGATAAACGGCGAAAACAGCAGGCAAATCAATTGAGTCTCGTCCAGGCCGAAGAACTGCTGGGCGTGAGTGCTCGACTGGCTGCGCCCTTCACGCGTCCCCGCCTGCGTGAGTAACGCGTCGGGCATGTTCATGCGACTCAAGAAGTGTGCTGCCTGTTGGATAAAGCTTTGCACCCCTTCTTCATAGCTCATATCTCGCAAGCATTGAGCCTGCAACCCACGCAGATGGGCCATCAGCAGCGGGATGGAATAGCTTGGATGGCTGAAATGAAACCCCAGCGGATCAGGGGCAAAGGCCATGAAGTCGGTGAGCATGGGCGAGGATGGGAGGTCTACGTTGTCCAGCAAATCGGCAATGCCGATGTAGGACAGGTTCCGGTGGCCGGTCTTGCTGGGGTTGTCACTGGCGACATAATGCTCCCCGTATGCATCACGGTAATAACCGGTACTCCATTCGTCCATACGTGCGAACAGCCCGGTCAGCGACGACGGCCAGGCCTCAGGCATGGCTATGCCAGAGCCCACTGCCGTGTTCTTGAGCCATGCAAGAAACTGTCTCTGCTTGCGCGGGGAGTCTGCGCTGACCAGTGCGTGCACCCCGCCATTCCAAGCGGTAACGCGCTGGTAAAAATCCCCCAATGCCAGGTAGGTGTCACTGCACACCGTAGCGCGGCAATCACCGGAACTCAGATGGCCGACAATCAACCTGTTGCGTTGGCTGCTTTCTCGCCCAACGACAGAGGCGGGTCGCAGGTGGTTGAAGAGCAATACTTCCTGGTTATCCACCATCAGTAACTCAACCCTTGGATCATCGTGCAGAAACAGGCGGCCATAGCCTTGATCGAGGCTGTCGAGCCTGCCCTCGGTCATGCCCGCATGCCGCAATGTCGCCACCCTCAAGTGAAAGGTACGCGGGGCGCGGCCAGCGATGGTCAACTGCGCGGCACGCAACAACGCCAAGGTGTAGCTGCTCACTTCGCCACCACCATGCGCCACCAGCACCTTGTAACCGCCCACTTGCTCCATGCCGCCGGCTGCCACGACGATTCGCTGGACCAGCAATTGGAGTGCCGTGCGTTCTGCGCGAGTAAAGTGCCCGATCAACCGCTGCAGAACTTGTTGGTAAACATAGTTCATAGCTTGTTCGTGAATAGTGCTCATCGTTTTACTACCTGAGTTGAAATATTAGTTTCAAGCAACTGCTGACAGTGTTTGCTCGACCGATTGCGTCTGTAGGAAATTCGCGTACAGCTTTGTACGCCGATGACTAGACACTAGCACCGTGCAACACAACGACACGAGTATCCGAGGGCAAAGCCCAAGACCTGCAAGCGCGTAAACCTCTGGATCTATTGGGCCAAAACAACTCCGATCACAGTCCTAGGAACTTTCCGACAGGCTCTTACACGCCGTTAACCGACTATTAAAAGAACTTTCCGACACGCGCGCCAACCAACTTCCCCACTCATGGGCACGAAACTTTTCATGAGTGCACCTATTTCCCTCAAGCCATGTGAACGCCGCGACATTAGTTTCAGGCGCTCGCAACCGTAGTGTCAGATATTCAATCATTGCTCAGTCCTTGAGATGAAAGTGAAGACGCAATTATCAGTGCTGGAATAATGATTAATAGATACAGAACCCTGGCGAAAACCAGTGCAGATGAGCAACCGCCAGCCCAAACTCACGCGCACACAAAGACGCCGCACTGGAATTCAGGGCGGCGTCAGCGAAAAAGTCAGGATTCAGGGGTTAAAGTGCCAGCAGGCACCTGAAGGGGGGGATACAGTTTAAGCCCTGTCAAATGGCGCATTTGCCCCATGCGCCAAGTGCTAGGAAGACGCGTTTGAGAACCTTCCTACGTACTAAACAGCTTCGACCTGCAACGCAACACGCTCGCGGCACGGGCATTCGTCCATGTATCGGTGCGCTTCCACGAACTGATTGAACGGGAACACGGTCGTTTTCAACGGCACCAGCACGCGGTCGGCTGTCAGTTGGTTGATATCGCGCAACGCCCGTTGCAAGGCTACGTGGTCCTGAATGATGCCCAGCTCCGGTTTGCCAGTGAAGTTACCGATGCAGTGCACAAAAAACTGAATGTTCTTCTGGAACGCCGCGCACGCCGGGAAGGGCGTCTGGTTACCGCCCTGCAACCCATACAGCACCAGGCTGCCACGGGGTGCCAGTACGTCACCGAGCAAGGACATCTGCGGGCCACCCAAACCGTCGAACACCACGTCGACACCGCGGTTGTCGGTGAACTTGTTGATTTGCATCAGCAGGTCTTGCTCTTCGGTGACGATGACCTTTTCCGCACCGAGCGACAGCAGATACTCACGCTCCGCGCTGTCCTTGGTAGCGGCAATCACCCGCACCCCAAGGGCCTTGCCCAGCTGTACAAAGGACGGACCGGCGCAGTGGCTGGCGTCAGTCACCAAGGCAAATTGCCCGGGCTTGACCCGTGCCAAGTCCACGTAGGCGAAGTAGGCGATCAACAGCGGCGTGTAGTGCACGCTCGCTTCAATAGGGCTCAAGAGATCCGGGTACCGGGTCAGGGCCGAACGGGGCAGGACGATCTGCTCACCATAGACCGGGTAGTCATTGGGGCTCTCGGCCGGAAAACTGGCGACTTTATCGCCCACTGCGAAGTCATCCACGCAATCGCCTACGGCGACCACCACCCCGGCCATTTCATGGCCAAGACCGGACGGTAATCTTGCATGGGAAGACGCCAGGTTCTGGCGCCACAAAATGTCATACCAACTGATGCCAATCGCTTCGACACGCACCTGCACTTCGCCCGGTGCGGGCTGCGCGGCTGCATGCTCTTCGCATTTGAGCACCTCGGCCGGACCAAACTTGTGAAAACGGATCGTGCGGGACATCGCAAACCTCGTCAAAGTAACCTCTAATGCCATGAACTCTATCTGGGCTTTACGGGTAAGGCCACCGGTCGCCATTAATAGTCGACATGTCTGTCATTGATTCAGCGTCTGAGGAATAGACCTCAGCTCTTGTAAGAAAACTCAATTTTCCTGTGCAGAATAACAGCCTTTCCCCGTAAGATTCGTGCTGGCCATTGTTGTTATATGCCCGCTCTCGTCAAGTCAGCTGACTCTTCCAGGACACAAGATGAACCGTAACGACCTGCGTCGTGTCGACCTTAACCTCTTGATCGTATTCGAAACCTTGATGCATGAGCGCAGTGTGACCCGCGCCGCCGAGAAACTGTTCCTCGGCCAGCCAGCCATCAGCGCGGCGTTGTCACGCCTGCGCGGGCTGTTTGATGACCCGCTGTTCGTGCGCACCGGACGCAGCATGGAACCGTCGGCCCGAGCGGTAGAAATCTTCGCCCTGCTCTCCCCGGCCCTGGACTCCATTTCCACCGCGGTCAGCCGCGCCGCTGAATTCGACCCGGCCACCAGCACCGCAGTGTTCCGCATCGGCCTGTCCGACGACGTCGAGTTCGCCCTGCTGCCTCAACTGCTTAAACGCTTGCGCGCGGAGTCACCCGGCATCGTGCTGGTCGTGCGTCGCGTCAATTACATCCTGATGCCCGGCCTGCTGGCCTCCGGCGAAATCTCCATCGGCGTCAGCTACACCGCCGACTTGCCGGCTAACGCCAAGCGCAAAGTATTGCGCCGCAGCCTGCCGAAACTGCTGCGCGCCGACAGCGTACCGGGTTCGCTGAGCCTGGACGACTTCTGCGCCCGCCCCCACGCGCTGGTGTCATTTGCCGGTGACTTGAGCGGGTTCATTGATGAAGAACTGGAAAAACTCGACCGCAAGCGCCACGTGGTATTGGCGGTGCCGCAATTCAACGGCCTGGGCACCTTGCTCGCGGGCACGGACATCCTCGCGACCGTGCCGGACTACGCGGCCGAGGCGTTGACCTCGGCGGGAGGGTTGCGTGCGGAAGACCCGCCATTGCCGGTGCGTAGCTTTGAGTTGCATATGGCGTGGCGTGGATCACAGGATAATGACCCGGGCGAGCGCTGGTTGCGGTCGCGGATTCAGATGTTTTTTGGGGACCCCGATAGCCTGTAATGGGATTCCACTGGATTCCATAAAGTCCTTTTATAACAACTGCTTATTGATATTTTTAGTCCACTGCCGCCTGTCTAAATCCAATGGATTCCACGACTCATGGGGGCATAATTGGGGGCAAATTTCGGTTCCTTAAAAAGGATGCCCCCATCGATGCCCCCAGATAATGTGGTTGTTTTCAAACGAAAACTCAGCGATGCCTTGATCCGCTCTCTGACCGAACCAGGTAAACACGCCGATGGCGAAGTTCCTGGCCTCTACTTGGAGGTCAGGGCGTCGAGCAAGGTCGGCAAATCCCCTTCCAAGGTTTGGCGATTGAAGTATCGGCTGCATGGGAAGGAAAACCGCTTCTCCATCGGCGCTTACCCCGACATTAGCCTCAAGGAGGCGCGCGACATTGCCCGCGGCGCACGCCGCGACGTGGCTAACCACACCGCTCCGCTCAAGGCCAAGACCGCCAAGATCGAGGCACAGTTGCTCAATGAAGAGCGCACCTTCGCTTACGTGGCCGAGCAATGGTTGGCATTCAAGTCTGCCGAACTGGTGACAAAATCCATCTCGGGCTTTACCGGAGCACTGAACAACCACATCTTGCCAGCCATTGGCAAAAAACCGATCAGCGAGATCAAGTTGGAGCACATCACTACGATCATCACTGAGTTGCGCCGCCAGCGCACCATGGCCATGGCCCGGCGCGTGCGCACTATCATACGTGCCGTTCTGGGCTTTGCCGAAGGTCGCGGCTGGGTGGAGCGCAATGTGGCGCTCAGTAATATCGAGGAGTTGAAGATTCGCCACATCGTGACCAGCAACCCGGCGATCGAAAGGCCATCCGACCTGGGCAGGTTTCTTCTACGCCTTGATGACTGCAACGAGGGCAGCGTTGCCACAGCAATGCGTCTGCTGGTCATGTTGCCGGTCCGACCAGGCGAACTGGTGCAGATGCGCTGGGAAGATGTCGACTTGGTGGGCGCCGATTGGCGTTATGTGGTGAGCAAGACCAAGCATCTGGACAAGAGCAAACACATCGTGCCGTTGCCTGAACAAGCCTTGGTTCTGTTACGCGAGCTACATAAAACCCGCGTGGTGGATGAGGAAGGCAAAGGCTGGGTGTTCGTCTCGCCGGTCTATCCTGGACGTCCCATAAACCCGACCTCCATGCTCAAGTCCTTTCAGCGTATTTGGCCGGAGTACGACATCACTGCTCACGGCTTTCGCGCGACCTACAGAACCATCGCACACGAGCACTTGGGCATCGATCCAATTGTGCTCGAACTATCGTTATCCCACAGAATGCCAGGTGCACTAGGGGCTGTTTATGCGCGTGCGCAACTGCTAGCGCAACGCCGGGAAGCGGCTCAACGATGGGCTGACTATTTAGATCATCTACGGCAAAACGCTTGGCGAGTGACGACAGATTGACGATATACGAAAATCAGTAGATTGGAGCACGAAACGAGACTCGCATCTAGCGTCCGACCCATTGAAATCTAAGAGGTTTATTTTATTCCTTAAGTAAGAATGGACTCAATTCTGGACTTGCTTTTTGGATATCTCAATTGGAATTAATCCAATACAACCTACTGGGTTCTACCAATAGCCAATCGGAGCATTGCCATCAAGCTGACGGTCTCCATTGCTGGATAATCTCGAAATGAGTCCCCACCAACAAGACGTCCCGCCCTCTCCCGCACGCGCGAGGATAATCTGGAGTTGTGCTGGCTTTGGCGTCCTGTGCCATTTGGTTTCTTTGCCGGAAAGATGAGGGGCGAAATCCACTGCCCTTATGTCGGCGCCAACGCGCCCAGCTGGATCGTCAAGCCGAAAGCCAGGATGCCTATGTCATACCGACCCTGATCCTCAGCGACCTTGAGCAGTGCGCCAATTTTGCCCAACAGATCGAGCACGCCGGGTTGCGCGCGCTGGAACTGAACATTGGCGCACCTGATGGCGAAGAGGCTGCCAAGGGCGCCAACGTGCTGGAGCGCGACACCGACCGGATTGAGCAGATCGTGCGACGGATACGCCAGGCGACGACATTACCGTTATGGATCAAGTTGACCGGTAACCGTCCGCCCTGCACCCTCTCCTGACAACCCTCCAAATTAGCCAAGATAGTGGACACCATTTTTAGTGGACACTATCTTGGATACAGTTGCCCCAGCCCGTCGAACCGGTCGCCGCCCCAACTTCCCGCTCGACTTTAAACGCCGAGTCGTCGAAGCCACCTTCCAGCCCGGCGCCTCCGTGTCGTTGATCGCTCGCGAACATGACGTCAATGCCAACCTGGTATTTCGCTGGCGGCAACAGTACCAGGAGGGGTTATTCGGCCCGGTTAGCCAGGGTGTAACGCTCTTGCCAGTTCAGATGATCGAGGCGCCAATCGATCTGCCACAGGTCGTCCAGCCACAGGCGGAGTGTCATTCCGAGATCGCAGTTGAGGTCGGAAAAGCCAAGCTGCGTATCACGGGCGCGCCCGATCCGCAGACGCTGCAATTCGTCTTGCAGCAGTTATTGCGATGATTGCCCCGCCCGCTGGAACCCGTATCTGGATCGCCGCAGGCGTCACCGACATGCGTCGTGGCTTCGATGGTTTAGCGGCACTGGTGCAGACACAGCTGGAAGCCGACCCGTTCTCCGGTCAGATCTTCGCCTTTCGCGGACGGCGCGGTGACCGGATCAAGTTGTTGTGGTGGGATGGCGACGGTTTGTGCCTGTTCTGCAAGCGACTTGAACAGGGACGCTTTGTCTGGCCGCAAGCAACCAGCGGCAGCGTGTCGCTGACGACCGCGCAGTTGTCGATGCTGTTGGAAGGCATTGATTGGCGCAGGCCAATTCGTACAGCACCCGTCCTCGCGGTCTGACTTGCCACGCTGAAAAAATCCCAAGTAACATTCGGTCATGACTCTTGCGACCGACTCCTTGCCTAACGATCTTCAACCCTTGAAGGCTCTGGTCTCTGCCCAACGGGCAGAGATTGAACGGTTGAAAATGATGATCGCCAAGCTGCGTCGTATGCAGTTCGGTCGCAGCTCCGAACAACTGGACGCGATGATCGATCAGCTCCAACTGAGTCTTGAAGAGTTGCAAGTCAGCCAGACTGAACTGACGCCGCCAACCGAACCGCCACCTCGCCCTGTCTCTCGGCGCAAGCCGTTACCTGAACACCTGCCTCGCGAAACTTACGTCCATCAGCCTGAGTCGCAATGCACCGGCTGCGGTGGGAAGCTTCGCCATTTGGGTGAGGATGTGTCCGAAGTCCTGGAGTACGTTCCGGCACGTTTCAAAGTGATCCGCCATGTTCGCCCGAAGCTGGTTTGCCGCTGCTGCGAGCACATCGATCAGGTGCCGGCACCGAGTCGCCCGATAGCCCGAGGCCTTGCAGGCCCTGGGCTACTGGCCCACGTGCTGGTCTCCAAGTTTGTTGACCATTTGCCACTTTATCGGCAGTCCGAAATCTACGCCCGTGAGGGCGTGGAACTGGAGCGCTCAACCCTGGCCGACTGGGTGGGCCAGAGCAGCCAATTGCTCAGGCCACTGGTCAACGCGCTTGAGCACCACGTCATGAGCGGTCACAAAGTCCATGCCGACGACACGCCGATTGGCGTACTCGCGCCGGGCAACGGCAAGACCAAAACGGCTCGCCTGTGGACATACGTGCGCGACGACCGACCTGCGGGTGACTCGACACCGGCGGCGGTCTGGTTTGCCTACTCGCCGGATCGCAAGGGGCAACATCCGCGCGCTCATCTCAAGAGTTTCAGCGGGATCTTGCAGGCTGACGGCTACGCCGGTTTTGCTCAACTGTATGCGACAGGCACTATTGAGGAAGCCGCCTGCTGGGCTCATGCCCGACGCAAGTTTTACGATGTCTACAAAGACCAGGCTTCACCCCTTGCCGCCGAGGCGCTGCAACGGATTGCGGCCCTGTATGCCATCGAGAGCGAAATTCGAGGGCAACCGCCCGACCAACGCAAAGCGATTCGGCAAAGCCGGGCCAGTCCGCTGCTGGAACACCTGCACGCATGGCTCAATCAGACGCTGACTCAATTGTCGAAAAAGTCGGCATTGGGCGGTGCAATCCTCTATGCCCTCAACCGGTGGCAGGCCTTAATGCGCTACTGCGATGACGGCCGAATCGAAATCGACAACAACGCTGCCGAACGGGCGCTACGCGCCGTCGCGCTGGGCCGCAAAAACTACCTGTTTGCCGGTTCCGATGCCGGCGGAGAACGAGCCGCAGCGATTTACAGCCTGGTGGGTACTGCCAAGCTAAACGGGTTAAACCCACAGGCCTATCTGACCTCCGTGCTTGAACACATTGCCGAGCACCCGATCAATCGGGTGAGCGAGTTGCTACCCTGGAACATATCCTTGAACCACACTGAACACTGTGAGGCCGCCTGATTCATGGTTAAAACTGTCCGTTTACCCAAACCCGCGCCCGACCTGTTGCTGCTGCACATCGAGCTGAAGTGGATCACTCCGAAGATTTGGCGTCGGTTCGCGGTGCCTGAAAACATCACCTTGGGAAAATTGCACCATGTCATCCAGGTCGTGATGGGCTGGAGTGATAGCCATCTGCATGAGTTTGAAATTGCCGGTGAGAATTACGGCATGCCCGACCCTGATGGCTGGGGGCCGACGGTAAACCCGGAAGCCCGTAAAACGCTGATCAAGGCGCTGAACGGAAAGCGGACATTTAATTATCTCTACGACTTTGGTGACAGTTGGCATCACAGTATCAAGGTCGAAAAAACGCTACCCGCTATTGCCTGTCCTCAGGTGCCGTATTGCATCGACGGCGCCAATGCTTGCCCACCGGAAGACGTGGGTGGCGGGCCTGGTTACGAGGAGTTTCTGGAGGCGATGGGCAACCCCAATCATCCAGAGCATGACGCCATGGTTGAATGGCATGGCGATGTTTTTGATCCTGCGGCATTTGAGTGCGAGCGCGTGAACCAGTGGTTGAAACGGATTAAGGTTTGAGTTGTAAGGCGGTGTAGCTCGGACGCTTACGTTGACCGGGCAGAGCGAAAACGTCGTCGGCCTGGCCGAAGCTGCCCGCCGGAGCAGCGCCGACAGCGTGGTGATGATGGGGCGCTTCATGGGATTTCTGCCCGACCTGGAAACAGAACGCCCGCTACTCGGTACGTAGGCGGCAATTTGCGGCGGTTGGGCCCTGCCGCTGACCGCCCGCTGGCTGATAGTGACCCGTAAGAAGCTCGGTGCGGACTTGCGGAACAGCACGCACATTGCCCCCAATTTTTTCTGGCCAAGACCTCCTCGCTGATCCCTTTAGCAGTCATAGTGATGAACAAAAAACTTACCCACTCTTCAAGGCATAGCTGGACCGCCTTCTGGCAATAACCGCAATCCTTTCGGCCGTAAATCGCATAATCAGGCGTATCTATTCAGTGCCTCAACTCACCACTGAATTTTTTCGTAGTCACGAACTCTTCAGCCAACGTGGGATGTATCCCTACCGTCGAATCCAACTAAGTCTTCCTCACTCCCATTTTGACTCCCACGGCAAGTCCCTGAATTATTTCCGCCATCTCTGGCCCAACAGATGGGGCCGGAATACCGTATTCATGGCGTTTTCGACAATCAGCTTCATAAAGCTCCGCTCGGCATTACCGGGCAAGATGTACTTGAGGGATCTGAATTACGACTAAAACACACTGACTGCAGCGCCACCGTGTCTTGCTGAATCTTCGATCAATCCGACACCTGTCGCATTGAGAAGAGTGAATATTGCTGTGGCGATATTCCAGTAGTCCAGGCCGCCCTCGCCTCCCGCATAAAGGTGCTCAACTACGGCAACTGCTTCATTGATAGCAATTGGAGTCGAGGCAGTCCGATGGATCACGTCAACGACTGCATAAATATTGCTTGGCCACTCCAAAACTGTTCATAAACTACTTCATCGCTGTCTTGCGTCGCAACTTGCGCGCATTATAGTCCAAGACTTTATAATATTGGGGCGTCGCCTTGTTGCGTAAGGGACGACATCAAAGTTGTTCATCATACCGTCCTCCAAAAGCACACACTTCTCTTGGGCTCCGTACTCATAACGTTCAAGACACTGCAATCAAACTTGAAAAAGCAGCACCTTTCTTTGCTATTTTAGAAACGATAAATTTTCTAATATTTTCATCGCGGCCCCTCAGAGGAAGATCCCGCGATTGGCTGGAGTTTTCTGACTGACTAGGCCGTCAAAAATCGATGAAAACTCCATGGTGATGCAACCACCACCGACAATGAGAGTCCGCATCAGGATGCTTCTCGAGATCAAACGTAAGCGATCCACCAAGCACACCTACAATCAGGTACGGTTTCCGTTTACCGTGGCATTTCCGGTGAGCAGTTCCACGGTAACAACGCTTCGTAGTCTTCTGCCGTGGATGCATGCGGCAACCGCTCA